>NZ_JBIBHN010000005.1:0-398892 GCF_042957035.1 Streptomyces sp. NPDC008137 | reverse complement strand
GGTTGATAGGCCGGATATGGAAGCACGGTAACGTGTGGAGTTGACCGGTACTAATAGGCCGAGGGCTTGTCCTCAGTTGCTCGCGTCCACTGTGTTGGTTCTGAAACCACGAACAGCCCCATGCCAGGTCACGGTATGGTGCGGCAGTTTACAGTTTCATAGTGTTTCGGTGGTTTTAGCGTTAGGGAAACGCCCGGTTACATTCCGAACCCGGAAGCTAAGCCTTTCAGCGCCGATGGTACTGCAGGGGGGACCCTGTGGGAGAGTAGGACGCCGCCGAACAATCATTGAATGGGTTGGTCCCGTAACTTCGGTTACGGGACCAACCCTTTTTTGTTGCGCGTCACTTGAAGTTCACGTTGCGCGCTCAGCATCCAAAGCATGGGTACTGCTGCAATGCTCAGGGCCGCCGGAGTCGGACTCGGTGACGAGGTCGTCGTGCCGGCCTTCGGGAACGTCGAGGTCGCCGAGGCCGTTGCCATGGCCGGGGCGATGCCGGTGTTCGCCGACATAGATCCCGTCACCTACTGCCTCGACGCCGCCGCTGTGGAAGCGGCGGTAACTCCGCGCACCGCGGCCGTGGTTGTCGTGCACCGCTTTGGACGGCTCGCCGACCTCGCGCGGTTGCACACGCTGGGAGCCCGGCACGGACTGCTCGTGCTGGAGCAGGGAGAGTCCGAGGCGCCGTACGACGAGATAGCCCAGCGCAGGGAGCGTGCCGGCTATCTCGACGCGAAGCTGAGGGGCGTGCGGACACCGGACGACGGTGACGGGCACACCTACCAGCAGTACGTCGTGCGAGTTCCGGGCAACGGGCGACCGGACCGGGACGCGTTCGCGCGGGCCGTGCGGGCCAAGGGAGTTGAATGCCGGGTGCCGGTGAAGACCCCGGTGCATCGGCTGCCCGAATTCCGTCGGTGTGTTTCTCTCCCGGAGACAGAGCGAGCCGCTGACGAGACGCTTGCGCTGCCCGTCGACGCGACGCTGACCAAACGGGACATGCAGCGGATCGTGTCCGCCTGCAACGCCCTTGGAGGGCTGCTGCAGCCCGCCTTCTGACGCGGTTGGGAGCACGGGTCTGTTCGGGGTATGATCTATTCCGTTGCCGCGCGGGAAACCGCAAGGCGACAGGCCCCTATAGCTCAGTCGGTAGAGCGTCTCCATGGTAAGGAGAAGGTCAGCGGTTCGATTCCGCTTGGGGGCTCCAGCAGAAAAGGCCCCACCCTCACGGGTGGGGCCTTTCGCATGTCCTAGTCCTTGTGGAGGCCCGGGACGCGCATGGCCAGGATCGCCATGTCGTCCGACGGGGCGTCCGACGCGAAGCGTTCCACCGCGCGCATGATGCGGGCCGCTACCGCTCCGGCTGTCAGGCCCGTGCAGGTCGTGAGGACGTCCGCGAGTCCGTCGTCGCCCAGCATGCGTGCGCCTTCGCGGCGTTCGGTGACGCCGTCGGTGACGCACAGGAGAACGTCGCCCGGGTCGAGAGTGACCGTCTGCTCGTAGAGCTCCAGGTCCTCGATGACACCGAGAAGCGGCTGAGGTTCGGCTGCCGGTTCGACCGAGCCGTCCTGGCGCAGGCGCAGCGGGAGCGGGTGACCCGCGCAGACGACTTTCAGTTCCGCGCTGCCGTCCTCTTGGGGCCGCATCTCGCCGTAGAGGAGGGTGAGGAAGCGGCTACGGGCGCCCTCGTCGAGGATCGCGGAGTTGAGGCGTTCCAGGACCGCCGGGCCGCTGAGGCCCTCGCGGGCCAGGAGGCGCAGGGCGTGGCGGGCCAGGCCGGTGACCGCCGCCGCGTTCGGGCCCGTACCGCAGACGTCGCCGATGGCGAAGCCGTAGGCGCCGTCGCTGATGGGGAAGACGTCGTAGAAGTCACCGCCGACCTCGTTGCCCTCGCCGGCGGCGCGGTAGATGACCTCGACCTCGACGCCTGCGATGACGGGGAGTTCCGGGGGCAGGAGACTGCGCTGGAGGGACTGGCTGATCGCCGTGCGCTCCGAGTAGAGGCGGGCGTTGTCCAGGGCCAGGGCGGCTCGGCGGGAGAGGTCCTCGGCGAGTTCCAGGATCTCCTGGCGGAAGTGTTCGTCGGTGGGCTTGCCGAGGGTCAGCATGCCGATGACGCGGTTGCGGGCGACCAGAGGGAGGACGACCGTCTCGCCGCCGACGGCGGAGGCAGTGGCGAGGGTCGGGGCGATGCCGGGGGTGACCTGGCGGGTGGGGCCGCCGCTGAGGCCGAGGCTGCGCATGGAACTGCGCAGGGCCGCCTGGTGGGCCACTTCGCCTGGGGCCGTCCAGACGCGGGCGCCGGGGGTGGGGACCGGGTCGGGCGGGGGGACCTTCGACAGCAGGGACTTGATGCCGTCGATGAGTTCCTCGTCCTCGTGCAGGACGTAGGAGAGGTAGGGCTCGGAGGCCTGGTGGGCGATCGTGTAGACGGCACACCAGGTGGCGAGGGTGGGGACCGTCATCTGGGCCATGAGGGCGAGGGTCTGGTCGCGGTCCAGGGTTCCGGCGAGCAGGTCGGATGCCTCGACCAGGAAGTTCAGGGAGCCGCGGCGCAGGCGCTCCAGTTCACCCAGGCGGGCCGATTCGACGGCGAGGGCGATGCGGTCTGCGGCGAACTGGAGGCGCAGGGCTTCCTCGTTGGAGTATCTGCCGGAGGCCTCTGCGGCGACGCCCAGGGAGCCGGTGAGGCGGCCCTCGACCTTCAGTGGGACGGTGACGACCGAGCGCATGCCCGTGCCGTTCAGCAGCGGTACCGCGCCGGGGACCGCCGTCAGGTCGTCGTGGACGGCCGGCATACGGGCGGACCCGTAGCGGCCGGAGCCTGCCTCGACAGGGACGCGGGCGAAGCGCTGTCGGGCGGAGGGCAGGCCCGTGGAGGCGCGAACTTCGAGTTCCGTCTCGTCGTCGGTGGCCAGCAGGAGGAACGCGGAGTCGCCGTCGAGCATGTCACGCGCGCGTTCCACCGTGCGCTGCAGGAGGCCGTCCAGGTCGTCCGGGGCGGGGTATCCGATGAACACCTCGAAGGGGTCGGTGCTCTGGCCCTCGGACGTGGTGGAGGTGTCGGAGGCGGCGACGCGCAGGGGAGTCTGCAGAACTGCCCGTTCGTGGTCCCGTACCAGGAGGCACACGGTTGACGGCTCGCCGCCGGTGTCGCGGACGCGCAGGTGGGAGGCGTAGACCGGGGTGACGCGGCCGGTGGCGGCGCGGATGCCGTAGCTGCCCTCCCAGCGGGAGAGCTGGAGCGCCTCGGCGATGCCGGTGCTCGTGCCCGGGGTGTGCGGCCAGGCCGCGAGGTCGGTGAGGGGCTTGCCGGTGACCTGCTCGGCCGGGTAGCCGAAGAGTTCCTCGGCGTCCTCGCTCCAGGCGGTGATGTGGCCGGTGCGGTCGATCTGGATGACGGCCACGCGGACCCGGCCGTCGGCGAGGGGGAGGAGGTCGGCGGGGAGGGCAGGACCGGCCGCTCGGGTGCCGACCGCGCGTGCGGGCAGGTCGAGTTGGAACCAGACGGTCTTGTGCGTGGGGGTGTACTCGACGCCCCAACGGCCGGCCAGGGCCGCGCAGAGCTGCAGGCCGCGGCCGCCCTCGCGGTCGGGGCTGCCCATGTTGATGGCCATGCCCTGGAGCGGGATCTCGCGCTCGGGATACCGGTCCGCCACCTCGATGCGCACGCCCTCGTCGCTGCGCAGGCACAGCAGGTCGGCGGAGGTGCCGGCGTGGACGACGGCGTTGGTCACCAGTTCGCTCGTGAGAACCACGGCGTCGTCGACGATGTCGGCGAAGCCCCAGCCCTGGAGGGTGTCGCGAACGAAGGAGCGGGCGCTCGCGACCGAGCGCCCGACGGGCTCGAAACTGGCGGCCGCGCGCGCGGTGATCACAGAACTCCTTGACCGGTTCTCGACGTGCTGGGCTGCGTGGCCGACCGGCTCGCGCCGCTGTTGCGGCAGGCTGCCCGTCGGCCGGGGGTCCGGGGGCTGTCCCCCCGGGATCAGTCCGGTGGTCATGTGTGCGGCCGCCCCTCCGATGCCCGCTCGTCTTCGTGCCACCGCCCAGGCCGGACGGACCGGCGCGGCTGGACAGCCGGATGCAAGGTTACTTACCTTCGCGGTCCATTCGGATGCCGGTCTGCAGTGTTTCCGTCCGGAGGGTGTGCGGACGATGTGCGAAGCTGCCGAACTGTTATGGCCTGGTTCGGCCGGGGTGAAACACTGGGCAAGCTTCTTGTGAAGGTCCGGGCAGGCTGAGTGCCCAAGGCGTACGGCGGGCAGCAGCCCTCTGGCAAGAGCCTGATATGCAGGGCAGAGAATACGCAGTAGTAACTGGTACGCCGAGCGCGGTACCCGAGCACAGCAGTGACGGTCGACCCCTGCGGGAGGGACACAGTGGAGTCTGGCGCAGCGACGCGTGGCACGAAGACGCGCGCGAAAGGCGGACAGTCCCCGAGCAACCAGGGCAAACGGCCCCCGGGTAACCAGGGCAAAGCGCGCAATGGCACCACCGAGGTGGATGCGGCGGCCCTGAACCGTCTGATGGCGGCCCTGGTGTCGATGCGGGACGGGAACTTCCGCAAGCGGCTCACGGTGTCCGGGGACGGCGTGATGGCCGAGATCGCGGCGGTCTTCAACGAAGTGGCCGACCGCAATCTGCATCTGACGGGCGAGCTGGCCCGGGTGCGGCGGATGGTGGGCCGTGAGGGCAAGCTGACGGAGCGGTTGGAGACCGGGGCCTGCGAGGGCTCGTGGTCTACGGCGATCGACAACTCGAACGCCCTGGTGGACGACCTGGTGCGGCCGGTTTCCGAGGTCAGCCGGGTGCTGTCCGCGGTGGCCGAGGGTGATCTGTCGCCTCGTATGGAGTTGCGGACGCAGGCCCCGGACGGGAACGGGCATCCGCTGCGCGGTGAGTTCCTGAAGGTCGGGCGGACGGTCAACAACCTGGTCGACCAGCTGTCGACGTTCACCGACGAGGTCACGCGTGTGGCCAGTGAGGTGGGCACCGAGGGCAAGCTGGGCGGGCAGGCACGCGTGCGTGGCATGTCCGGTTCGTGGCGGGACCTCACGGACTCCGTCAACACGATGGCGAACCGGCTGACGGCCCAGGTGCGGGACATCGCGCTGGTGACCACGGCGGTCGCCAAGGGTGATCTGTCCCGGAAGGTCACGGTCCAGGTGGCCGGCGAGATGCTGGAGCTGAAGAACACCGTCAACACGATGGTGGACCAGCTGTCGGCGTTCTCCTCCGAGGTGACCCGGGTGGCCCGTGAGGTGGGTACCGAGGGCGCGCTGGGCGGACAGGCGCAGGTGCCCGGGGTCGCCGGTGTGTGGAAGGAACTCACCGATTCGGTGAACACCATGGCCGGGAACCTCACGGCCCAGGTGCGCGGGATCGCGGAGGTGACGACGGCGGTCGCCAACGGTGACCTGTCGCGGAAGGTGACGGTGCAGGCGCGCGGTGAGGTCGCGCAGCTCGCCGACACGATCAACCAGATGACCGAGACGCTGCGGATCTTCGCCGACGAGGTCACGCGCGTGGCCAACGAGGTCGGGGCCGAGGGGCAGCTCGGCGGACAGGCGAACGTGCCGGGCGCGGCGGGGACCTGGAAGGACCTCACGGACTCCGTCAACACCGTCTTCCGGAACCTGACCACCCAGGTGCGGGACATCGCCGCCGTGACGACTGCGGTGGCCAACGGTGATCTGTCGCAGAAGGTCACCGTCGATGTGGCCGGCGAGATGCTGGAGCTGAAGAACACCGTCAACGGGATGGTGGACCAGCTGTCCGCGTTCGGCGCCGAGGTCACGCGCGTGGCCCGGGAGGTCGGCGTCGAGGGTGAGCTGGGCGGTCAGGCGCAGGTGCCGGGAGCGGCCGGCACGTGGAAGGACCTGACGGACTCCGTCAACACGGCGTTCCGGAACCTCACCGGCCAGGTGCGGAACATCGCGCAGGTGACGACGGCGGTCGCCAACGGTGATCTGTCGCAGAAGGTCACGGTCGACGTCTCCGGCGAGATGCTCAAGCTGAAGAACACCGTGAACACGATGGTGGACCAGCTGTCGTCCTTCGCCGACCAGGTGACCCGGATGGCCCGGGACGTGGGTACGGAGGGCCGCCTGGGTGGTCAGGCCCAGGTGGACGGCGTGTCGGGCACGTGGAAGGAGCTCACCGACTCCGTCAACTCCATGGCCGGCAACCTCACCTCACAGGTGCGCAACATCGCGCAGGTGACGACGGCCGTCGCCCGTGGCGACCTGTCTCAGAAGATCGACGTCGACGCGCGCGGGGAGATCCTCGAGCTGAAGAACACCATCAACACGATGGTCGACCAGCTCTCGGCCTTCGCCGACCAGGTGACCCGGGTCGCGCGCGAGGTGGGTACGGACGGCCGGCTGGGCGGTCAGGCGCAAGTGCCCGGCGTCGCCGGTGTGTGGCGCGACCTGACCGACTCCGTGAACGGCATGGCGTCCAACCTGACCGGCCAGGTGCGCAACATCGCGCAGGTGGCCACGGCGGTGGCCCGGGGTGACCTGTCCCAGAAGATCACCGTGGACGCGCGCGGGGAGATCCTGGAGCTGAAGAACACCCTGAACACGATGGTGGACCAGCTCTCGTCGTTCGCCGAAGAGGTCACGCGTGTGGCCCGTGAGGTGGGTACGGAGGGCATCCTGGGCGGCCAGGCCGAGGTGCAGGGTGTCTCCGGCACCTGGAAGGACCTCACCCAGTCCGTGAACGGCATGGCGAACAACCTGACCATCCAGGTGCGCAACATCGCCGAGGTCACGACGGCGGTCGCCCGCGGCGATCTGTCGAAGAAGATCACCGTCGACGCCAAGGGCGAGATCCTGGAACTGGTCACGACCGTCAACACGATGGTGGACCAGCTCTCCTCCTTCGCCGAGCAGGTGACCCGGGTCGCCCGTGAGGTGGGCACCGAGGGCATCCTGGGCGGCCAGGCGCACGTGCCGGGTGTCACGGGCATCTGGAAGGACCTGAGCGACAACGTCAACCTGATGGCCAAGAACCTCACCACACAGGTGCGGAACATCTCCCAGGTCTCGGCGGCGGTCGCCAACGGTGACCTCACACGGCAGGTCACGATCGAGGCGCGGGGCGAGGTCGCGCAGCTCGCCGACACCATCAACACGATGGTGAAGACGCTGAGTTCGTTCGCCGAGCAGGTCACCAAGGTGGCCCGTGAGGTGGGCACGGACGGCATTCTGGGCGGGCAGGCGCATGTGCCGGGTGTGGCCGGTACGTGGAAGGACCTGACCGAGTCCGTGAACGGCATGGCGTCCAACCTCACCGGCCAAGTGCGCAACATCGCCATGGTGACCACGGCCATCGCCAAGGGTGACCTGACGAAGAAGATCGACATCGACGCGCGCGGCGAGATCCTGGAGCTGAAGACGACCATCAACACGATGGTCGACCAGCTGTCGTCCTTCGCCGAGGAGGTCACCCGGGTGGCCCGCGAGGTGGGTACGGAAGGGCAGCTCGGCGGGCAGGCACGCGTGCGTGACGTCGACGGGACGTGGCGCGACCTCACCGAGTCCGTGAACGAGATGGCCGGGAACCTGACCCGGCAGGTGCGTGCCATCGCGCGCGTGGCGACCGCGGTGACCCGTGGCGATCTGAACCTGAAGATCGACGTGGATGCGTCCGGGGAGATCCAGGAACTCCAGGACTACATCAACAAGATGATCGCCAACCTGCGCGACACCACGATCGCCAACAAGGAGCAGGACTGGCTCAAGGGCAACCTGGCCCGGATCTCCGCGCTGATGCAGGGCCGCCGCGACCTGGAGGACGTGGCCTCGCTGATCATGAGCGAGCTGACGCCGGTGGTGTCCGCGCAGCACGGCGCGTTCTTCCTGGCGATGCCGCTGGTCGACGGCGAGGACAAGAACCCAGCGGGCGACGACCAGTACGAGCTGCGCATGCTCGGCTCGTACGGCTACTCGATGGGCTCCATGCCGACGTCGTTCCAGCCCGGTGAGGCGCTCATCGGGACGGCCGCCACGGAGAAGCGCACGATCCTCGTGGAGAACGCGCCCAGCGGCTATCTGAGGATCTCCTCGGGGCTCGGTGAGGCGCCGCCCGCGCAGGTGATCGTGCTGCCGGTGCTGTTCGAGGGCAAGGTGCTCGGGGTCATCGAGTTGGCCTCCTTCACTCCCTTTACGCAGATCCAGAAGGATTTCCTCAACCAGATCGCCGAGATGATCGCGACGAGTGTCAACACCATCTCGGTCAACACCAAGACCGAGCTGCTGCTGGCGCAGTCGCAGGAGCTGACCGAGCAACTGCGTGAGCGGTCGGCGGAGTTGGAGCAGCGGCAGAAGGCCCTCCAGGCGTCCAACGCCGAACTGGAGGAGAAGGCCGAGCTGCTGGCCCAGCAGAACCGCGACATCGAGGTGAAGAACACCGAGATCGAGGAGGCGCGGCAGGTCCTGGAGGAGCGCGCCGAGCAGCTCGCCGTGTCGATGCGCTACAAGAGCGAGTTCCTGGCGAACATGTCGCACGAGCTGCGTACGCCGCTCAACTCGCTGCTGATCCTGGCCAAGCTGCTCGCCGACAACGCCGAGGGGAACCTCTCCCCGAAGCAGGTCGAGTTCGCCGAGACCATCCACGGGGCCGGTTCCGACCTGCTCCAGCTCATCAACGACATCCTCGACCTGTCGAAGGTCGAGGCGGGCAAGATGGACGTCTCCCCGACGCGTATCGCGCTCGTCCAGCTCGTGGACTACGTGGAGGCCACGTTCCGCCCGCTGACCGCGGAGAAGGGCCTGGACCTGTCCGTACGGGTGTCGCCGGAGCTGCCCGCCACGCTGCACACCGACGAGCAGCGGCTGCTGCAGGTGCTGCGCAACCTGCTGTCGAACGCGGTGAAGTTCACCGACTCGGGGTCGGTGGAGCTGGTCATCAGGCCGGCGCGGGACGACGTTCCGCAGCGGATCCGGGAGCAGCTGCTGGAGACCGGGTCGCTGACCGACGCGGACGCGGAGCTGATCGCGTTCTCCGTGACGGACACCGGGATCGGTATCGCCTCCAGCAAGATGCGGGTGATCTTCGAGGCGTTCAAGCAGGCCGACGGCACGACCAGCCGCAAGTACGGCGGTACGGGCCTGGGGCTGTCCATCTCGCGGGAGATCGCCCAGCTGCTCGGCGGTGAGATCTACGCCCAGAGCGAGACGGGCCGCGGCTCGACGTTCACGCTGTACCTGCCGCTGCACCCCAGCGAACTGCCGCCGCAGGGCTACCAGCAGCAACTGCCCGCCCTGGAGGCCGGTGACCTGGTGACGTCGTCGCCCGACCAGTCGGAGCTGTCCGAGGTGGAGGTCGACACTCCCGCGGAGGTGAAGTCGTACCGCGACACGCAGAACGGACCGGCGGCCCTGTTCCGGCGGCGCCGCAGGATGCCCGAGCTGGAGGCGCGCCCCGCGCCGCCTGAGCAGTGGACGCCCTCCGAGCGGGAACTCGCGCCGAAGACGCACCGCGGCATCCGGTTCGGCGGCCAGAAGGTCCTCATCGTCGACGACGACATCCGCAACGTCTTCGCCCTGACCAGCGTCCTGGAGCAGCACGGCCTGTCCGTGCTGTACGCCGAGAACGGCCGCGAGGGCATCGAGGTGCTGGAGCAGCACGACGATGTGGCGGTCGTCCTGATGGACATCATGATGCCCGAGATGGACGGATACGCGACGACCACGGCGATCCGCAGGATGCCGCAGTTCTCCGGACTGCCGATCATCGCGCTGACAGCGAAGGCGATGAAGGGCGACCGGGAGAAGGCGATCGAGTCGGGTGCCTCCGACTACGTCACGAAGCCGGTCGACCCGGATCACCTGCTCGCGGTGATGGATCAGTGGATGCGAGGAGAATGAGGGGAACGTCGGGTCGTCGCGCAACCGTGCGGGGAAGGTTCGGTGTTCACACGGAGTTGCCGACTCGATGTACGCATAGTCGTGTAGAAGTACAAGATCTGGGGAACCTTCTGGTCTCCTGCTGCGTTTCCGCTACGTGCACAGTGACATCACGGTGACAGGGTGTGGCGACAGGCAGGGTGCGGCTACGATGACCGGCACAAGGACGGGCGACGTAAGGGAGTCGTCCCCTGGGGCGGCACCGACCGGTGCGTCCCCAGGTCCTGCGGACAGGGGAGGCCCCACGCCGGGGCGAGGAGGGCGGGCCATGGTGCAGAAGGCCAAGATCCTCCTGGTCGATGACCGGCCGGAGAATCTGCTGGCGCTGGAGGCGATCCTCTCTGCGCTCGATCAGACGCTGGTGCGGGCATCGTCCGGGGAGGAAGCACTCAAAGCGCTGCTCACGGACGACTTCGCGGTCATTCTGCTGGACGTCCAGATGCCGGGCATGGACGGCTTCGAGACAGCGGCGCACATCAAGCGACGTGAGCGGACTCGGGACATCCCGATCATCTTCCTCACGGCGATCAACCACGGCCCGCACCACACCTTCCGGGGTTACGCGGCGGGCGCGGTCGACTACATCTCCAAGCCGTTCGACCCCTGGGTGCTGCGCGCGAAGGTCTCCGTCTTCGTCGAGCTGTACATGAAGAACTGCCAGCTGCGTGAGCAGGCGTCGCTGCTGCGGCTCCAGTTGGAGGGCGGCGACAATAGCGCGGGCGGTGAGGCCAAGGAGTCGGCCGGGCTGCTCGCGGAGCTTTCGGCGCGGCTCGCGGCCGTCGAGGAGCAGGCCGAGGCACTGACCAAGCAGCTGAACGACGAGTCGACGGACGCTGCCGCGGTCGCCACGGCGGCTCATCTGGAGCGCAAGCTCACGGGGTTGCGGCGGGCGCTGGACGCGCTGGAGCCGGGCACCGGGAGCACGCCGTCGGTCTCCTCACAGAACTGACGCGCGGGCGGGCCTGGTTGCCTGCCCATGAACGCGCGTCAGTTTCGCGCCTCTCCCGGAGCGACACGAACGGGTGAAGCCGTAGGCACACGTGTCCCTTGTCGTCTCCACCGGTAACCTCACACCCATGGCCTCACGTTCCTCCGCAGCCAAGAAGCCGCCCGCGAAGAAGGCGGCCGCTTCAGCGAAGGCTCCGGCGAAGAAGGCCGCTGCCAAAAAGGCTCCCGCGAAGAAGGCGCCCGCCAAGAAGGCCGCGGCGAAGAAGCCCGCGCCCAAACCGGCACCCAGCCCGACCGGAGGCATTTACCGGCTCGTGCGTGCCGTGTGGCTCGGCGTCGCGCACGCCGTCGGCGCCGTGTTCCGCGGCATAGGGCAGGGCGCCAGGAATCTCGACCCGGCACACCGCAAGGACGGTGTCGCACTGCTGCTGCTCGGCATCGCACTGATCGTCGCCGCGGGCACCTGGGCCGATCTGAAGGGCCCCGTGGGCGATCTGGTCGAGATCCTGGTGACCGGCGCCTTCGGCCGGCTCGACCTGCTCGTGCCGATACTGCTGGCCGTCGTCGCGGTGCGGTTCATCCGTCACCCGGAGAAGCCCGAGGCCAACGGACGCATCGTCATCGGCCTGTCCGCGCTCGTCATCGGCGTGCTCGGCCAGGTCCACATCGCCTGCGGCTCGCCCGCGCGCGGCGCCGGCATGCAGGCCATAAGGGACGCCGGCGGGCTCATCGGCTGGGCCATGGCGACGCCGCTGTCGTACGCCATGGGCCATGTGCTCGCCGTGCCGCTGCTCGTACTGCTGACGGTCTTCGGGCTGCTGGTCGTCACGGCCACGCCCGTCAACGCCATTCCGCAGCGGCTGCGGCTGCTCGGGGTGCGGCTCGGGATCGTCCGCGATCCGGCCGAGGACGAGTTCGACGAGTTCGGCGAGGACGACGAGCGCTACGAGGAGCAGTGGCGGGAGGCGCTGCCCGCCCGGCCGCGCGGCAGGCGCACGCCGGCGCCCGCGGGGTACGACCCCGACAGCGCCGAGCAGGAGGCCCTCTCCCGGCGCCGCGGCCGTCCCCGGCGGTCCGCCGTGCCGCAGCCGGACATGAACCGGTCCATGGACGCCGTGGACGTGGCCGCCGCGGCCGCCGCGGCGCTCGACGGTGCAGTCATGCACGGGATGCCGCCCTCGCCGATCGTCGCCGACCTCACCCAGGGCGTGACGGTGGGGGACCGTGAGGCGACCACGCCGACGCCCGTCCCGGCCGCACGTCCCCAGCGGGACAAGGCCAAGCCCAAGCAGGACATGCTCAAGCAGGACGAGCCCGAGCGGGAGAAGCCGAAGGCGGGCGTCCGGGACCTCACCAAGGCCCCGCCCGCCGAGCCCCGCGACCTGCCCGCGCGTGCGGAGCAGTTGCAGCTCTCCGGCGACATCACGTACTCCCTGCCGTCGCTCGACCTGCTGGAGCGCGGCGGCCCGGGCAAGGCCCGCAGCGCCGCCAACGACGCCATCGTCGAGTCGCTGACCACCGTCTTCACCGAGTTCAAGGTGGACGCCAGCGTCACCGGCTTCACCCGCGGACCGACGGTCACGCGCTACGAGGTCGAGCTCGGCCCCGCCGTGAAGGTCGAGCGGATCACCGCGCTGACCAAGAACATCGCCTACGCCGTCGCCTCCCCGGACGTGCGGATCATCAGCCCGATCCCCGGCAAGTCCGCGGTGGGTATCGAGATCCCGAACACCGACCGGGAGATGGTCAACCTCGGTGACGTCCTCCGTCTGGCGGAGTCCGCGGAGGACGACGACCCGATGCTGGTCGCCTTCGGCAAGGACGTCGAGGGCGGCTTCGTCATGCACTCGCTGGCGAAGATGCCGCACATGCTGGTCGCCGGCGCCACCGGCTCCGGCAAGTCGTCCTGCATCAACTGCCTGATCACCTCGATCATGATGCGGGCGACCCCCGAGGACGTCCGGATGATCCTCGTCGACCCCAAGCGGGTCGAGCTGACCGCCTACGAGGGCATCCCGCACCTGATCACGCCGATCATCACCAACCCCAAACGGGCCGCCGAGGCGCTCCAGTGGGTCGTACGCGAGATGGACCTGCGCTACGACGACCTGGCGGCCTACGGATACCGGCACATCGACGACTTCAACCGGGCCGTGCGCGAGGGCAAGGTGCAGCCGCCCGAGGGCAGCGAGCGGGAGCTCCAGGCGTACCCCTATCTGCTGGTCATCGTGGACGAGCTCGCCGACCTGATGATGGTCGCGCCGCGGGACGTCGAGGACGCGATCGTGCGCATCACCCAGCTCGCGCGCGCGGCCGGCATCCACCTGGTGCTCGCCACGCAGCGACCGTCGGTCGACGTCGTCACCGGTCTGATCAAGGCGAACGTGCCGTCGCGGCTCGCCTTCGCCACCTCCTCGCTGGCGGACTCGCGCGTCATCCTCGACCAGGCGGGTGCCGAGAAGCTCATCGGCAAGGGCGACGGGCTGTTCCTGCCGATGGGGGCCAGCAAGCCGACCCGTATGCAGGGCGCCTTCGTGACCGAGGAGGAGATCGCGGGCGTCGTGCGGCACTGCAAGGACCAGATGGCGCCCGTCTTCCGGGACGACGTCACCGTGGGCACCAAGCAGAAGAAGGAGATCGACGAGGACATCGGCGACGACCTCGACCTGCTGTGCCAGGCGGCCGAACTGGTCGTCTCCACGCAGTTCGGGTCGACGTCCATGCTCCAGCGCAAACTGCGCGTCGGCTTCGCCAAGGCCGGGCGGCTGATGGACCTGATGGAGTCCCGGAACATCGTCGGGCCGAGCGAGGGTTCCAAGGCACGTGACGTTCTTGTGAAGCCTGATGAGCTGGATGGCGTGCTCGCGCTGATCCGGGGGGAGTCTGAAGGGTAGGGAAGCGGCGGTCGCCGCACGGGGTGTACGGCCACCGGGCCGGGTGTCCGGATCGTGACTCACCCGTTAGGGGTTATTGAGCAACCGTTTCCCACCGGCGTACGTCAAGTTGAGGGAGGCGAAAAGCACCCACCCCACCATCGGAATGTCGGGCCATTCCGATGGCGTACAAAGTGACTCCGCCCGGTTGCCTCACCCTTTCCTACCCCCCCTAGACTGAACTTCCAGCACAGGCGGCTACACGCTCGAAAGGCGCCCCCGTGTCCATCGGCAACTCCCCTGAAGACGAGCGTCCGTTCGAAGACGAGCGCGTCGAAGACGACCACGAGGAAGCCCGCCCCTCCATCGGCCGTGTCCTGCAGCAGGCGCGTATCGCCGCCGGACTGACCGTCGACGACATCAGTAGCGCCACCCGGGTCCGCATGAACATCGTGCACGCCATCGAGGCCGACGACTTCACCGCCTGCGGCGGGGACGTCTACGCCCGCGGGCACATCAGGACCCTGGCCAAGGCCGTCCATCTCGACCCCGCGCCGCTGCTCGCCCAGTACGGCGACACGCACGGCGGCCGTCCCGCGCCGACCCCGGCGGCTCCCCTGTTCGAGGCGGAACGCATCCGTCCGGAGCGGCGGGGACCCAACTGGACCGCGGCCATGGTCGCCGCGATCGTCGTCGTGATCGGTTTCGTCGGGTTCACCATGTTCCAGGGCGGCGACGACAGCGCCGGCGAGGCCAATGTGGCCGAGGGCTCCACGCCCGGCGCCTCCGTCTCCCCGACCACCAAGTCCAAGAAGCCCGCCGAACCCAAGCCCGAACCCTCCGACAGCGCCATCGCGGCCGCGCCCCAGGACAAGGTGACGGTCCGGGTGGCCGCCGCCGACGGCCGCAGCTGGATCGCCGCCAAGGACCACAACGGCCGGATGATCTTCGACGGTGTCCTCAAGCAGGGCGATTCCAAGACCTTCCAGGACAGCTCGAAGGTGCACCTCGTCCTCGGGGACGCCGGCGCGATCGACCTCTTCGTCAACGGCAAGAAGATCGAGGACGACTTCAAGCCGGGGTCCGTGGAACGTCTCACGTACACGAAGGGCGACCCCGAGGCCGGGTGACCGCGCCCAAGGGGTGTCCGACGTACGGGGTTGGCCGGGATCGGCCAACCCCGTCGACGTGGGGTGTCAGTGGGACGAAGTACTCTTGAGCCCATGCCTGAACGCCGTACCGTCGCACTGGTCACCCTTGGCTGCGCCCGTAACGAGGTGGACTCGGAGGAGCTCGCAGGCCGTCTGGAGGCCGACGGCTGGCACCTCGTGGAGGACGCCGAGGACGCGGACGTCGCCGTCGTGAACACCTGCGGCTTCGTCGAGGCCGCCAAGAAGGACTCCGTCGACGCCCTCCTGGAAGCCAACGACCTCAAGGGGCACGGCAGAACCCAGGCCGTGGTGGCGGTGGGCTGCATGGCCGAGCGGTACGGCAAGGAACTCGCCGAGGCCCTCCCCGAGGCCGACGGTGTGCTCGGTTTCGACGACTACACGGACATCTCGGACCGGCTCCAGACCATCCTCAACGGCGGCATCCACGCCTCGCACACCCCGCGCGACCGGCGCAAGCTGCTGCCGATCAGCCCGGCGCAGCGACAGGAGTCCGCAGCCGATGTCGCGCTGCCCGGACACGCCCCCGCCGACCTTCCGGAAGGCCTCGCTCCGGCCTCGGGTCCCCGCGCGCCTCTGCGCCGCCGCCTGGACGGCGCCCCGGTCGCCTCCGTGAAGCTCGCCTCCGGCTGCGACCGGCGCTGCTCCTTCTGCGCCATCCCGTCCTTCCGCGGCTCCTTCATCTCCCGCCGCCCGAGCGACGTGCTGAACGAGACGCGCTGGCTGGCCGAGCAGGGCGTGAAGGAGATCATGCTGGTCTCCGAGAACAACACCTCCTACGGCAAGGACCTGGGCGACATCCGCCTGCTGGAGTCGCTGCTGCCCGAGCTCGCCGAGGTCGACGGCATCGAGCGGGTCCGGGTGAGCTACCTCCAGCCCGCGGAGATGCGGCCCGGCCTGATCGACGTCCTGACGTCGACCCCGAAGGTCGCGCCCTACTTCGACCTCTCCTTCCAGCACTCCGCACCCGGCGTGCTGCGCGCGATGCGCCGCTTCGGCGACACCGACCGCTTCCTGGAACTGCTCGACACCATCCGGACCAAGGCGCCCGAGGCCGGCGTGCGCTCCAACTTCATCGTCGGCTTCCCCGGCGAGAGCGAGGCCGACCTCGCCGAGCTGGAGCGGTTCCTGAACGGCGCGCGGCTGGACGCCATCGGGGTCTTCGGCTACTCCGACGAGGAGGGCACCGAGGCGGCGACCTACGAGAACAAGCTCGACGAGGACGTGGTCGCCGAGCGGCTGGCACGGGTCTCGCGGCTGGCCGAGGAACTCGTATCGCAGCGTGCGGAGGAGCGCGTCGGCCAGACGCTGCACGTGCTCGTCGAGTCCGTCGACGAGGAGGGCGTGTACGGCCGTGCCGAGCACCAGGCGCCCGAGACGGACGGCCAGGTGCTGCTCACGAGCGGCGCGGGGCTCCGCACCGGTCGTATGGTCGAGGCGAAGGTGGTCGGTACGGAGGGTGTCGACCTGGTGGCCGAGCCCCTGCAGGGTTCGTTCGCGTCGCCTGCGTGGAGTGAGGAGGCGGGCAGATGACCGGTGTCCCGGCAGCCGCGGCGGGAGGCGCCTCCGGCGCGAGGAGGCCCGCGGCCGGTGCGGCCCCGGGAGTGCCCGGGTCGGCGGTCGGCCGTACGGCCGCGAGGTCGGCCGAGGGCGGGACGTCCGGTACGGGGCACGGTGCGAGTGGCAGTGGGGCTGTCGTCGGTGCGGGCTCGGACGGGGCCGGCGTCGAGGCCCCGGGTGAGGACAAGGGCGCGCGGGGCGGGAAACTGACGGCGGCGGCCGTCAACCAGGCCAGTGTCTGGAACATCGCCAACCTGCTGACCATGCTCCGGCTGGTCCTCGTGCCGGCCTTCGTGGCCCTGATGCTCGCGGACGGAGGGTACGACCCGGCGTGGCGCGCCCTCGCCTGGGCGGCCTTCGCCATCGCCATGATCACGGACATCTTCGACGGTCATCTGGCGCGCACGTACAACCTGGTCACCGACTTCGGGAAGATCGCCGACCCCATCGCCGACAAGGCGATCATGGGGGCGGCGCTGATCTGTCTGTCCGCGCTCGGGGATCTGCCGTGGTGGGTGACCGGTGTCATCCTCGGGCGGGAACTCGGGATCACCCTCCTGCGTTTTATCGTCATCCGGTACGGCGTCATCCCGGCCAGCCGCGGCGGCAAGCTCAAGACCCTCACCCAGGGCGTGGCCGTGGGCATGTATGTGCTGGCGCTGACGGGGTGGCTGGCCACCCTGAGGTGGTGGGTGATGGCCGCTGCGGTCGTGCTGACCGTGGTGACCGGGCTCGACTATGTGAAACAGGCCATTGTGCTGCGCAGGCGGGGAATCGCCGAGCGCAAGGCCGCGTTGGAGGAGAAGGAAGCGTGAGTTCCACGGCCACTGACGTGGTGCGACTACTCACGGTGAAGAGCGGGACGCTCGTCGTCGCGGAGTCGTTCGACTGGCGGCCTCGTCGCGGCGGCAGAGGTCACATCGGCCCCCAGAGCTTCACAGGCCCCGTGGACGCGCTCTGCGAAGGCGATTCCGGTTCTGCCCGCGGCGGAAAAGTGGAGGCTCTGCGGTTGAACGGCGACCGCGAGGAAATTCGTAGAGAGAGTGTACGGAGCGTACTCGCAGTGCTCCCGAAGGGGCTTGCGGGCGAACAGACTGGGAATGAGCGGGCACAGGATACGGAACGGAACGGGGGGTTTTGATGTTTGCAGCCCTGAGTGAACACGACATCGCTCCCCGCACGGCCGCGGCGCAAGGCGGTACGGTGGGGCGTAATGGATGCGGCTACGCGGTCCGAGGAGGGAGCCACCGATGATTCTGCTCCGTCGCCTGCTGGGTGACGTGCTGCGTCGGCAGCGCCAGCGCCAGGGCCGTACTCTGCGCGAAGTCTCCTCGTCCGCCCGAGTCTCACTCGGCTATCTCTCCGAGGTGGAGCGGGGGCAGAAGGAGGCGTCCTCCGAGCTGCTCTCCGCCATCTGCGACGCGCTGGACGTACGGATGTCCGAGCTCATGCGGGAAGTGAGCGACGAGCTCGCCCTCGCTGAGCTGGCCCAGTCTGCTGCGGCCACCCCCAGCGAGCCTGTACCCACGCCGGTTCGCCCGATGCTGGGTTCCGTTTCGGTGACCGGTGTGCCCCCGGAGCGGGTGACCATCAAGGCGCCCGCCGAGGCGGTGGACGTCGTCGCCGCGTGAGCGATTTCGCGCACGCGGTATGAAGCGAACGGCGCCGATCGGGCGCTGAGAAGTGCTGAGGCCCCGGCCGGGCCTCTCCGGGAGATCCGGAGGGGTGCCCGCCCGGGGTTTTTGCTTGTGCGGCGACAGCCGGCGTCTTACGCCCGTTTCGTGTGCGTTTGCCGGTGTGGCGTATGGCGGTCATCGTTGAGGGGATGGCGGGGGCAGTCCACGGAGGTGCGGATGTACGTCGTGAAGAGCCCGTTGTCCGACGCGAGCCTGAAGACCGTGTCGGAGGCGCTGCAAGGTGCGCTGGTCGACTTGGTGGATCTCGCGCTCGTGGCGAAGCAGATCCACTGGAACGTGGTGGGACCGCGCTTCCGTTCCGTCCATCTCCAGCTCGACGAGGTCGTCGACACCGCGCGGAGGTACTCCGACACCGTGGCGGAGCGCTCCGCGGCGCTCGGTATCTCGCCCGACGGGCGTGCCGCGACGGTGGCCGTCGGCAGCGGAATCGGCGTGACCCCCGAAGGGTGGGTCGATGACACGACCGCCGTGGGGACGCTCGTGGAGGCGCTGGGCGCGGTGATCGCGCGGATGCGGGAGCGGGTCGAGGCGACCGGCGAGCCGGATCCGGTGAGTCAGGACATCTTCATCGGGATCACGGCGGACCTGGAGAAGCATCACTGGATGTTCCAGGCCGAGAACGGGTGACGGAACCGGGTGACGAGCAAGCCGGGCGCGATGCCGCCCGGCTTCGGGTGGTGTGCGGTGCGCCGGTGTGCCGTTGGTGCGCCCTGCCGGTAGGTCCGGGCGGCCGAATAGCGTCGGGCTGGAGGTGGCGGCCATGGCGGGGATAGGGCGCTGGGGGGTCTGGGACTGGGGGGTCCGGGGGGCCGTGCTCGGACTGGGGGCGCTGTGGTGGTGGGCCGTGCTCCGGCTGGTGGTCGTGCCCGGGGCTGGAGTGCTGGAGGCGGCGGTCGCGGCCGGCGGGTGGGGGCTGAGCGTGTTGCCGGTGCACTGTGTGCCGAAGGGGCGGGCGGGCGGGGTGGTGGTCGGTTCGGGGCGGTGGTGGAGGGACTGGGGGGTGCGGGGTGGTCGCGGGGCAGGCGCGGAGGGATACGGGACAGGCGCGGGGGCTACCACGGCATCGCCACGCCCCCGTTCGGGCGGAGGATCTGGCCTGTAGTGAACGCCGAGGCGTCGGATGCCAGGTGCAGGACCGCGTGCGCGATGTCCTCGGGCTCACCCACCCTGCCCAGGGGTGACATGCGGGCCATGGCGGACTCCGTGTGCGACTGGGCCTTGCTGTCGTGGCGGTCGGTCATCGGTGTGCGGATCCAGCCGGGGGCCACCGCGTTGACGCGGATGCCGTGCCGGCCGACCTCCGTCGCGAGGGTCTTCGTCAGCTGGACCACCGCCGCCTTCGCCGCGCCGTAGCAGAGCAGCCCGGGGCCGCCGGTGTCGACGGCGCCCGAGGCCATGGTGACGATGCTGCCCCGGGTGCCGGTGGCGATCATCAGACGGGCCGCCTCCTGGCAGGCGTACAGCACGCCCTTGAAGTTCACGTCGAGTACCCGGTCGAGGTCCTCGTCCCGGGTCTCCAGCACGGGGCTGCTGTGCATGACGCCGGCGATCGCGGCCAGGGCGTCCAGGCGTTCGCAGGAGGTGATGGCCTGCCGCAACTGGGAGCGGTCGGTGACGTCGAGGGGGTGTGGGTGGGCGGTGCCGCCGGTGTCCTTGATCAGGGTCGCCGTCTCGTGCAGGCCCTCGGTGTCGCGGTCCGCGCAGTGCACGGTCGCGCCCGCCTCGGCGAGGAGGAGGGCCGAGGCGCGGCCGATACCGCTCGCGGCCCCGGTGACGAACGCGCTGCGGCCGGTGAGGTCGTACGCAGTGAGGGGCATGCAGGGACCGTACGAGCGAATCTGACGGGGCGTCAATTGCCTGGGGCGGGCCGGATGCGTCTTGCGGGGGCCGGGGCAGGGCCCGGCTGGCAGGTGGGGCACCAGTAGGTGGGGCGTTCGCGGGAGCCGTCGCCCTGGTCGGCGACGCGGACGGAGGTACCGCAGCGCAGGCAGGGGCGGGGGGCCCGGCCGTAGACGAAGAGGTCCTGGCCGCGGCGGCCCGTCGTCCTGCGGACCGGGCGGTCGCGGTTGGTCTCCAGCAGCTTCCTGGCGAGCTCGGGCAGCTTCGCCGCGCGTTCGGCGGGGAGGTCGCCCACGGGGAGCCAGGGGGTGACGCCGAGCAGGAAGCACAGCTCGCTCTTGTAGACATTGCCGATGCCGGCGAGGTTGCGCTGGTCGAGCAGGGCCTCGCCGAGGAGGCGGGCGGGGTCCTGGAGGACAAGGGCGAGGGCCCGGTCGGGGTCCCAGTCCGGGCCGAGGAGGTCTGGGCCGAGGTGGCCCACCGCGCGGTGCTCGTCGGTGGTGCGCAGGAGTTCCAGGACGGGGAGGCGGTAGCCGACGGCCGTGCTGTCGGCGTTCGCGAGGATCGCGCGGATCTGGTGGCCGGGGCCGCCGGTCCAGCGTCGGCCGTTCGCGTAGATCTTCCAGGAGCCGTCCATCCGCAGATGGGAGTGCAGGGTCAGGCCGCCCTCCACGCGGGTGAGGAGGTGCTTGCCGCGCGGGGTGACGTCGAGGACCGCACGTCCTGTGAGGTCGGCCGTGGCGAACCTGGGCACGCGCAGGTCGCTGCGGGTCAGCACTTTGCCCGCGAGGGCGCCGTGCAGCCGCTTCGCGGTCTGCCAGACCGTGTCGCCTTCGGGCATGGGTCAAGGGTGGCACGGGTGTGCGCGGGTGCGCCGGGGGTGGTGGACGTCAGGCGCGGAGGCGGAGGCCGCGGGGTGTGGCGATGAAGCCCGCTCCTTCCAGGAGGGTGCCGATGGGGGAGGTCAGGGCTTGCGTGCCGTTGACCCGCTCCACGGTGACCGTGCCGAGGGAGCCCGCGCGGGCGGCTGCGGCGAGTGCCTCCGCCGCGGTGCGCAGACGGGGGTCGTCGGAGGGGGCGCCGTCCGGGTCGGCGGCCCAGGCCAGCAGGGTCTTGCCGCCGCGCTCCATGTAGAGCGTCAGTTCGCCCTCGACGAGCACCACCAGGGAGCCCGCCTTGCGGCCCGGCTTGTGCCCGGCGCCGGTCGGGGGCTCGGGCCAGGCCAGGGCGGCGCCGTACGCGTTCGCGGGATCAGCGGCGGCGAGGACGACGGCCCGGGACGCGGCGTCCGGGCGGGCACGGCGGCCCGGGAAGCCGGCGTCGTACGCCGCGCGTCCGCCGTTCTGCCAGGGCGGGGCGGCCTGCGGGGGGTAGTCGCGAGGCGAGACGTAGTCGTCCGGGGACGGCTGGAGTGCCGGGGCGTCATAGGTGGGGCCGAAGTCAGGGAAGCCGTCGGGGCCCGGGTCGTCGGTGTGGTCGTGGGAGCGGGGCGCGTCGTCCGGCTCGGCGAAGTCATGGGACGGGAACGGATCGAGGTCGGGGCCCGGAGGAGGCCCGGGCAGGTCTTCGCCGCGGTCGCGGGCGTTGGACACCGCGCGCAGACGGTCCACGGCGCCGTCCATCGCGAACTGAGCCGCGCCGAGCCCCTCCACCACATAGCCGCGGCGGGCCTGACCGCTCTCCTCGAAGACGGACAGGACGCGGTACGTCGCCGAGAACCCGCCCTCGACGCCCTCCGCCGACACGGCGCCCCTGGTCACCACGCCGTGCCGGTCGAGGAGGGTGCGGGCGAGTGCGTGGGCGCGCACTGTGGGGTCCGGCTCGGGCGACGGGAGCAGGGACCAGCGGCCGGCGACGGTCGGCGGACCGGAGCGGGACGCCGCGGGGCGGGCCGCGGCCGTCAGGGAGCCGTAGCGGCCGCGCGGGACGGTCCGCTTGGCGCGGTGGGCCGTGGAGCCTGCGGTACGGCCCGAGCCGAGCAGGGAGCGCATGGGGGTGAGCGTGTCGTTCGTCAGGCGGCCGGACCAGGCCAGGTCCCAGAGCACGTCGGCCAGCTGGGGGTCGGTGGCGTCGGGGTGGGTGGTGGCGCGGACCTGGTCGGCGATCTGGCGGAAGAACAGGCCGTAGCCGCCGGAGAGGGTGTCCAGGACGGACTGGTGGAGGGCGGTCAGCTCCAAGGGGTGCGGGGGCGGCAGGAGCAGGGGGGCCGCGTCCGCCAGGTAGAGGGAGACCCAGCCGTCCTTGCCGGGGAGTGAACCGGCCCCGGCCCACACGACCTCGCCCGCGGCGGTGAGCTCGTCCAGCATCCCTGGGGTGTAGTTCACGACCCGGGAGGGCAGGACGAGCTTCTCCAGGGCGGAGGCCGGTACCGACGCGCCCTGCACCTGCTCGATGGCGCGCACCAGCCCGTCGATGCCGCGCAGGGAGTGCCCCTTGCCGATGTGCTGCCACTGGGGGAGGAACTGGGCGAGCGCGGCGGGCGCCACCGGCTCCAGCTCGTGCCGCAGGGCGGCCAGGGAGCGGCGGCGGAGCCGGCGCAGCACGGCCGCGTCGCACCACTCCTGGCCGATCCCGGCCGGGTGGAACTCGCCCTGGACGATCCGGCCCGCCGCGCTGAGCCGATGGAGGGCGCCCTCGGTGACGGCCACGCCCAGGCCGAAGCGGGCCGCCGCCGTGGCCGAGGTGAACGGGCCGTGGGTGCGGGCGTAGCGCGCCAGGAGATCGCCGAGCGGGTCCTTGACGGGCTCCGTGAACGCTTCCGGGACACCGACCGGCAGGGCCGTGCCCAGGGCGTCGCGCAGGCGGCCCGCGTCCTCGATCGCCGCCCAGTGGTCCCCGCCCGCGATCCGGACCCGGATGGCACGGCGGGCACCGGCCAGCTCCTGAGCCCACTGGGGTTCGGCACCCCGCTCGGCCAGTTCCGCGTCCGTGAGCGGGCCGAGGAGGCGGAGGAGGTCCGCGACGCCTTCGGCGTCCTTGACGCGGCGGTCCTCGGTGAGCCACCGCAGCTCGCGCTCCAGCTCGGTCAGCACCTCCGCGTCGAGCAGCTCGCGCAGCTCCGCCTGGCCCAGCAGCTCGGCCAGCAGCCGGGAGTCCAGCGACAGGGCGGCGGCGCGGCGCTCGGCGAGCGGCGAGTCGCCCTCGTACAGGAACTGGGCGACGTAGCCGAAGAGGAGGGAACGCGCGAAGGGAGACGGTTCGGCGGTGGTGACCTCGACGAGGCGCACCTTGCGGGACTCCAGGTCACCCATCAGCTCGACGAGCCCGGGAACGTCGAAGACGTCCTGGAGGCACTCGCGGACCGCCTCCAGGACGATCGGGAACGAACCGAACTCGCTCGCCACCTGCAGCAGCTGGGAGGCGCGCTGCCGCTGCTGCCACAGGGGCGTGCGCTTGCCCGGGTTGCGGCGCGGCAGGAGCAGCGCGCGGGCGGCGCACTCGCGGAAGCGGGACGCGAACAGGGCCGAGCTGCCCACCTGGTCGGTGACGACCTGGTCGACCTCGCCCTTGTCGAACACGACGTCGGCGGCGCCCACGGGGGCCTGATCGGCGTCGTACTCCCGGCCCATCCTGACCGGTTCCTGGTCCAGCAGGTCCAGGCTCATCAGGTCCGCGTCCGGCAGGCGCAGCACGATGCCGTCGTCGGCATGCATGACCTGCGCGTCCATGCCGTAGCGCTCGGAGAGCTTGGCGCCGAGCGCGAGCGCCCAAGGGGCGTGCACCTGGGCGCCGAAGGGGGAGTGCACCACCACCCGCCAGTCGCCGAGTTCGTCGCGGAAGCGCTCCACGACGATTGTCCGGTCGTCCGGGACATGGCCGCAGGCCTCGCGCTGCTCCGCCAGATACGACAGCACGTTGTCCGCCGCCCAGGCGTCCAGGCCCGCGGCGAGCAGGCGGAGGCGGGCGTCGTCCTCGGACAGCGAGCCCACCTCGCGCAGGAACGCGCCCAGTGCCCGGCCCAGTTCGAGCGGGCGGCCCAGTTGGTCGCCCTTCCAGAAGGGCAGCCGGCCCGGCACGCCCGGGGCGGGGGAGACAAGGACACGGTCGCGGGTGATGTCCTCGATGCGCCAGGAACTCGTGCCGAGCGTGAACACGTCGCCGACGCGGGACTCGTAGACCATCTCCTCGTCGAGCTCGCCGACCCGGCCGCCGCCCTTCTTGGGGTCGGCGCCCGCGAGGAAGACACCGAAGAGGCCGCGGTCGGGGATCGTGCCGCCGGAGGTGACGGCGAGGCGCTGTGCGCCTGGGCGGCCGCTGATCTCACCCGTGACGCGGTCCCAGACCACGCGCGGGCGCAGCTCGGCGAAGGCGTCGGAAGGGTAGCGGCCGGCGAGCATGTCCAGCACGGCCGTGAAGGCCGACTCGGGCAGTGAGGCGAAGGGGGCCGCCCGGCGGACGGCCGCCAGCAGGTCGTCGAACTGCCAGGTGTCCAGAGCCGTCATGGCGACGACCTGCTGGGCCAGGACGTCCAGGGGGTTGGCGGGGACCCTGAGGGACTCGATGGCGCCGGTGCGCATGCGCTCGGTGACCACCGCCGCCTGGACCAGGTCGCCTCGGTACTTGGGGAAGACGACACCGGTGGAGACCGCGCCCACCTGGTGGCCTGCGCGGCCCACGCGCTGGAGGCCGGAGGCGACCGAGGGTGGCGATTCGACCTGGACGACCAGGTCCACCGCGCCCATGTCGATGCCCAGCTCCAGGCTGGAGGTGGCGACCACCGCGGGCAGTCGGCCCGCCTTGAGGTCCTCCTCGACCAGGGCGCGCTGCTCCTTGGAGACCGAGCCGTGGTGGGCACGGGCGATGACCTGGGGGGCGCCCTGGGCGGCTCCCGAACCGCCCATCAGCTCCGCGGGGGAGTGGTGCTCGTCCAGAGGCTCCCCGGTGGCCCGCTCGTACGCGATCTCGTTCAGACGGTTGCACAGGCGCTCCGCGAGGCGGCGGGAGTTCGCGAAGACGATCGTGGAGCGGTGGGACTGGACGAGGTCGGCGATCCGCTCCTCGACATGCGGCCAGATCGACGGGCGCTCGGCGCCCTCCGAGCCGTCCGCCACCGGGGAACCGCCCAGCTCGCCCAGATCCTCGACCGGGACGACCACGGACAGGTCGAACTCCTTGCCCGACTCCGGCTGGACGATCTCCACCTTGCGCTGGGGCGACAGGAAGCGGGCCACCTCGTCGACCGGGCGGACCGTCGCGGAGAGGCCGATGCGGCGGGCCGGCTTCGGCAGGAGGTCGTCCAGCCGCTCCAGGGAGAGGGCCAGGTGGGCGCCCCGCTTGGTGCCGGCGACCGCGTGCACCTCGTCGAGGATCACCGTCTCGATGCCGGTCAGCGCGTCGCGCGTGGCGGAGGTCAGCATCAGGAACAGCGACTCGGGGGTCGTGATCAGAATGTCCGGCGGGCGGGTGGCCAGGGAGCGGCGCTCGGCGGCCGGGGTGTCGCCCGAGCGGATGCCCACCTTGACCTCGGGCTCGGGCAGGCCCATCCGCACGGATTCCTGGCGGATGCCGGTCAGAGGGCTGCGGAGGTTGCGCTCGACGTCCACGGCCAGGGCCTTCAGGGGCGAGACATAGAGGACCCGGCAGCGCTTCTTGGGATCGGCGGGGTGAGGGGTCGAGGCGAGCTGGTCCAGGGCGGCCAGGAAGGCGGCCAGGGTCTTGCCGGAACCGGTGGGGGCGACGACCAGCACGTCCGAGCCCTCGTGGATGGCCTGCCACGCGCCGGCCTGGGCGGTGGTGGGCGCGGGGAAGGCACCCGTGAACCAGGCGCGGGTCGCGGGTGAGAAGCCGTCCAGGGCTCGGTGCGCATTGCTGGGCATGCGTCCATCGTGCACCTCGGCACTGACAACGGGGCCCGGGGCCGCTTGGACAGGGTGTCTTCGCGAGCGTTGCGGAGCCCGGAGCCCGGAGCGTGGAGACGGGTGACCGGGGAGCCAGCGGCGCGGCGGCGGACAATGGCCGTATGACAGAGCGCGCGCGGCACTGGCAGTACGACGAGCTGCCCGGGGTGGATCTGCTGCGGGCCCGGTACGTCCGGAAGACGTTCGTCCGGCACACGCACGAGAACTTCGTGATCGCCGCCATCGCCGATGGGGTGGAGGTGTTCCACCACGGAGGTGGTGATCAGTACGCCGGGGCAGGGGCTCTCGCGCTGGTGAATCCCGACACCCCGCACACCGGGCGGGCCGGTGTGCCCGAGGGGTGGCAATACGGGGCCGTGTACCCCTCGGTCGACGTGGTGGCGGAGATCGCGGCGGAGACGATGGCGCTGCGGGGGACGCCGGGTTTCGTCAGCCCGGTGGTGGACGATCCGTACGCCGTCGCCTTGGTGCACCAGGTGCTGCGGGCCGCCGACGAGGGCAACGCCCTGGCCGCGGACACGCTGCTGCGGGTCGCCGTGACGAGGCTGCTGCGGCTGAACGGCGGACCCATGCCGCGGCGGGAGGTGCGGACGGCCGGGACCCGGATCGCGGCACGCGCGCGTGGTGTGCTGGAGGAGCGGATGGCGTCGCCGCCGACTCTGGAGCAGCTGGCGGCTGATCTCGGGACCAGTCCGTTCGCACTGCTGCGGGCCTTTCGGGACGCCTACGGGATGCCCCCGCACGCGTGGCTCACGGACGCGCGAGTCCGGCGGGCGCGGCGGCTGCTGGACCTCGGGACGCCGCCCTCCGAGGTCGCCGTCGCCGTGGGGTTCACCGATCAGCCGCATCTCAACCGGCACTTCAGCCGGATGGTCGGGGTGCCTCCGGGTGCCTATCAGCGGGAGCGCAAGAACGTACAAGACCCGTGGTAGCGGCTGCTCGTAGCGTGCGGGGTGTGGTGGATCGGACAGCTCTCAGAGATACAGGGACCGGTGGGAAAGCGGACCGGGCCGTCGTACGGGACGCACTGGGCGTCGGGGTGGCCGTCGGGCTGTCCGGGTTCGCCTTCGGAGTGACGTCGGCCGGCGGCGGACTCACGCTGCTGCAGACGTGCGCGCTGAGCCTCCTGGTGTTCACCGGGGCGTCCCAGTTCGCCCTGGTGGGCGCGCTCGCGGCAGGAGGCAGTCCGTTCACGGCGGCTGCCGGGGCCTTCTTCCTGGGCGTGCGGAACGCGTTCTACGGGCTGAGGCTGTCGCAGTTGCTGGCCCTCCCGCGCGCGGTGCGGCCGTTCGCCGCCCAGTGGGTGATCGACGAGACGGCCGCCGTCTCGCTGGCCCAGCCCACGCGGCGCGCCGCGCGGATCGGGTTCCTCGTGACCGGGCTGACCCTGTACGTCCTGTGGAACCTCACCACGCTGCTCGGCGCCCTGGGTGCCGAGGCCATCGGGGACACCGACGCGTGGGGGCTGGACGCCGCGGGGCCTGCGGTGTTCCTGGCCCTGCTCGCGCCGATGCTCAGGACCGGCACCGAACGGGCCGTCGCCGGGCTGGCCGTCCTGCTGGGGCTCGGGCTGCTGCCCGTCCTGCCCGCCGGGGTGCCGGTGCTGCTGGCCGCGCTGGCGGCGCCGGTCGTCCTCTGGGCGGACGGCCGGCGCAGGGGTACGCCTGCTTCCCGGGAGGACGACGAGTGAACGTCTGGATCGCCATCGGTGTGACTGCCCTCGGGTGCTACGCCGTCAAACTGGCCGGACTGCTGGTGCCCGCCGGGGCCCTGGAGCGGCCCGTCGTCAAGCGCCTTGCCGCCTTGCTGCCCGTCGCGCTGCTGGCGGCCCTCACGGCCCAGCAGACCTTCGCCGACGGGCAGGCGTTGGTACTGGACGCACGGGCCGCCGGGCTCGCGGCGGCGGCCGTGGCCCTGGTGCTGCGCGCCCCCTTCCTGCTCGTCGTCGCGGCGGCCGTGGTGGTGACCGCGGGGGTGCGGGCCGTGGGGGCCTGGTGATCAGTCGATGGTGCGGCCGTAGGCGCTGAGGGTGCGCAGCGCCTCGATCGTCGCGATCGGCCGGGCCTCCAGGGCGGGGGCCGGGGCCCAATGGCGCCATCGGACGGGCCAGCCGCCGTCCTCCTGCTGCCGGGCGGCGAGGTGGTCCAGGGAGCGGGTCATCTCGTCGTCCGTGAACCACGCGCGCGCGAGGGAGCGCGGGGTCCTCGCGTAGTCGTACGGGAAGTGGTGCCCGCCGGAGGCGTAGCCGGGGGAGACCGGACACGCCTCCAGGTTGCCGGGCTCCAGGGCCACGAGGCCCTGTGCGCGCACCAGGCGGCCCAGGCGGTCGGCGGCCGCCTCCGCGCGCGGGCGGTCGGGGACGGAGTCCAGGAAGGTCACGGCGGCCTCGATCTCGTGCGGGTGCGACTTCTCCAGGTTCTCGACCGCCTGCCAGCAGAAGTCAGTGGCCCGGAACAGCCAGGCGTGCCACACCTCGTTGCGGTGCAGCAGCCCCACCACCGGCCCGGTGGCCAGGAGGTCGCCGGCCGGTTCGGCCACGACCGGCACGAAGGGGGCCGTCGGGTAGCCGCGCCCGCTGGGATGGACGACCGGGAGCGCGCCCTCCGGCGTGGAGACGGATGTCAGGTAGCGGCACACGCGTTCCACGCGCTGGCCGGCGCAGCGCGCCACGGCGTCCAGGACGCGCAGGGCGTGGGCGGTGTGCAGCGGCCGGCTGACCGGGCCGCGCAGATCGGGGTCGAGCGCGTGGCCGTACCCGCCGTCCTCGTTGCGGTAGGCGTCCAGCGCCGTCTCCACCGGGTCTGCGGCGGCGCCGCGGAAGCGGTGGGCGAAGAGGCGCTGCTCCAGCACGCGCGCGGTGAGCCAGACGAAGCGCTCCGCGCGCGTGACAGGGCTGTGCGGCGTCGGGGGGAGTGTGGAAGCTCCTGTTTCGGCCATGGGTCAGACCGTAGGGCGGAAAGCGGCGCCGGCAGGCGGTCCTGGCTCAGGGCCACCCCAGGGGCGGGATACTGGAGGCATGCGGTTGACGGTCTTCTGGCAGCGGATGGCGGAGCACTTCGGTGCGGGCTACGCCGACACCTTCGCGCGTGATCACGTGATGACGGAGCTCGGCGGGCGCACCGTGCACGAGGCACTGGACGCCGGCTGGGATGCCAAGGAAGTCTGGCAGGTGGTCTGCTCGGTGATGGACGTGCCCCGGGAGAGGCGCTGACCGGCCGGGTGCGGAGAGCGTCGAGCGGCCGGGGCAGACGGTTGAGCGATCGCGCGGGTCGCTGACGGGGCACGAAGATCGCAGGCGGGCAGACGGCTGTCGGTGGCGTGGGTGAGACTTGGTCCGTGGCACCCATTGACGAGAGCGGGCAGGAAGCCCGGCAGTCCTCCCCGTTCGGTACGACGCCGCCGACCGGGCCCCCCGCAGGCGGAACCGCCGGGCCGAACGGCCGTATGCCGCGCTGGCTGCCGCGCGCCATGGTGCTCGCGCTCGCCCTCGTCGCCGCCTTCCAGCTGGGCAGCTGGGCCTTCCACCAGGTCACCGGCCTGCTGATCAACATCCTCATCGCGTTCTTCCTGGCGCTCGCCATCGAACCGGCGGTGGGCTGGATGGCCTCGCGCGGCATCCGCAGGGGACTGGCCGCGTTCATCGTCTTCATCGGCGTGGTGATCGTGTCGGCGGGCTTCGTCACCCTGCTCGGCTCCATCCTCGCGGACCAGATCATCAAGATGATCGAGGGCTTCCCGGAGTACCTCGACTCCGTCATCAACTGGATCAACACACACTTCAAGACCGACCTGAAGCGTGTGGACATCCAGGAGGGCGTGCTCCGCTCCGACTGGCTGCGCAACTACGTGCAGAACAGCGCCACGGGTGTCCTGGACGTGTCCGCCCAGGTCCTCGGCGGCCTCTTCCAGCTGCTGACGATCGGGCTGTTCTCGTTCTACTTCGCCGCGGACGGCCCGCGACTGCGCCGGGCGCTCTGCTCCGTCCTGCCGCCCGCCCGGCAGGCCGAGGTGCTGCGTGCCTGGGAGATCGCCGTTATCAAGACCGGCGGCTACATCTACTCGCGGGGGCTGATGGCGCTGATCTCCGGCGCGGCGCACTTCGTCCTGCTGCAGATGCTGGACGTGCCGTACGCGCCTGTGCTCGCCGTGTGGGTGGGCCTGGTGTCGCAGTTCATCCCCACCATCGGCACGTATCTCGCGGGCGCCCTGCCCATGCTGATCGCGTTCACGGTGGATCCCTGGTACGCGCTGTGGGTGCTGATCTTCGTCGTGGTCTACCAGCAGTTCGAGAACTACGTGCTGCAGCCCAAGCTGACCTCGAAGACCGTCGACATCCACCCCGCGGTCGCCTTCGGCTCGGTCATCGCGGGCACCGCGCTCCTCGGCGCCGTCGGCGCGCTGATCGCCATCCCCGCCATCGCCACGCTCCAGGCCTTCCTGGGGGCGTATGTGAAGCGATACGACGTCACGGACGACCCGCGCGTGCACGGCCATCGCTGGCGCGGGGCGGGGCCGGGCCTGATAGCGCGGACGCGGCAGCTGTGGGCACGGCGGCCGGGTGCGGAAGGTCCGGAGCGAACTGAGGGCCCAAAGGGTCCGGAGCGACCGCAGGACGGAGGGCCCGGGCAGGGTTCCGCCTGATCTCGTCGTCCGTGGACCGAGCCACGACACGGCACCGGCCGCCGTCGCGCGGCGCGCTTGACACGAAAATCGAACATCCATTCTTATGGAGTCTCCGGCCAGGCTCAACGGCGAGCATTTCGACGTACTTTGGGTAGATAGGTGCCCGAGTTATCCACAGGCCGGACGTGCGTCGGGGCGCATTGTCAGTGGCAGGCGTTAGCGTCTTTGACGTGAAGCGATCGACTCAAGCAAATCGGGTGGAACCCATGGCAGGAACCGACCGCGAGAAGGCCCTGGATGCCGCGCTCGCACAGATTGAACGGCAGTTCGGCAAGGGCGCGGTCATGCGCATGGGTGACCGGACGAAGGAGCCCATCGAGGTCATCTCGACCGGGTCGACCGCCCTCGACGTGGCCCTCGGCGTCGGCGGCCTGCCGCGCGGCCGTGTCGTGGAGATCTACGGCCCGGAGTCCTCGGGCAAGACGACCCTGACCCTGCACGCGGTGGCGAACGCGCAGAAGTCCGGAGGCCAGGTCGCCTTCGTCGACGCCGAGCACGCCCTCGACCCCGAGTACGCGAAGAAGCTCGGCGTCGACATCGACAACCTGATCCTGTCCCAGCCGGACAACGGCGAGCAGGCCCTGGAGATCGTGGACATGCTGGTCCGCTCCGGAGCCCTCGACCTCATCGTCATCGACTCCGTCGCCGCGCTCGTCCCGCGCGCGGAGATCGAGGGCGAGATGGGCGACAGCCACGTGGGTCTGCAGGCCCGTCTGATGAGCCAGGCCCTGCGGAAGATCACCAGCGCGCTCAACCAGTCCAAGACCACCGCGATCTTCATCAACCAGCTCCGCGAGAAGATCGGCGTGATGTTCGGCTCCCCGGAGACCACGACCGGTGGCCGGGCGCTGAAGTTCTACGCCTCGGTGCGCATCGACATCCGCCGCATCGAAACCCTGAAGGACGGCACGGAGGCGGTCGGCAACCGCACCCGCTGCAAGGTCGTCAAGAACAAGGTCGCGCCGCCCTTCAAGCAGGCCGAGTTCGACATCCTCTACGGCCAGGGCATCAGCCGCGAGGGCGGCCTGATCGACATGGGCGTGGAGCACGGCTTCGTCCGCAAGGCCGGCGCCTGGTACACGTACGAGGGCGACCAGCTCGGCCAGGGCAAGGAGAACGCGCGCAACTTCCTGAAGGACAACCCCGACCTGGCCAACGAGATCGAGAAGAAGATCAAGGAGAAGCTGGGCGTCGGCGTGCGTCCCGAGGAGCCGGCCGCCGAGCCGGGCACGGACGCCGCGGTCTCCGCCGCTCCGGCCGACGCCGCGCCCGCGGTGCCCGCCCCGGCAGCGGCCAAGACCGCCAAGTCCAAGGCCGCCACAGCCAAGAGCTGACCCGTGACACGACGAACCGACTGGGCGGAGTACGAGTACGCCGCCTCCGGTGCCCCACGGGGGAGGGGCACCGGAGGCGACGAGGGCTCGGCCGTGGACGGTGACGGCGAGTACGGGACCGACGGGCCGTGCTCCGCCGGGCCGTACGGGGAGGGCGAGGGGCCGTACGGGGGCGGCTCCCAGGACAGCGACTCCCCCGGCGCGGGCGCCCGCGGCGGCGTTTCACCCAGGAGTGGTTCACGCAGGGACGGCTCGCGTGACGGCGGGACACGTGACGGCGGGGCGCGTCGTGGGCGTGGGCGTCGCCGGCAGGGCTTCGGTGAGGTGATTACCGAAGACGGAGGTTCCTCCTCCTCGTCGAGGGCCGAGCAGGGGGAACCTCCAGGGGACCCGGTCGAGCAGGCTCGGGCGATCTGCCTGCGCCTGCTCACCGGGACCCCGCGGACCCGAAAGCAACTCGCCGACGCCCTGCGCAAGCGGCAGATCCCGGACGACGCCGCCGAGGAGGTGCTGTCGAGGTTCGAAGAGGTCGGCCTCATCAACGACAGCGCCTTCGCGGACGCCTGGGTGGAGTCCCGCCACCACGGCCGGGGGCTGGCGCGGCGTGCGCTCGCCCGGGAGCTGCGGACCAAGGGCGTCGATTCCACGCTGATCGACGAGGCCGTCTCCCAGCTGGAGCCCGAGCAGGAAGAGGCGACCGCGCGTGAGCTCGTCGCGCGCAAGCTTCGCTCCACCCGGGGGCTCGACCGCGACAAGCGGCTCCGCCGTCTCGCGGGCATGCTCGCCCGCAAGGGCTACTCCGAGGGCATGGCCCTGCGCGTGGTCCGGCAGGCGCTGGAGGAGGAGGGCGAGGACACGGACCTTCTCGGGTACGAGCCGTTCTGAGACCTGCGCTTCCGCAACGGGCCGTTCGGATGCTCCGGTGTGATCACACGACCGGAAGCCCCGACGCCTTCCACGCCTGGAACCCGCCGACCAGGTCGGTGGCCCGGTACAGGCCCAGCTGGTGCAGGGACTGAGCCGCCAGGCTGGAGGCGTATCCCTCGTTGCAGATCACGACGACACGCAGGGAGTGACTCGTGGCCTCGGCGGCACGGTGGCTGCCCTGCGGGTCGAGACGCCACTCCAGTTCGTTGCGCTCGACGACGAGCGCGCCGGGGATGAGGCCGTCGCGCTCGCGCAGCGCCGCGTAGCGGATGTCCACCAGCAGCGCGTCACCCGCCTCGGCGGCCGCGTAGGCCTCCTGCGGCTCCATCCGCTCGTAGCCCGCGCGTACACGCTCCAGCAACTCATCGATGCCGACGGGAGGTTGCACATCGCTGCCGCTGCCGCTGCCGCTGCCGCTGCCGCTGCCGCTCACCGGCTCGTGCGTTCCGGCGCTCACTGCCAGTCCTCCGGCCGCTCCACCTGCTCGAGCCGGAGGATCGGCCCGCTGCGGCTGTAGCGGCGGATCTGCGGCAGGGGCGGGTAGTAGGCGTGGACGGAGATCGCGTGCCGCTCGGCGGACTCGTTGAGCACCTCGTGGACGTGGTGCCGGCCGAAGGCGCGGCCCTGGCCGGACGACAGCCGGCGCTCCCGGTCCACACCCTCGGAGAGCTCCAGGGTCTTCCAGCCGTCGGTGGGCAGCCGGGCGGCGAGCGAGTTCTCCTTGAGCTCGCCCGACGCGGTCAGAAAGGCCCCGACGGATTCGGCGTGGTCGTGCCAGCCGGTGCCCGAGCCGGGCGGCCAGCCGATCAGCCAGGCCTCGCTGCCGCCGGGCCCCTCCAGCCGCACCCAGGTACGGCCTTCCGGGTCGAGCGGCAGGGAGTCGATCAGCTCCGTGTCGGCGGCCGTGCGCCGGACGAAGTCGAAGAGGTCGGCCTGAGTGGGCCCGGAAGAGGCGGAGGTGACGGACGTGGAGACAGGGGAAGGGGATGCGGAGGGGGATACAGACACGGGTGCCGTCCTGGAAGTCCTGATGCGGGTTCGCATGGGGAGGCGCGTCAGCCGGCATGGAGAGCGCGGCGCGCGCGGAGAGAAGAAGGATGCGACGTCAGCAGGACGGGCGACACACGCAGCCCGCATAGCGGAGGAGGTCCATATGGACCCTCCGCCACAGGCGCACACAGGTGTCGGTCACGCACCGGAGTACACCACGGCCGTCCGGGTCGGTCAACTCACTGTCACCATGCGGACGCACTGTGACAGAGAGCACGTCCCTCGGATGCCCGACCGCTACCCGTGCGAGGCCTGAGGTCAGCGAGAACCGGCCGCGGCACCGGCCTCCGCCTGCGCCTTGACAGGTCCGCCCACCGCCGCCTCGGCCGCCGTGTACAGATCGGCCGGGCGCACTCCGCTCAGCGCGGTCACGAGATGTCCGTCGGGGCGTACCAGGAGCACCGTGTGCGCGGCGGCGCCCGGATAGCTCTCGGCGACCAGCAGCTCGGCGTGGTGCGGCAATGCCGTGACCGCGGCGGCGAGCTGAGGCATGATGCCGGCGCTCACCCAGTGCCTGCGCTCCCACACGCCCGTGCCCGGGGCGATCAGCACGACGAGCAGCGCGCCGCGGCCGAGCCGGTCCCGCAGCCGGACGAAGGTGCCGTCCTCCGCGGTGACCCGTACGTCGATGACCGACGAGCCGGGCGATGTCCGGACCGGGACCTCTCCTTCGAGGGGTGGGGGCGCGAGCGGCGAGTCGGCGTACGCCCCCGGTGCGCCCAGCTGCCCGTGCCCCAAGTGGCCGTCCGTGAGGAGCGAGTCATGGCCCCGGGCCGAGCCGGGGACGTAGGAGCGCAGGCCTCCGCCGCCGCGCAGCAGCGGCAGGGCCTGATCGGCCGCGCGGAGCCGGGCCGCCACGATCGCCCGGCGTTCGGTCTGGTAGCTGTCGAGGAGCGCCTCGTGCGGCCCGTGGTGCCAGGCCAGGGCCAGTTTCCAGGCGAGGTTGTCGGCGTCCCGCAGACCCTCGTCCAGCCCGTGTGTGCCCAGGGAGCCGAGGAGGTGCGCCGCGTCTCCCGCCAGGAAGACACGGTCGGCGCGCCAGCGGCGGGCGAGACGGTGGTGGACGGTGTGCACACCGGTGTCCAGGAGCTCGTACGGCGGGGTCGTGCCGCCCGACCAACCCGCCAGGGTCTCCCGGATGCGCGTCAGCAGCAGTTCGGGTGTGACCAGGTCCTTGCCGGGCGGCAGGAGCCAGTCCAGACGCCAGACACCGTCCGGCAGGGGACGCGCGGTGACCTCGCCGGCCGAGGGGCCCGACATGCGCCACGGCGGCATGCGGTGCAGCAACGCCTCGTTGTACCAGGGCAGTTCCGTCCGCAGTGCCGCCACGGCGTGACGTTCCACCGCCGTACGGCCCGGGAAGCGGATGTCCTGGAGCTTGCGTACGGTCGAGCGGGGGCCGTCGCAGCCGACCAGGTAACTGCCGCGCCACCATGTGCCCTTGGGCCCGCGCGTGTGGGCCGTGACGCCCGAGGACTCCTGCTCTATGCCGTCGAGCCGGCTCTCCACCGCGATCTTGACGAGCGGCTCGCCCGCGAGCGCCACGCGCAGGGCGCCGGTCAGCTCGTGCTGGGCGATGTGCAGCGGGACGGGCTCCGTGCCGTCGAAAAAGACCTCGCGCATCACCTGCTTGCGCCGCACCGACCGCCATCCGGCCCAGTGGGCGCCGATCCGGTCCAGGGGGACGCCGGACAGCCGTTCGATGAGGGCGGTGGTGTCCTCGCGGAGAACCACGGTGCGCGACGCACGGGGCTCGTCCTTGCCCGGCCCCTCGTCGAGGACCACGCACGGCACCTCCTGACGCGCCAGCGCCAGGGCGAGCGTGAGCCCGACGGGCCCCGCTCCCACGACGATCACCGGGTCCACGGCGCGGCGCCCCCTGCCCGTGGTGACGTCCCGAGGGACGTAGGTGAACACGAAGTTGGAGCAGGGTGCACGATCACAGAACGTATGCAACCCATTGCCGGTGCTTGCGTCAAGTGACCAGGGGCAGTGGCGATCATGCCACTGCCCCTGAGTATGTCATCCGGGTTGACCGAGTGTCAGACGGTGCCTCCGGCGCCGGTCCCAGTCGTTCCGGGGATCTGCGCGTTGTCCGCGCCCACGACCGCGCCTGTGGACTTCTTGGCCCGGCGCAGCCGGCGCTCCAGCCAGCTCGCGAACGAGGTGAGGGCGAAGTTGAGCACGATGAAAATCACGGACACGACGATGAGGCTTTGGATGATGTTCCCGCCGTAGTAGCCGCTCATCGTGCCGGCAGCGGCGAGCAACTCCGCGTAGGTCAGGACCGCGCCGCCGAGCGCGGTGTCCTTCACGATGACGACGAGCTGACTCACGATCGCCGGAAGCATCGCCGTGACCGCCTGCGGCAGCAGGATGAGGCGCATCAGCTGCCCCTTGCGCAGGCCGATCGCCATCGCCGCCTCGGACTGACCCTTGGGCAGGGCCAGGATGCCCGCCCGGACGATCTCGGCGAGGACGGAGGCGTTGTACAGCACCAGACCGGTGACGACCGCGTACAGCGGACGGTCGTCGGAGCTCACGTCGGTGTACTCGGCGAACAGGGCGAGACCGAAGATCATCAGGACCAGCACGGGGATGGACCTGAAGAACTCGACCACTATCGCGGCCGGAATCCTGACCCAGGCATGGTCCGACAGGCGGGCGATGCCGAGAACCGCGCCGAGCGGCAGCGCGATGATCATCGCCAGGGCCGCGGCCTTCAGCGTGTTCTGCAGACCGGGCCAGATGTACGTGGTCCAGGCCTCGCTGCCGGAGAAGAACGGCTCCCACAGGACCCACTCCAGCTGACCCTTGTCCTTGAGGGCCTTGAACACCCACCACAGCAGAGCCGCGACAGCGACCAGGAAGACCACCGTGAGGACGACGTTGCGCCGCTTGGCGCGAGGGCCCTGGGCGTCGTACAGAACGGAACTCATCGCTTCACCGCCACCTTCTTGCCCACCCAGCCGAGGACCAGACCGGTCGGCAGCGTCAGGACCACGAATCCGAACGCGATGATCGCGGAGATCAACAGCAGCTGAGCCTCGTTCTCGATCATCTCCTTCATCAGCACCGCCGCCTCGGCGACACCGATGGCGGCGGCCACCGTGGTGTTCTTGATCAGGGCGATCAGCACGTTCGCCAGCGGGACGACGGCCGAACGGAATGCCTGCGGCAGCACGACCAGCCCCAGCACCTGGTTGAAGCTGAGACCGATCGCCCGGGCCGCCTCCGCCTGCCCGACCGGCACCGTGTTGATGCCGGAGCGCAGCGCCTCGCACACGAAGGACGAGGTGTAGAAGATCAGGCCGAGGACCGCCAGCCGGAAGTTGATCGTCTCGACGTCATCGGCGCCGAGGGAGACACCCAGCGTCTGGTTCAGGCCCAGCGACGTGAACAGGATGATGACGGTCAGCGGGATGTTCCGCACGATGTTCACGTACGCGGTCCCGAAGCCGCGCATCAACGGCACCGGGCCGACGCGCATCGCGGCCAGCAGGGTGCCCCAGATGAGAGAGCCCACGGCGGACAGCACAGCGAGCTGCACTGTCGTCCAGAAGGCCCCCAGCAGGTCGTAACCTTCAAGAAAGTCGAACACGATCTCCCGCGCTTCCGCGTATAGGGATGCCCCGGTGCGCCGCCCCGGGGGGCGGCGCACCCGTCAGGCGTTGCCTCAGCTCTTGATGTCGCCGATCTTCGGCGCGGGCTCGTTCTTGTAGTTGGCCGGGCCGAGGTTCTTGTCCACGGCCTTCTGCCAGTCGCCGTCGGCGACCATGGTCTCGAGGGCCTTGTTGATGTCGGCCTTGAGGTCGCTGCCCTTCTTGACGCCGATGCCGTAGTTCTCGTTGGTCAGCTTGAAGCCGCCGAGCTTGAACTTGCCCTTGAACTGCGACTGGGCGGCGTAACCGGCGAGGATGGAGTCGTCGGTGGTCAGCGCGTCGACGGCACCGTTCTGCAGGCCGGGCAGACAGGCGGAGTACGTCGGGTACGGCTGGAGCTGAGCCTTCGGCGCCAGCTTGTCCTTGACGTTCTGCGCCGAGGTGGAGCCGGTCACCGAGCAGAGCTTGGCGTTGTTCAGGTCCTTCGGCGACTTGATCTTGTTGTCGTCGGCACGGACCAGCACATCCTGGTGAGCCAGCAGGTAAGGACCGGCGAAGTCGACCTTCTCCTGGCGCTCCGGGGTGATCGAGTAGGTCGCGGCGATGAAGTCGACGTCACCACGCTGCAGCATGGTCTCGCGGTCGGCGCTCTTCGCCTCCTTCCACTCGATCTGGTCCGCGTTGTAACCCAGCTTCTTCGCGACGTACGTGGCGACGTCGACGTCGAAGCCGGCGTAACCCTGCGGCGTCTTCTGGCCGAGGCCGGGCTGGTCGAACTTGATGCCGACCGTGATCGACTTGCCGCCGCCGTCGGAGCCGGAGTCGCCGCCCGTGCTGTTGTCGCCGCCGCACGCGGTGGCGGTCAGAGCGAGAGCGAAGACGGTGGCCGAGGCGGCGGTGACCTTGCGGAGCTTCATGATGAACATCCTTTGGCTGATGAAGAGATGCGGGCCGTCAGGGCGGCGGCGCCGGTCGAGTGGCGCGCGGAGTACGCCGTCAGTGATGCAGGATCTTCGACAGGAAGTCCTTGGCACGATCACTGCGCGGGTTGCTGAAGAACTGTTCGGGCGCAGCCTCCTCGACGATGCGGCCGTCCGCCATGAACACCACGCGGTTTGCGGCCGATCGCGCGAAACCCATCTCATGGGTGACGACGATCATGGTCATGCCGTCGCGGGCGAGCTGCTGCATGACCTCCAGCACCTCGTTGATCATCTCGGGGTCGAGCGCGGAGGTCGGCTCGTCGAAGAGCATGACCTTCGGCTCCATGGCCAGCGCCCGCGCGATCGCGACGCGCTGCTGCTGACCGCCGGAGAGCTGTGCGGGGTACTTCTCGGCCTGCGCGCCCACGCCGACCCGGTCGAGCAGGGCCCGAGCCCGCTCCTCGGCCGCCTTCTTGTCCTTCTTGCGGACCTTGATCTGGCCGAGCATCACGTTCTCGAGCACGGTCTTGTGCGCGAAGAGGTTGAAGGACTGGAAGACCATTCCGACGTCGGCCCGGAGCTTGGCCAGCTCCCTGCCCTCGTGGGGCAGCGGCTTGCCGTCGATCGTGATCGAGCCGGAGTCGGTCGTCTCCAGGCGGTTGATGGTGCGGCACAGGGTGGACTTACCGGACCCGGAGGGTCCGATGACCACGACGACTTCGCCGCGGGCGATCGTCAGGTCGATGTCCTGGAGTACGTGCAACGCGCCGAAGTGCTTGTTGACGCTCTTCAGGACGACCAGTTCGCCGGTCGCGGCCACATCTTCCTTGGCCACCGATACTTCGGTCATCGCTCTCAGGCTCCGTCCTCCTCGGTTTCGGAGGACAGTAGTTACCTCTACGACCTGCGTCATTACATCTGAGGGGAATCTGAGCATCACGATCCGATAGCAATCGGACACGTGTCGTAGCACTTGTGAGCAGCGCTCATATCGGCCGGGTAACGGAAGCTCTCCGCAACCGGAACCCTCTTGACGTCGTCCTCATCCATCAGCGTGACTGCAAGGCGTGCACGCGCGCGTGCACGCGTTTTTGTACACAGATCGATCGTACGGCCAGTGAACCGAAGGGGGCCCGGATGAGACTGCTGCTCGTCGAGGACGACAACCACGTCGCCGCCGCCCTTTCGGCGGTCCTGGCGCGGCACGGGTTCGACGTCACGCACGCGCGCAGCGGTGAGGAGGCCCTCCAGGCACTCGTTCCCGAGAGCGACTGCTTCGGTGTCGTCCTCCTCGACCTCGGCCTGCCCGACCAGGACGGTTACGAGGTCTGCGGCAAGATCCGCAAACGCACCGCCACCCCGGTGATCATGGTCACCGCCCGCTCCGACGTCCGCTCCCGCATCCACGGCCTCAACCTGGGCGCCGACGACTACGTGGTGAAGCCGTACGACACCGGGGAGCTGCTCGCACGCATCCACGCCGTGAGCCGGCGCACCTCCCACGAGGACACCTCCAGCGGCATCGAGACCGAGCTGCGCCTCGGGCCCGTGCACATAGAGCTGCCCACCCGCCGGGTGAGCGTCGACGGGTCGGTGGTCCAGCTGACCCGCAAGGAGTTCGATCTGCTGGCCCTGCTCGCGCAGCGGCCCGGGGTGGTCTTCCGCCGGGAGCAGATCATCAGTGAGGTGTGGCGGACGAGCTGGGAGGGGACCGGGCGCACCCTGGAGGTGCATGTCGCGTCCCTGCGCGCCAAGCTGCGCATGCCGGCGCTCATCGAGACCGTACGCGGGGTCGGCTACCGGCTCGTCGCGCCCGCCGGTTAGCGGGGCCGGGTGCGCACTCGTCTGCTCCCGCTGCTGATCATCCTGATGGCGGCCGTGCTGCTCGCGCTCGGGGTCCCGCTCGCCGTCAGTCTGGCCGGGGCGCAGCAGCAGAAGGTCGTCGTCGACCGGATCGACGACACCGCGCGCTTCGCCGCCCTCGCCCAGTTCGTCACCGACTCGCCCACCGGCACGGCCGGCGCGTTCGAGAACGAACGCCTGGCCACGCTCAGCAGCGAACTCGACAGCTACTACGACGTCTACGGCATCCGCGCCGGCGTCTTCTACCGCAGCGGCAGTGCCATGGCTCACGCACCGGCCAAGTGGTCCCTGCCGGAAGAGGGCGAGGTGCGCGACGCCTTCGACGAGGCGCTGCTCAGCCGCCGCAGCCACGACCCGAAGCAGGTCTGGCCCTGGCAGCGGAACAACCTCGTGGTCGCCTCGCCGGTCATCCGGGACGGGGATGTCGTCGCGGTCGTCGTCACCGACTCGCCCACCGGGCAGATGCGCTCGCGCACCCTGCACGGCTGGCTGGTCATCGGCGCGGGCGAGGCCGCCGCGATGCTGCTGGCCGTCGGCGCCGCCCTGCGGCTGACCGGCTGGGTGCTCAAGCCCGTACGTGTCCTGGACGCCACCACCCACGACATCGCCACCGGGCGGCTCAAGTCCAGGGTCGCCGCCGCCGGCGGTCCGCCGGAGCTCAGGCGGCTGGCCAGGTCGTTCAACGAGATGGCGGACAACGTCGAGGACGTGCTGGAGCAGCAGCGCGCCTTTGTCGCCGACGCCTCGCACCAGCTGCGCAACCCGCTCGCGGCGCTGCTGCTGCGCATCGAGCTGCTCTCCTTCGAACTGCCCGAGGGCAACAAGGAGATCGCCTCCGTGCAGGCCGAGGGCAAGCGCCTCGCGCAGGTCCTGGACGATCTGCTGGATCTGGCGCTGGCCGAGCACACCGAGGCGGACCTGCGGATCACCGACATCGGCGAGCTCGCCGCCGAACGCCTCGCGGCCTGGGCCCCGACCGCCGAGGCCAAGGGCGTACGCCTGGTCGGCGACTGCCCGCCCACGACCGCGTGGGCCGACCCGGTCGCGCTGTCCAGCGCGCTGGACGCGGTCATCGACAACGCGGTGAAGTTCACGCCCGAGGACCAGACCGTCGAGGTGGCCGTCGCCTCCAACGGGGACACCTCCACCATCGTCGTCACCGACCACGGCCCCGGCCTCACCGACGAGGAGCTGGCCCGGGTCGGCGACCGTTTCTGGCGTAGCGGCCGCCACCAGAACATCAAGGGCTCGGGCCTCGGGCTGTCCATCTCGCGGGCGCTGCTCGCGGCGGGCGGCGGTTCGATCACGTACGGCCGTCACGAGCCGCACGGGCTGCGGGTGACGGTGGCAGTGCCGAGGTCGGGGCCTACGGCTTGACGGACTGGTAGTAGCGCTGGGCGCCGCGATGGAGCTGGAGCGGGTCGGTGTAGATCGCGGTGCGGACGTCGACCAGCTGGGCGGAGTGGACGGTCGCGCCGATTCCGTCCCGGCTGTCGATCACGGTACGGGTCAGCCACTCGGTGAGCCTGGGGTCCATGTCGCTGCGCGTGACCAGCAGGTTGGACACCGCCAGGGTCGGCACCGGGTCACCGCGCTGGATGGTGGGGTAGGCCGACTCGGGCATCTTGGTGGCGCGGTAGTACCGCGTCGCACCGCCCTGGTCGTGCAGCTTGGCGACGAGCCCGGCGTCGATCGGGACGAACCGGAAGGCGGAGGACGACTTCTTGGCGAGGCGGCTGAGCCCGTCCGTGGGCAGTCCGCCCGACCAGAAGAAGGCGTCCAGGCCGTGCCCCAGCCGTCGCGGCCCGGTGTCGATGCCGTCGGAGGAGGGCTTGATGTCCTTCTCCGGATCGATCCCGGCCGCCTTGAGGACCCCGTTCGCGATCAGTCGCACGCCGGAGTTCGGCAGCCCTATGGCCACGCGTTTGCCCCGCAGGTCCGCGACGGAGCGGATGTCCGAGTCCGGCGGTACGACGAGCTGCAGGTAGTCGTCGTACAGGCGGGCCATGCCGCGCAGACGGTCGGCACCCGCGCCGTGGTCGAGCTTGTACGTGGCGACCGCGTCCGCCGCCGCGATCGCGAAGTCGGCCTTGCCCGTCGCCACGTCCGAGACGTTCTCCTGCGACCCGGCGCTGGTCAGCAGGCGCACCCCCAGGTCCGGCATGTCCTGGTCGATCTCGGCGCGCAGCAGTTCGCCGTACTCGTGGTAGACCCCGGCGCGCGTGCCCGTGCTGAACGTGATCGCCCCGCCGGGAGGCTCCTCGGCCCAGGGGCGCAGCCACGCCAGCAGCAGCCCGAGGACCAGGAGGGAGGCGGCGCCGCCCTGCAGGGCCAGGCGCCTGCCGATACGGGGGAACATCTTGGACATGCGCGAGATCCTGCCAGCCTTGGTGCCCCGCTGACCAGGGGCGGCGGTCGGCGCCGGGGCGGGGAGGACTGTCAGTGGCGGCCGATACTGTCGTCCCCATGAGCTCCTCGCCCGCTGACCTGGTCCGTGAATTCCACCTCGCCTTCGGCCTGGACGCCCGCAGTACCCCGACGGAGGTCTCCCCGGAACTCGCCGCCCACCGCGGCGAACTGCTCGCGGAGGAGGCCGCGGAGGTCGCCGAGGTGTCGGTCCGGGGCCCGCTCGACAAGCTCGCCCACGAACTGGCGGACGTCGTCTACGTCGCGTACGGCACCGCCCTCGTCCACGGCATCGATCTCGACGCGGTACTCACCGAGATCCACCGCTCCAACATGACCAAGATCGGCCCCGACGGCTCGGTCTCCCGGCGCGAGGACGGCAAGGTCCTCAAGGGCGAGCACTACGAGGCACCGGATGTGCCGGGCGTGCTGCGGAGGCAGGGGTGGGCTTCGGGCGGTGAGTAAGGGCCCCCCGGGTGACCCAAGGTTCCCGGGGTGGCCCACCCTTCCTCAGTCGCCCACCTGCGCCTCCGCCTCGGCCTTCCGGGGCGCGGGTTCCGGGGTTTTCCGACGGGCCACGCGGCGTCCGCTCCACCACATCGCCACCGGCTCGGTGTAGCGCGCGGTGAGGGGGCCGAGGACGACCAGGATGAGGACGTAGGCCGTGGCCAGGGGGCCGAGGGACGGTTCGATGCCGGCCGAGACCGCCAGACCGGCGATGACGATCGAGAACTCGCCGCGGGCCACCAGCGCACCGCCCGCCCGCCAGCGGCCCTTGACGGAGATCCCGGCGCGCCGGGCCGCCCAGTACCCGGTGGCGATCTTCGTCAGGGCCGTGACGAGGGCCAGCGCGAGGGCGGGCAGCAGGACGGGCGGGATGCTGGACGGGTCGGTGTGCAGTCCGAAGAAGACGAAGAAGACCGCCGCGAACAGGTCCCGCAGGGGGCTGAGGAGGGTGTGCGCACCCTCCGCCACCTCGCCCGACAGCGCGATGCCCACCAGGAAGGCGCCCACCGCAGCGGACACCTGGAGCTGCTGCGCGACACCCGCGACCAGGATCGTCAGGCCCAGCACCACCAGCAGCAGCTTCTCCGGATCGTCGCTGGAGACGAACCGCGAGATGAGCCGGCCGTAGCGCAGGGCCAGGAAGAGCACCAGCCCGGCGGCGCCCAGCGCGATCGCCAGGGTCACACTGCCGGCCATCAGCCCGACACCCGCCACCAGTGCCGTGACGATGGGCAGGTACACGGCCATCGCCAGATCCTCCAGCACCAGCACGCTGAGGATGACGGGTGTCTCCCGGTTGCCGACCCGGCCCAGGTCGCCGAGCACCTTCGCGATCACGCCGGACGACGAGATCCAGGTGACACCGGCCAGGACGACGGCGGCCACCGGCCCCCAGCCGAGCAGCAGCGCCACCGCCGCGCCCGGCAGCGCGTTGAGCGCGCAGTCGACCAGACCGGACGGGTAGTGCGTCTTGAGGTTGGAGACGAGATCGCTCGCCGTGTACTCCAGCCCCAGCATCAGCAGGAGCAGGATGACGCCGATCTCGGCGCCCGTGGCGATGAACTCCTCGCTCGCGCCCAGCGGCAGCAGCCCGCCCTCGCCGAAGGCCAGACCGGCCAGGAGGTACAGCGGGATCGGCGAGAGCCGGAAACGGGCGGCGAACCGCCCGAGCAGGCCGAGGCCGAGGATGATGGAACCGAACTCTATGAGCAGGACCGCGGAGTGCACCGGTTCACTCCCGCCCGAGAATCGACGCGGCGGCGTCCACGCCCTCACGGGTCCCGACGACGATCAGCGTGTCACCGCCCGCCAGCCGGAAGTCCGGCGCGGGCGACGGGATGGCCTCGGCCCGGCGCAGCACCGCCACGACCGAGGCGCCGGTCTCCGTCCGCATCTTCATGTCGCCCAGCACCCGCCCGTTCCAGCGCGAGGTCGCGGCCACCTCGATCCGCTCGGCCACCAGCCCCAGATCGGTGGTGTACAGCAGGCTCGGGCTGTGGTGGGACGGCTTCAGCGCGTCGATCAGCGAACCCGCCTCCGAGCTGGTCAGCCGCAGCGAATGCGCGCAGGAGTCGGGATCGTCGGCCCGGTACACGTTCACCGTGCGCGTGCCGTCGCGGTGCGCCACCACCGACAGATGGCGGTGGTCCCGGGTCTCCAGGTCGTACTGGACCCCGATACCCGGCAGCGGCGTCGCCCTCAGGCGCGGAGCTGACACGTTGCTTCCCCTTTTTCGTCTTGTTTGGTTTGTTTGTCTTGTTGGTGTTGCTGTGTCGGTGTCGTGAACGCTGTAGATCAACGGACGGGTCAAGTCCGCATGCTGCCATCCACCCGTACGGTGACGACATGGGTGTTGTGACGGATATACACAGCGGCCGGTCGCCGGAGAGGGTGGAGCGGGAGGTGCCGTACGCGAAGGCCGGAAGGGGCGGATCCAGGAACGTGTCGTTGTTCTGGCGGATCTTCTCGCTCAACGCCGCGGGCCTGGTCGTGGCCACCGCGTTGCTGCTCGGCCCGGTCACCGTGTCCACCCCCGTCCTGGCGGGCGAGGCATTCGTCCTGCTCGTCGGGCTGGTGCTGCTGCTGGCGGGCAACGCGCTCGTACTGCGCTTCGGCCTCGCGCCCCTGCAGCGGCTCGGCACTTCCATGGCCACCGCCGACCTGCTGCGCCCGGGAACCCGCCCGGTGGTCGCCGGACCGGCGGAGACGGCCGCGCTGATCACGACGTACAACACGATGCTCGACCGGCTGGAGGCCGAGCGGGCCGCGGGTGCCGCCCGGGCCCTGTCCGCACAGGAGAGCGAACGGCACCGGATCGCCCGCGAGCTCCACGACGAGGTCGGGCAGACCCTGACCGCCGTCCTGCTCCAGCTCAAGCGCGTCGCCGACCGGGCGCCCGAGGATCTGCGCGAGGAGGTGGGCCAGGCGCAGGAGGCGACCCGGGCCGGTCTGGACGAGATCCGCCGGATCGCCCGTCGGCTGCGCCCCGGTGTCCTGGAGGAACTCGGGCTGGCCAGTGCCCTGCGCTCGCTCACCACCGAGTTCACGACCCACGGGCTGACCGTGCGCCACCACGTCACCGGGGACCTCCCCGCCCTGAGCCCGGAAGCGGAACTCGTCGTCTACCGGGTCGCCCAGGAAGGCTTGACCAACACCGCCCGCCATGCCGGCGCCGACCGCGCCGAACTCCGCCTCCAGCAGGTACCCGGCGGCGTCGAACTCCTCGTACGCGACAACGGCACGGGCGTCGGCGACGTCCCGGAGGGCGCCGGCATCACGGGCATGCGCGAACGCGCCCTCCTGATCGGCGCCGCCCTCACCGTCGAGCCTGCCCCCGGCCGAGGCACCGACGTACGCCTGCTTGTACCGGTGACGGAAGGAGCTCACTGATGTCCGCACCGGTGACGAGGACGACGGACCGGAATCCCATCCGTGTCCTGCTCGCCGACGACCACACCCTCGTACGCCGGGGAGTGCGCCTCATCCTGGACGGCGAGCCGGACCTGACGGTCGTCGCCGAGGCCGGGGACGGTGCCGAGGCCGTCTCCCGGGCCCGCGACACTGCCGTGGACCTGGCCGTCCTCGACGTCGCCATGCCCCGCATGACCGGCCTCCAGGCGGCCCGCGAACTCTCCCGCCGGCTCCCCGGCCTGCACATCCTGATCCTGACGATGTACGACAACGAGGAGTACTTCTTCGAGGCGCTCAGGGCCGGAGCCAGCGGCTATGTCCTCAAGTCCGTCGCCGACCGCGACCTGGTCGAGGCCTGCCGGGCGGCCGTGCGCGACGAGCCGTTCATCTACCCGGGCGCCGAGCGGGCACTCGTCCGCTCCTACCTGGAGCGGCTGCACCGGGGCGACGGCCTGCCGGAACGGGCCATCACCGAACGCGAGGAGGAGATCCTCAAGCTGGTCGCCGAGGGCCACACCTCGAAGGAGATCGGCGAACTCCTCTTCATCAGCGCCAAGACGGTCGAACGCCACCGCGCCAACCTCCTCCAGAAGCTCGGCATGCGCGACCGCCTGGAGCTGACCCGGTACGCGATCCGGGCCGGGCTCATCGAGCCGTGAGTCCGGGCTCTCTCGCGTCGTCCTCGGCGAGTCCGCCCAGCGCGCGAGCGACCGCTTCCGGGGTGACACCGTCGGCCCGGTTGTCGAACACCAGGCTGTGACGGCTCGACCATCGGCACGTGTTGTCCTGGGACTTCTGCCAGAAGGCGTCCCAGTCGGCGAGCTTGGACAGGTCCCGTGCGCAGCCGCGGGCCCGGACGCGGGCCCGGGCGGTGTCGGAATCGCTCTCGACCCGCACCACCACCGGTTCGGCGTGGCGGGGCCAGGAGTGACGTTCGGCCACTTCGGCGAGGTAGTCCGGGCGGGAGAAGTACCGGCCGAAGGGGGCGTCCAGGACGACCGGCCGGCCCACCGCGAGGTTGTCGCGCGCCAGATCCAGGATGGTCAGGTACTCCAGGTCCATCACCGCCGACTGGTAATACGGGTTGAGGTCCCGCTCGGACGGGTCGGTGCCGGCGAGTTCCAGGAGCGCCTCCGTGAAGCGGGTGCAGGCGGTGTCCTTGTCGATGTAGGCCGCCCCGGTCAGCCGAGCGAGCAGCCTGGCCACGGTGCTCTTTCCCGACCCGGCCGGCCCGATCACGAAGTAGGCCCGTGGAACGGTCATGTGAGGCTCTCCTTCGGGGCCCTGCGGTCCTTGACGAAGAACAGGTACGAGGAGCCGCCGACCAGCAGCAGCACTCCGCCGACCAGGAACACGAGGTTGTAGCTTCCCCCGGTGGCATCCAGGATGCTCCCGGTGACGATCGGAGCCAGTGTCGCGCCGAGGAATCCGCCGAAGTTCTGGATGGCCCCCAGCGAGGCCACCTGGTGCGGCTCCGCGACGTCGGACGCCAGGGTCCACAGACAGCCGATCGGCACCTGCGCGGCGAAGTAGCCCACCGACAGCAGCACCATCGCGAGCGGGGTGCTCTCGACGTAGGCCACGGGAAGTACGGCCGCGGCCGCCAAGGCGGCGCCGCCGGCGATCGGGATCTTGCGCGAGGTGACGGCGGAGACCCCGCGGCTGATCAGGCGCCCGGAGAGGAAACCGCCGAAGAGCACGCCCGCGATACCGCACAGGAACGGCAGGGACGCCAGCCAGCCCGTCGCGGTGAGGCTGAAGCCGCGGGAGGTCTCCAGATAGCTGGGCAGCCAGGTGAGGTACACCCACACCGTGTAGAAGATGCCGAAAGCGCCGAGGATCATGAAGTACGTGTTCCGCTGCCGGAACAGCTGCCCCCACCCGGCCTTCGCCGCAGACTCGGCCTCGGGCGCCGGGGGCGCGGACGCCTCGCCCAGGATGGCCGCCTGCTCGCGCACCGTCGGGTCACGGTAGACACGCAGCCACACGAGCACCAGCACGACGCCCAGCGCGCCGATGGTGACGAACATGCCGCGCCACCCGAGCAGCAGCATCAGCATGGTGAGCAGCGGCGGGGCGATCGCGTTGGCTATCTGCGAGCCCGTGTTGACGATCGAGATCGGCAGCGCGCGCTCGTGCTGGGCGAACCACCGCTGGTTGACCTTCAGGCTGGCGGTGAAGAAGGGGGCCTCGGCGACACCGAGAGCCACCCGGGCCGCGTACATGAAGCCGTACGAACTCGCGGTCGCGGAGAGCATCGACACCAGTGACCACAGTGCGGCCGCCCAGGCGTACATGCGCTTGGGCCCGAAGCGGTCGACGAGGTAGCCGGCCGGGAGGTTGGCCAGGGCGTAGGGCCAGGCGAACGCCGCGAGCAGGAGCCCCATCTGGGTGGAGCTCAGATCGAACTCCTTGGCGACGGTCGTGTTGGCGACGCTCAGGTTGGAGCGGTCGAGGTAGTTGACCACGCCGCCGATCACCAGCAGGGCGACCAGCACCCAGCGGATCCTGATCGACCGCGGGGTATCGGTGTCGGCTCTCTCGGGAACCTCGACTGAAGGGAGCGGTTGGGACATGGGGGGCTCCTGGGGGGATCACCACAAGGGTTGGGGAGGGGGACGGGACACCGCAAGGGTCAGGAGTGGGGGGTGGGCGGAGTCGGGGTGCCCGGGCGTCAGGCCCGGGCGTCTTCGATGGACCGCAGGACGGTCCGGGCCGCTTCGGTCACCCGGCGGTAGTCACCGTCGGGCCGGGCGGCCTTGGTCACGGAGCTGCCGACGCCGACCGCGACGACACCGGCGTCGAACCACGCCTTCACGTTGTCGGGCGAGACACCGCCCGCGGGCATGAGCGGTGCCTGGGGGAGGGGAGCCTTGACGGTCCGGACGTACTCGGGGCCCATGAACTCGGCGGGGAAGAGCTTCACGATGTCGGCGCCCGCCTGCATCGTGTCGACGATCTCCGTCGGGGTGAAGGCACCGCTGACGGTGACCGCCTGATACCGATTGGCGGCCGCGATCATCGCCGGGTTCAGGTTGGGGCTGACCAGCAGGTTCGCCCCGGCCGAGACGCAGGCGTGGGCCGCTTGCCCGTCCAGGACCGTCCCGGCGCCGATGACCACGCCGTCCTTGCCGTAGCGCTCGGACAGCTTCGAGATGACATCCAATGCGCCCGGCACCGAGAGCGTGATCTCCAGTGCGCGCACACCGCCCTCGATCGCGGCCTCGGACACGGCCAGGGCCTCTTCCGCGCTGTCCAGCCGGACGATCAGCAGGGCTCCGGTGCGGACGATCGCGTCAAGGGATTGAAACTTCGTTACCATGGCGGAACACGCTAGAACATGAATTCACATATTGTCACTAGGTCGGGAACGGGAAGTTAATCTGATCTCCCTCGGTACCGGTCTGGAGGAGACGTGATGGTCAGGGCACCGCTGATTCCGGAACAGCGGCACCAGGAACTGCTGCGCCTGCTGCGGAGCACCGGGGTGCTGAGCATCCGCGAGCTCATGACGCGGCTGGACGTCTCCCACATGACCGTGCGCCGTGACATCGCCGCCCTGGAGAAGAGCGGCCAGGTGGTGTCGGTCCAGGGCGGTGTCAGGCTGGCGGACTGGACGGGCCACGCCCCGCCCCGCGAGAGGGCGTCCCGGGCCCAGCTGGAACTGCCCCGCAAGCAGGCCATCGCCGAGACCGCGGCGGGCCTCGTCGAGGACGGCATGGCGGTCTTCCTCGACGCGGGCACGACCTGCCAGTCCACCGTCCCGTTCCTGGCCGGCCGCAAGGACCTCACCGTCGTCACCAACGACTTCCACGCCGCGATCGCGCTCTGCGGCCTCCCGGAGATCCGCGCCATTCACACCGGGGGCGAGATCGACGTGTCGAGCGGATCGAGCAGCGGGCCGCTCGCCGCCCACGCCATCGGGGCGCTGAACATCGACCTCTGCTTCCTGAGCGCGGGCTCCTGGGATCTGGCCCACGGCGTGACCAGTCCCTCGACCGACAAGGTGCTGCTCAAGCAGACCGTGATGCGGGCGGCGGCCTCGGTCGCCCTGCTCGCCGACAGCACGAAGTGGGGCATCGTCGAGCGGTTCAACGTGACCCCCCTCAACGGGCTCGACACCATCGTGACCGACGACCGTCTGCCGCCCGCGATCGTCGAGCGCGTCGCCGAGGAAGGGCCCTCGGTCCTGCAGGCGTCCTGAACCGGCCGTACGCGGCCGTCGGCCGGGAGCGCCTACCCTTGAGCCATGACCATCAGCAGCGACCGGAGCCCGGCAGTGGATGAGCAGACATCCAGGACATATGAAGTTCGCACCTACGGATGTCAGATGAACGTCCACGACTCCGAGCGATTGTCCGGTCTGCTGGAGGACGCGGGCTATGTGCGCGCCCCCGAGGGCTCCGACGGCGAGGCGGACGTCGTCGTCTTCAACACGTGTGCCGTGCGGGAGAACGCCGACAACAAGCTGTACGGCAACCTGGGCCACCTCGCGCCGAAGAAGGCGAGCCGCCCCGGCATGCAGATCGCGGTCGGCGGTTGTCTGGCGCAGAAGGACCGCGACACCATCGTGAAGCGGGCGCCCTGGGTGGACGTCGTCTTCGGCACGCACAACATCGGCAAGCTGCCCGTCCTGCTGGAGCGCGCCCGCGTGCAGGAGGAGGCGCAGGTCGAGATCGCCGAGTCGCTGGAGGAGTTCCCCTCGACGCTGCCGACGCGCCGCGAGAGCGCGTACGCGGCCTGGGTGTCGATCTCCGTCGGCTGCAACAACACCTGCACCTTCTGCATCGTCCCGGCCCTGCGCGGCAAGGAGAAGGACCGCCGCCCCGGCGACATCCTCGCCGAGATCGAGGCCCTGGTCGGCGAGGGCGTCTGTGAGATCACGCTGCTCGGCCAGAACGTCAACGCGTACGGCTCGGACATCGGCGACCGCGAGGCGTTCAGCAAGCTGCTGCGCGCCTGCGGGAAGATCGACGGCCTGGAGCGCGTCCGCTTCACCTCCCCGCACCCGCGCGACTTCACCGACGACGTCATCGCCGCGATGGCCGAGACGCCGAACGTGATGCCGCAGCTGCACATGCCGCTGCAGTCCGGCTCGGACCCGGTCCTCAAGGCCATGCGCCGCTCCTACCGCCAGGAGCGCTTCCTCGGGATCATCGAGAAGGTCCGCTCCGCCATCCCGCACGCGGCGATCAGCACCGACATCATCGTGGGCTTCCCCGGCGAGACCGAGGAGGACTTCGAGCAGACGCTGCACGTGGTGCGCGAGGCCCGCTTCGCCCAGGCCTTCACCTTCCAGTACTCCAAGCGCCCCGGCACACCCGCCGCCGACATGGACGGCCAGATCCCCAAGAAGGTCGTCCAGGCGCGGTACGAGCGTCTCGTCGCCCTCCAGGAGGAGATCTCCTGGGAGGAGAACAAGAAGCAGGTCGGCCGCACGCTGGAGCTGATGGTCGCCGAGGGCGAGGGCCGCAAGGACGACACCACACACCGCCTGTCCGGCCGCGCCCCCGACAACCGCCTCGTCCACTTCACCAAGCCGGACCAGGAGGTCCGCCCCGGTGACGTGGTGACCGTCGAGATCACCTACGCCGCTCCGCACCACCTCCTCGCCGAGGGCGCCGTGCTCGACGTGCGCCGCACACGCGCGGGCGACGCCTGGGAGAAGCGCAACGCCGAGAAGACGGGCAAGCCGGCCCAGCCGGCCGGCGTCCTCCTCGGCCTCCCGAAGATCGGCGTCCCCGAGCCGCTCCCGGCGGCGACGAGCGGCTGCGCCTTGGACTGACCAGTTCTCTACGGGGTCCCCCGGCGCTGGCCGGTGAGGCGGACGGGCCCTTACCTCAGGGCTCCTGACCGCAGACCCTGCCGGGCGGGTCAGGACCGGGTTTTCCGGCCGGTGTCGTGGTTGGGTTCCTGCCCGGGGTTCCCTGGTCGGCGGTCTGCCAGGCGGGGCCCGCCCGGGGGTTCCCTGGTCTGCGGTCTGCCGGGCGGGGCCCGCCCGGGAACTCCCAGCCCCGCGTCGTGGGCAGGTTCCTGCCCGGCTTCCGCCGTCGGTCCGCCCGGCGGAGGGCCCCAGCCGGTTCGCCGGATGCGGGATGCGGGATGCGGGATGCGGGATGCGCGCGCGTGGGTTCCCGGGGTTACCCTGCCGATCATGCTTGTCGCCGCCGCTGTCTGCCCCTGCCCGCCCCTTCTGGTCCCCGAGGTCGCCGCGGGCGCCGCACCGGAGCTGGACCCCGCGCGGGCGGCGTGCACGGACGCCCTGGGTGTGCTCGCCGCCGCCCGCCCCGACCGGGTCGTGGCCGTCGGGCCGGCGGGGAGCGCCGGGCCCGAGACCTACCCGGAGGGGACACGGGGCTCGTTCCGGAGCTTCGGCGTCGATCTCGACGTACGGCTGGGACCGGCCGAGGGCACGCGAGGAGGACAGCGGCTGCCGTACTCGCTGGCGGTGGCCGCCTGGCTGCTGGAGCGGACCGGGTGGTCCGACTCCCCGGTCGAGGGGCTCGGGGTGGGGGAATCCCTCACGCCCGAGAGATGTGTCCGCACCGGACGGGACATCGCCGCACGGGCCGAGCGGGTCGCGCTGCTGGTGATGGGGGACGCCAGTGCGTGCCGGACTCTCAAGGCCCCGGGCTATCTGGACGAACGGGCGGCGCCCTTCGACGCCGAAGTCGGGCGAGCGCTCGGCGTGGCGGACCTGGCCGCCCTCACGGCGCTGGACACGCGGCTGGCGCACGAGCTCAAGGCGTCCGGCCGGGCGCCTTGGCAGGTCTTGGCGGGTGCGGCCGAGGGCACGGACCTCGGCGGATCACTGCTGTTCGAGGACGCGCCGTACGGCGTGGGGTATGTCGTGGCCACCTGGTCGTAGACCGGACAGCACGGCACGGGAAACGGCGGACGGCCGGGAGCCCTCGTGCTCCGCGGCCGTCCGCCGTTTCCCGTGCCCGTCAGGAAGTGGGCGGTGGCCCGTCCGGCGGCGTGGTGCCGCCCGCGGCCGGCGGCGGCGTCGTGCCACCCGCGTCCCGCGGCGGTGTCGTGTCCGCCGCGTCCGGTCCGTGGTCGCCCTGGTGCGCGAGTCGGCCCATGGCGTCCTTGGCCTTGCCCGTGCCCGACTGGATCTTGTGGCTGTACTTGCCCTTGGTCCTCTTGTCGACGGCATGCGCGGCCTTCTCGAGACCGTGGTGGACCTTGCCCTCGTGCCGCTGCGCGAGGTCCGAGACCTTGCCCTTGGCCGGGCCCAGCTTGGCCTTCACGTTGTCCAGGAGACCCATCGCTTCACCTTCCCTCACGCGGGGCGGTCACGTACGGGCGCCCTCGCCGGCCTCGTTGTCGGCCGCCTTGTCGGTGGACTGCTGCTTGGGGATGTCGACGCCTTCGCCCTCGCCGGCCTCGGCACTCGCCTCGGCCGTTTCCGTGGCTCCGTCAGCCCCCTTCGCCTCCGGGGACTCGGCCGCCTCCTCCGCCTCGGACCCGGCCTTCGCCGTATCTGACTGAGCCTCGGCGGCAGGCGCCTCAGGCGTGGCCTTCGATCGTCGGAGAAGTCGTGCAAAAACGCCCATATCCACTCCATACATTACTCATGCGGGCGAAATCCCGCGTTGCCCGGTGCGTCCGTTTGCGCGACCAGGGCCACCGCCTCCGCGATCCGGCGGCAGGAACCTCGCAACGGGCAACGACCCCGGAGTTGCGGCGTCACGTAACTCGTTCGAGAGCGGGGTTCCAGGTTTGCGAGACTGTGTCGGTGAGCAGTGCACCCACCGCCCCCCGCGTCATCGCCGTCGTCGGACCAACCGCGGCCGGAAAGTCCGATCTGGGCGTTTTCCTGGCCCAGCGTCTCGGTGGCGAGGTCGTCAACGCCGACTCCATGCAGCTCTACCGAGGGATGGACATCGGCACCGCCAAGCTGACGCCCGAGGAGCGCGGCGGCGTCCCGCACCACCTCATGGACATCTGGGACGTGACCGTCACGGCGTCCGTCGCCGAGTACCAGCGTCTCGCCCGGGAGCGCATCGAGGCCCTGCTCGCCGAGGGGCGCTGGCCGGTCCTGGTCGGCGGCTCCGGACTGTATGTGCGCGGGGCCGTCGACAAGATGGAGTTCCCCGGCACCGACCCCGAGGTCCGCGCCCGCCTGGAGGACGAACTCACGCTGCGCGGCTCGGGCGCGCTGCACGCCCGCCTGGCCGCCGCCGACCCCGAGGCCGGTCGCGCGATCCTGCCGAGCAACGGCCGCCGGGTGGTCCGGGCCCTCGAGGTGATCGAGATCACCGGAAGGCCCTTCACCGCCAACCTCCCCGGCCACGACTCCGTCTACGACACCCTCCAGATCGGCGTCGACGTGGCCCGCCCCGAGCTGGACGAGCGCATCGCACGCCGGGTCGACCGCATGTGGGACGCCGGCCTCGTGGACGAGGTGCGCGCACTGGAGGCGCAGGGGTTGCGAGAAGGGCGTACGGCCTCGCGCGCGCTCGGCTACCAGCAGGTCCTCGCGGCGCTTGCCGGGGAGTGCACGATCGAGGAAGCGCGGACCGAGACCGTGCGTGCCACCAAGCGCTTCGCGCGCCGTCAGGATTCCTGGTTCAGGCGCGATCCGCGGGTGCACTGGTTGAGTGGGGCCGCGGCCGATCTCACAGAACTTCCGCAGCTCGCGCTGTCCTTGGTCGAACGACCGGTTACAGCCTGATCACGTCATGGCATCGGGACGCCCAGGCCGTCATCCGGGCCTCCGGCGGCGTGCCATCATCGAGCTTCGATCGACCGAGTGAGTCCTAGTTGGGAGGGCGCGTGGCGATGGAGGCCGGCCCTCGCGACACCGCACATAGCACCGATCACATCACCGCCGACCGGGATGAACCGGGGCGTCTGGACGGACCGGAGCGCCGGGACGGACCCGAGCAGGAGACGGACCGTCTCAGCTCCGACGGGCCCGACGACGAGACGCAGGGTGTGACGGACGACGGCCCCGAGCCCGACGAGATGTTCGCGGAGGAGGTCGAGGTCGAGCTGCGCCCGCAGCGCCGGATGCGCATCTGGCAGCTCGCGCCCATCGTGGGCCTCGCCGCACTCGGCTCCCTGATGTTCGCGTTCCCGCTCGCCTTCGACTTCGGCGACAGCGGAGCCGTCATCGCCATGCTCGGCCTGCTGATCTGCTCGTGCGCGGCCGGCTGGGGCATGATGGCCGCCCGCCGCGTCGGCCACACCTGGCCGGGCCTCCCGCCCCGCGACTCCGGCCGCAGACCGGACTGGCGCGTCGTCCTCGCGTACGCCCTGGTAGTGGCGGTCGTCGTGATCCTCGCCGTCTGGCGAGTGGCAAGGCTCCGCTAGGGCACGCGCCCCAAAGGGGCGCGGGGAACTGCGCGACAGGCCACGACGCACCCGCAGCCCGCGACGGACCGCACTGGGACCGCACCTCCCCGATCCGGCTCTCCCCGCGGAGCGCCCCGTACGATCGAGGAATGAGCACGCGCACGCGGATCGCCTTCCTCAAGGGCCAAGGCACCGAGAACGACTTCGTGATCGTCCCGGACCCCGAGAACACCATCGACCTGCCCCCGGCCACCGTCGCCGCCCTGTGCGACCGCCGCGCGGGCATCGGCGGTGACGGACTGCTGCACGTGGTGCGCTCCGCCGCGCACCCCGAGGCCCGGCACCTGGCGGCCGAGGCGGAGTGGTTCATGGACTACCGCAACGGCGACGGCTCGATCGCGGAGATGTGCGGCAACGGCGTGCGGGTCTTCGCGCGCTACCTCCAGCGCGCCGGACATGTGACCGAAGGAGACATCGCCGTCGCCACGCGCGGGGGCGTGAAGGCCGTGCACATCGCCAAGGACGGTGACGTCACCGTGGGCATGGGCAGGGCGCTGCTCCCCGAGGGCGACGTCACGGTGAGCGTCGGGGAGCGCAGCTGGCCCGCGCGGAACGTCAACATGGGCAACCCGCACGCGGTCGCCTTCGTGGACGATCTGTCCCACGCGGGCGATCTGCTCTCCCCGCCGCCCTTCAGCCCGGCCGCCGCCTACCCGGACGGTGTGAATGTCGAGTTCGTGATCGACCGAGGCCCTGGGCACGTCGCGATGCGCGTGCACGAGCGGGGTTCCGGCGAGACCCGTTCCTGCGGGACGGGCGCGTGCGCGGTCGCCGTGGCCACCGCCCGGCGCGACGGCGCCGACCCGGCGGCCACCGGCACCCCGGCGACGTACACCGTGGACGTCCCCGGCGGCACTCTGGTGATCACCGAGCGGCCCGACGGCGAGATCGAGATGACCGGCCCCGCCGTGATCGTGGCCGAGGGCGAGATCGACTCGGTCTGGCTGGAAACCGCCACCGGCGCGTGAGCAGGGGGCGATCGGCCCGAAACAGCCGCTCGCCCTCGGCCACTCGACTCGAAACCGCCGTGGAAATCGGCCACTTGGCGGAAAGTAGCCGTCGCGGTCGCGACGTAACGGGGCACAAACCTCACATTCATCCCTCGAATGGGTGATCAGTTTCACGCTCGGCGAGAGGCGGTCAGCCGGGCATGGTGGGCTCGGTAGCATCAAGCACCGGCCCGGACGGGGGACCGAAGCCGCCCCGTGAGCCGTGTCCGCCCAGGGGCACCCGTCCGCCGGTCCACGCAGCCGGAGGTGCCCATGAGTGCGGAGGCCACGAATTCCGTGACCCCAGGCCCGATGCCGGGCGCGGTGGCGTCCACGGTGACGCCGACGGCCCCGCGCAGAAAGGCCCGTCCCCGGATCGACCTGCGCCGTCTGGGCAGAGCCGCGCTCCTCGGCTCCGCCGCGCGCGACCGGCTGCCCGACGCCATCAGCCACGTCGTGGAGGCCCACCGGGCGCACCACCCCGACGCCGACCTCGAACCCCTGCGCCACGCCTACGTCCTGGCCGAGTCCTCGCATCGCGGGCAGATGCGCAAGAGCGGCGAGCCGTACATCACACACCCGCTCGCGGTGACCCTGATCCTCGCCGAACTCGGCGCCGAGACGACGACGTTGACCGCGTCCCTGCTCCACGACACCGTCGAAGACACGGACGTGACGCTCGACCAGGTCCGAGACCAGTTCGGCGAGGAGGTCCGCTATCTCGTCGACGGCGTCACCAAACTGGAGAAGGTCGACTACGGCGCCGCCGCCGAGTCCGAGACCTTCCGCAAGATGCTCGTCGCCACCGGCAACGACGTCCGCGTCATGTCGATCAAACTCGCCGACCGGCTGCACAACATGCGCACCCTCGGCGTCATGCGCCCCGAGAAACAGGAGCGCATCGCCAAGGTGACACGTGACGTGCTCATCCCGCTCGCCGAACGGCTCGGCGTCCAGGCGCTCAAGACCGAACTGGAGGACCTGGTCTTCGCGATCCTCCACCCCGAGGAGTACGCGCAGACCAGGGAGCTGATCGTCCGCAACGCCGCCCGCGCGGACGACCCGCTCGCGGAGGTCGCCGACGAGGTGCGGACCGTGCTGCGCGAGGCGGACATCCCGGCCGAAGTCCTCATCCGGCCCCGTCACTTCGTCTCCGTGCACCGGGTCTCCCGCAAACGCGGCCGGCTCCGCGGCTCCGATTTCGGCCGGGTCCTGGTACTGGTGAACGAGGACGCCGACTGCTACGGCGTCCTGGGCGAACTCCACACCTGTATGACGCCGGTGGTCTCGGAGTTCAAGGACTTCATCGCCGTACCGAAGTTCAACCTGTACCAGTCCTTGCACACGGCCGTCGCCCAGGAGAACGGCCAAGTCGTCGAAGTCCTCATCCGTACGCACCAGATGCACAAGGTCGCCGAGGCCGGAGTGGTCGCGCTCGGCAACCCCTACGCACCGGCCCCCGACGACCCGGCCGACGGCGAGCGCATCGACCCCACCCGCCCCGGCTGGCTCTCCCGGCTCCTCGACTGGCAGGAGGCGGCACCCGACCCGGACCATTTCTGGTCGACGCTGCGCGAGGACCTCGCCCAGGACCGCGAGATCACCGTGTTCCGGCCCGACGGCGGCACGATCGGCCTGCCCGACGGGGCGACCTGTGTGGACGCCGCGTACGCGCAGTACGGCGAGGACGCGCACGCGTGCATCGGCGCCCGGGTCAACGGCCGACTGGCGACGCTGAGCACCGTCCTCAAGGACGGCGACACGGTCCAGCTCCTCATGGGCCAGGACCCGGCGTCCGAGCCGTCCCGGGAGTGGCTGGAGCACGCCCACACACCCGCGGCCCGGATCGCCATCCAGCGGTGGCTGACCGCGCACCCGGCACAGGCCGAGGCCCAGCGGACCGAGACCCGGGAGGACCGCCGGGCCGAGGAACGCGCGGCGGCTCCCCGGCCCTCCGGCGGCGACACCTCCGGCCCGGACGGTGCGCCCACCGAGCAGACGTCCGTCCGCCCCGCCACCGGCCACGTCCTCTCCGACCTGCCCGACGCGGCCGTCCGGCTCGCCGGCTGCTGTACGCCCGTACCGCCCGACGGGATCACCGGCTTCTCCGTACGCGGCGGAGCGGTCACCGTGCACCGCGTCGAATGCGCCGCCGTGGCCCGTATGAAGGACGCGGGGCGTGGGGAGGTCGGCGTGCGCTGGGGCGACACCACCGAGTGCCGGGTCACGCTCACCGCCGAATCGTTCGTCCGGCCCCATCTCCTCGCGGACCTCACCGAGGCCATGGCCCTCGAAGGCGCCGAGATCGTCTCCGCGACCGTCGAGCCCCCGACCCAGCAGCAGGTGCGGCACACGTACACAGTGGAACTCCCGGACGCGGCCCGCCTGCCCGCCCTCATGCGCGCGATGCGCGACGTGGCCGGGGTGTACGACGTCAGCCGGGCGCAGCCGCAGCCTCAGGGCGGCTGAGCAGGTACGGACGGACGGCCGGGCGGGTGAGCCCCGGGCGGGCCGGACGCGCGCCGTCCCCACCGCGCTCGCCTGCGCTGATAGCCGTGGGGCATGCTCCTCACCCCCCAGACCCAGGCCCCCCGTTCGCGCCGTCGGAGAACGGCGGCGGCGCTGCTCGCCTCGGCCGTCTCCGTCTGCCTCGTCGCCGCGAGTGCCCCCGTCGTCCCCCTCGGCGTCGGCGACCGCCTCTTCCCGTACCTGGGCAACCCCGGCTACGACGTCGCGTCGTACGACCTCTCCTTCACCTATCCCGGCAGCAACAGCCGGCCGCTGCGGGCCGTCACCACGATCAAGGCCCGGACGACCGCCGACCTGGACCGCGTCAATCTCGACTTCTCCCACGGCACGGTCGACTCGGTCGAGGTCGACGGCGAGCCCGCCGGGTTCAGCACCGCCGGCGAGGACCTGGTGATCACGCCCCAGGAAGCCGTGCCGGACGGCGACTGGATGCGGATCACCGTGCGGCACACCAGCGACCCCGTGTCCGCCAAGGGCCTCGAGAGCGGCTGGGTGCGCACCACGGACGGCCTCGCCATGGCCAACCAGGCCGATGCCGCGCACCGGGTGTTCCCCTGCAACGACCACCCCTCCGACAAGGCGATGTTCACCATCCGGGTCACCGCGCCCAAGGGCCTCACCGCCGTCGCCAACGGCCTGCCCGCCGGTGTGGCCAAGAACAACGGTTCGACCACGTGGACCTACCGCACCCATCACCCCATGGCCACCGAGCTCGCCCAGGTCTCCATCGGCCGCTCCACCGTGCTGCACCGCACCGGCCCGCACGGGCTGCCCCTGCGGGACGTCGTACCGACCCGGGACCGCAAGGTGCTCGAACCCTGGCTCAGGAAGACCCCCGCCCAGATGGCCTGGATGGAGAGGAAGCTCGGCCGCTACCCCTTCGAGACGTACGGCATGCTCGTGGCGGACGCCTCCACCGGCTTCGAACTCGAGACCCAGACGCTCTCCCTCTTCGAGCGTGAGCTCTTCACCCAGTCCGCCTACCCGGACTGGTACGTCGAGTCGATCATGGTCCATGAGCTGGCCCACCAGTGGTTCGGCGACAGCGTGAGCCCCCGCACCTGGTCGGACCTGTGGCTCAACGAGGGATACGCCACCTGGTACGAGGCCTTGTACGCCGAGGCGCGGGGCGGCAAGCCGATGCGGGACCGGATGAAGGCCGCCTACGCCTCCTCCGACGGCTGGCGGACGGTCGGCGGCCCGCCGGCCGCGCCGAAGGCCCCCGAGCCCGGCCGCAAGACCGGTATCTTCCGGCACAACGTGTACGAGGGCGCGGCGCTCGTCCTCTACGCCTTGCGCCAGGAGATCGGCAGCCCGGCCTTCGACCGCCTGCAGCGCGCCTGGGTCGGCCGTCACCAGGACGGCACGGCCTCGACGCAGGACTACGTCCGGCTCGCCGCCGAGATCTCCGGGCGCGACCTGAACGGCTTCTTCAAGGACTGGCTGTACGGCGAGAAGACCCCGCCGATGCCGGGCCACTCGGACTGGAAGCCTCAGGCACCTGCCAAGCAGGCCGCCCCCGCTAAGCAGGCCGCCCCCGCGAAGCAGGCCGCACCCGCCCCGGGAGCCGCCCGATAACACGGTGACGAGACGCCCCGTGCCGTGCGACTATCGACAGGTCGGCGCGGCACGGGAGCGCCGGGAATCTCCCGGAGTGCTCGTGCGTTCTGAACATTGACCGGCTTCCCAGCTACGTAAGGATCCAATGACCTCCTCTTCTTCCCCCTCCCAGGACACCAAGCGCTTCACGCAGAGCCACCCCGAGGGTCTTCGGGCCGATGCCCTGATGGAAGAGGACGTCGCCTGGAGCCACGAGATCGACGGAGAGCGGGACGGCGAACAGTTCGACCGTTCCGACCGCGCGGCCCTGCGCCGTGTGGTGGGCCTCTCCACCGAGCTCGAGGACGTCACCGAGGTCGAGTACCGCCAGCTCCGCCTGGAGCGGGTCGTCCTCGTCGGCGTCTGGACCTCGGGAACCATCGAGGACGCGGACAACTCCCTCGCGGAGCTCGCCGCCCTCGCGGAGACGGCGGGCGCGCTCGTGCTCGACGGTGTCACCCAGCGCCGCGACAAGCCCGACGCGGCCACGTACATCGGCTCCGGCAAGGCCCAGGAACTGCGGGACATCGTCCTGGAGTCCGGAGCGGACACCGTCATCTGCGACGGTGAGCTCAGCCCGGGCCAGCTCATCCACCTCGAGGACGTCGTCAAGGTCAAGGTCATCGACCGTACGGCCCTGATCCTGGACATCTTCGCCCAGCACGCCAAGTCCCGAGAGGGCAAGGCACAGGTCGCGCTCGCGCAGATGCAGTACATGCTGCCGAGGCTGCGCGGCTGGGGTCAGTCGCTGTCCCGTCAGATGGGCGGCGGCAAGGGCGGCGGCCTCGCCACCCGTGGTCCCGGTGAGACCAAGATCGAGACGGACCGGCGGCGGATCCGCGAGAAGATGGCGAAGATGCGCCGGGAGATCGCGGAGATGAAGACCGGCCGCGAGATCAAGCGCCAGGAGCGCAAGCGCAACAAGGTGCCCTCGGTCGCCATCGCGGGCTACACCAACGCCGGCAAGTCCTCGCTGCTCAACCGCCTCACGGGCGCGGGCGTGCTGGTCGAGAACGCCCTGTTCGCGACCCTCGACCCGACCGTGCGCCGGGCCGAGACCCCGAGCGGGCGGCTGTACACGCTGGCCGACACCGTCGGCTTCGTGCGCCATCTGCCGCACCACCTGGTCGAGGCGTTCCGCTCCACGATGGAGGAGGTCGGCGAGTCCGACATGATCCTGCACGTGGTGGACGGTTCGCACCCGTTCCCGGAGGAGCAGCTGGCCGCCGTGCGCGAGGTGATCAGGGACGTCGGCGCCACCGACGTACCCGAGATCGTCGTGATCAACAAGGCCGACGCGGCCGACCCGCTCACGCTGCAGCGGCTGCTGCGTGTCGAGAAGCGGTCCATCGCCGTATCGGCCCGCACCGGCCAGGGCATCGACACGCTGCTCGCGCTCATCGACAACGAGCTGCCGCGCCCCTCGGTCGAGGTCGAGGCGCTCGTGCCGTACACGCACGGCAAGCTGGTCGCCCGCGCCCACGACGAGGGCGAGGTGATCTCCGAGGAGCACACCCCGGAGGGCACCCTGCTCAAGGTGCGGGTGCACGAGGAACTGGCGGCGGAACTCGCTCCGTACGCCCCGGCGCCGGCGCTCTGACGTAAGCGCAAGCGCTCGAGCACGCCGAAGGCCCGCTCCCCGTCCGCGGGGAGCGGGCCTTCGGCGTGGTGCGGTCAGCGACCGCCGTACGTCTTGCTCATGTTCTGGTAGAGCGCCTCGGCGTCGCGACCCAGCCGCGGGCCCGCCAGCCAGGTGTTGTCGGCCGGGCCGATCGAGGTGTTGGACACCAGCACGGACTTGCCGTCCCGCACCCGGAACCAGCCGCCGCCGGACGAACCGCCGGTCATGGTGCAGCCGATGCGGTACATCGTCGGCAGGGTCGGGCTGAGTGAGAACCGGCCGGGGACGTCGACGCACTTGAACATCTTCAGGCCGTTGTAGGGCGGCGCGGCCGGGTATCCCCAGGCGCCCATCTTGCGCGCCTCGGCCGCGGAGGGCGCGGAGAAGTCCACATCCAGCGCGGCGCCGACCGTCTCCTCCAGGGACTTGCCGCCCCGCTCGGGCTTCACATGCAGCACGGCGTAGTCGTACGCGGCTCCCTCGCCGCCGGTCTCCGAGCCGCCCTTGATCCACTGGTTCGAGGACGAGGCCCAGTCCGCCCACCAGTTGCCGTAGGGGGCGATCTCGGCCGGGTTCGCGTTGGTCAGCTCCGACTCCGACTTGCCGTAGTCGTTGTAGGCGGGGACGAAGGTGATGTTGCGGTACCAGCCGCCGTCGCCTCCGGCGTGCACGCAGTGGCCCGCCGTCCACACCAGGTTGGACTTGCCCGGGTGGTTGACGTCCTTGACGACCGTGCCGGAGCAGACTGCCGGGCCGTCGGGGGAGTCGAAGAAGACCTTGCCGACCGGCGCCGCGTTCCGGTGGTACGGCGTCTTCTCCGCCTGTGCCCGGACCGGCGCCGGATCCGGGTCGCTGGCGCCCTGACCGGCCGACGCGTCCTTCGTGGTGACCGTCTTGTCGGCCTCCTTCGCGGACTGCATCCGGTCCGGCTTCCAGAGGCCCTCGATCACCGGGTTGACGAAGTCCTTGGCGTCACTGAGCCACTTGTCCCTGTCCCAGTCCTTCCAGCCCCCGTCCTTCCACCGGCCGGCGTCGATCCCGTGCTCCTCGAGCCTGCCGGCGAGTTCGGCCGGGATGCGGACCTTGCCGCCGCCGTCCGCGGCCTGCGAGGTGGTGGCGTCTGGCTTGTCGCTCGCCGAGTCCGCCGAACCGTCACAGGCGGTGGCCGTCAGTGCCAGGGCGGCGACGAGCCCGGTGGCGGCGAGGACGGTGCGCCGCCCGCGGCTCGGTGCCGCAGGCGTACGTGTGGAACGCATGGTGCGATGACCCCCGTTGGTGCGCGCAGAAAGATGCTGCCGCGCTTGAATGTCATGTGCTTGTCACGCAGAGGCCGCCGTGTGGCCTCCGATGCGTGACTCCCCACTATGCCCGTGGAGTTGGGGGCGAACGGCGGTGGGCCGGTGAAGGTTTCCGTGAGTCCCCGGCGCCACCACCGCGCTGATCAGCCTGCCGTCAGCGGCCCGCGAACTTCTTGCTCACCGAGTCGTACACGCCCTTGGCCGCGTCGCCCAGGCGCGGTCCGGCCAGCCAGCCCGACGTCACCGGGCCGATCGAGGTGTTGGACACCAGCGCCGGCTTGCCGTCCGATCCTGTCCCGATCCAGCCGCCGCCCGACGAACCGCCGGTCATGGTGCAGCCGATGCGGTACATCGTCGGATCCGACGCCGTGACCGACAGCCGACCGGGACGGTCCTGGCACCGGTACAGCTTCTGCCCGTCGAACGGCGGCGCGGCCGGGTAGCCGATCGCCGTGACGCTCTTCGTCTTCGGCACGGCGGGAGCCTTGAAGTCGACCGGCAGCGCCGAACCGACCATCTCCTCCAGCGACTTGCCGCCGCTGCCCTTCTCCGGCGTCACATGGATGACCGCGAAGTCGTACGGAGCGCCGTCACCGCCCGTCGAACCGCCCTGCTCGATCCACTGGTCCGAGGTCTGCGCCCAGTCGCCCCACCAGACGCCGTAGGGTGCCACATCCTCCCGGGTGGCGTTCTCCAGTTCCGCGACCGGCTTGCCGTCGTCGTTGTACGACGGTACGAACGCGATGTTGCGGTACCAGCCGCCCTTCTTGCCCGCGTGCACGCAGTGGCCCGCCGTCCACACCAGGTTGGACTTGCCCGGGTGGGCGGGGTCCTTCACCACCGTCGCCGAGCAGACGGCCGAGCCCTTGGGGGAGTCGAAGAACACCTTCCCGGCCGTGGGGGCGTTGGCGTGGTAGGACGGCGGCACGGCCTGCGCCTCGACGGGCTCGGGCGTGGGGTCGGTGACGCCCTGGTCACCGGAGAGGTCGCTGTCGTCCACGCCCTGGTCGGGCTCCTCGGCCTCCCGCATGCGGTCCGGGTTCCAGAGGCCTTCGATGATCGGGTTGACGTACTCGTTGGCCTCGCGCAGCCAGTCGTCCCGGTCCCAGTTCTTCCAGGCGCCGTTCTTCCACTTGTCGACGTCGATCCCGTGCTCGCGGAGCCGGTCCCTGATGTCGTCCGGGATCTTGAGCTTGCCGTCGTCGGAGGCGGAGGCGGTTGCGGAGGCCTCACCGCCCGCCGCGGCGTCGCCCGACTCGCAGGCGGTGGCGGTCAGCGCGAGCGCCGAGGCGAGGACGGCGGCGGCCAGCACGGGGGAGTTCCTGCGGCGCGTCCACCCCCCTCGGCTGGTGGTGGACGACGGCCGTATGGATCGCATGATCTGACTCCCCCTGATGTGGCGAACTGGGACGAACCGGCGCCTCGGGTGCGGTGTCCGTCGAACTCGCGGGGAGTTCGGGCCGGCCTCCCGGCGCCCGGGAACGGCACCACACACTATGCGGTGGCTGTGGGGGCGGTCCGACGGAACCGCAACAGTTCCGTCACGGAAAGGATCTTGAAGCAACCCGTAACCAGGTGAGCGGTCGGGGGTTGGTAGCGGTGGGGGGTCTGCTGTCTGCGTGCGGTCCTCTGTGCCCGTGCCCAGTGGGAGGTCAGGGAAGTCGTGGCGGAATCCACCCGTGGGGGATGTGCGTCAGAGGAGGCCGCTGTGGGGCGTACGCCGGTGAGAACCCTCCCGGGTGGTGCGGTCGACGACGGCACGGCACCAGGAACGCGCGCCGCACAGGAGGGCATCTTGCGCCGCCAGGCCGCGCGCGAGCCCGCGGCCCGGACCTATGCCCGGGCCCTGCCGATCGTCCCGGTGCGGGCGCGAGGGATGACCATCGAGGGCGCTGACGGTCGCCGATACCTGGACTGCCTCTCGGGCGCCGGCGCGCTCGCGCTCGGGCACAACCACCCCGTCGTCCTGGAGGCCATCCGCAAGGTCCTCGACTCCGGGGCGCCCCTGAACGTCCTCGACCTGGCCACCCCCGTCAAGGACGCCTTCATCACCGAGTTGTTCCACACCCTGCCGCCAGGCCTCGCAGACCGGGCCAGGGTGCGCTTCTGCGGCCCGGCCGGCGGCGACGCCGTGGAGACCGCCGGTGAACTCGTCCGCGCGGCGACCGGGCGGACCGGCCTCATCGCGTTCACCGGCGCCTGCCACGGTAGGGCAGCCGGGCCGCCCGCCGCGTCCACCGTCGCCCACGACGTACGGATCACCCGCCTGCCCTACCCGCAGGACTACCGCTGCCCGTTCGGAGTCGGTGGTGAGGCCGGGGCCGACCTCGCCGCCCGCTGGACCGAGTCCGTCCTCGGCGATCCCACGTCGGGCGTGCCACTTCCCGCCGGGATGATCGTCGAGCCCGTCCAGGGCGAGGGCGGGGTGATTCCCGCACCGGACGTGTGGCTGCGGCGCATGCGGCAGCTCACGGCCGACCGGTCCGTTCCGCTGATCGCCGACGAGATCCAGACGGGCGTCGGGCGCACCGGCGCCTTCTGGGCCGTGCAACACAGCGGAGTGACCCCCGACGTGATGGTCCTCTCCAAGGCCATCGGGGGCAGTCTGCCCCTGGCCGTCGTCGTCCACCGCGACGACCTCGACACCGGCGAATCCGGCGCCCCCACCGGCACCTTCCGCGGCAACCAGCTCGCCATGGCCGCCGGCACGGCAACCCTCGCCCATGTCCGGGAGCACAGCCTCGCCGAGCGTGCGGCGGCTCTCGGCGCGCGCATGCTGAGCCAACTTCGCTCGCTGGCAGGGGAGTTCACCTGCGTAGGGGAAGTGCGGGGGAGGGGCCTGATGATCGGGGTGGAGTTCGTGGATCCCGACGGGGAGGCCCGGGAGAACGGGGAAGTCGCGGGAGTCGGGCGGATTCCCCGGGAAGCGGTACGTGGTGACTCGGGCGCCGATGGGACTGGGGGACGCTGCCGGGACCGCGCGGTGGAGGCATCCGCCGTTCCGGCGGCACCGGTGATCCCGGACCGAGCGCGCCGGCCCCTTCCCGCCGCCCCCGAACTCGCCGCCGTGGTCCAGCGGGAGTGCCTGCGGCGCGGCCTCATCGTCGGACTCGGCGGCCGTCACACGAGCGTCGTACGTCTGCTGCCGCCGCTGACGATCACCGACGAACAGGCGACCGCCGTGCTGGACCGCCTGGCCGACGCCGTGCGAGCGGCCGCCCGGCGCCAGGCGGACGCGGCAGCGGCGCCGTATACGCCGTGAGCCCTCGGACTCCAACCAGTAAGCAGAGTGAACTTCTCGGCTCGTACGCCCCGACCGCGCGTCCCTGAACCACCCCACGAGGTAACCGTGTTGAACGCCCTTCCCGAGCCCAATGGACACGCCGCGACGCGGGGAACGGGTTATGTAGACGCCCGACTGCCGGGTCCGTGCCTGGAGTCGGCGGTTCCTGGCCAGCGGCCCGGCGCGCTGCCCGCCGGGGAGCTGAACCCCGGACCTGTCACCGAACTTCTGGACCACCCCGACCCGCACATCGCCGCCCAGGCGGCCGCCGTGGAGAACCTGCTGCGCTGCTGGGTGCGCGAGAACGACCAGCCCGCCCCCGCCGACGGAATCCTTCGCATCCCCCTTCCCGCCAGCGGCACCGCCCTTATCGCCCCGGTCCGCTACTGGTCCCCGACGGGCTGGCACCGCTTCGGCCTGCCGCAACTGGCCGACGCCCCCGACAACGCCCCGCCGGCCGACGCCGTCACGGTCGCTGCCCTGCTCACCAGAGAGACGTTCGCCGAAAGCGCGGACACCGATACCGACACCGACACGGGCCCCTGCGTCAGCCCCGCCCCGGGCCCCGGGCTCACCGGCGCCCACAACTCCACCGTCGGTGTCGCTGCCTGCGACGGCCTCGGCGGCGTCCCACTGGTCGCGGGCGTCGCCGACTCCCTCCGCCGTGTCGCCGCCTTCGTCAGCGACCGCCGGGAACGTCCGGCCGACGGCCCTGACCTCTTCCTCGCGGCAGAGCAGGCGCTCGTCCTCGGACACCCCTTGCATCCGTCCCCGAAGAGCCGCGAGGGCCTCTCCGAGACCGAAGCCCGGCACTACTCACCCGAGTCGCGCGGCTCCTTCTCCCTGCACTGGCTGGCTGTCGCTCCTTCCGTCCTCGCCACCGACTCCGCCTGGACCGAACGCGGCCGCCCCGTCCCCGCCGCCCGGCTCACCCCACGACTGGCCGGCACCGCCCTGCCACTGCCGGACGGGTACGCCCTGCTGCCCCTGCACCCCTGGCAGGCGTGCGAGGTCCGGCACCGTCCGGAGACGGCCGCCCTGCTGGACTCGGGGCTGCTCCGTGACCTCGGCACTCACGGCACTCCCTGGCATCCCACCTCCTCCGTACGCACCGTCTACCGGACCAATGCCCCCGCGATGCTCAAACTGTCGCTCGGCCTCTGCATCACCAACTCCCGCCGCGAGAACCTCCGTAAGGAACTACACCGGGGCGTCGAGGTCCACCGCCTGCTCCGCGGCGGACTCGCCCAGCGGTGGAGTGCTGTGCACCCGGGCTTCGACATCGTGCGTGACCCGGCCTGGCTGGCTGTAGACGATCCCGACGGTGCTCCCTTGCCCGGACTGGACGTGGTGATCCGCCACAACCCGTTCACCTCCTCCGACGACGTGTCCTGCGTGGCCGGACTCGTCTCGCCGCGCCCGAGCCGGCCTGCCCGGCCCGAGGCCGTTCCGGACCGCCCGGAGACCCATCGCCCAGTGTTTCGGTCCAGGCTGGCCGAGGTCGTCACACGTCTCGCCCGCCGGACCGGCCGGCCGCACGGAGCCGTAGCCGCCGAGTGGTTCCTGCGCTACCTCCAGCACGTCGTGCGCCCCGTACTGTGGCTGGACGCCGAGGCCGGCATCGCCCTGGAAGCGCACCAGCAGAACACCCTGATTGTGCTGAATGCCGAAGGCTGGCCCACGGGCGGCCGCTACCGTGACAACCAGGGCTACTACTTCCGCGAGTCCCGGCGCACGGAGCTCGAGGACCGGCTGCCCGGCATCGGAGAACAGAGCGACACGTTCGTCCGTGACGAGGTCGTCGACGAGCGCTTCGCGTACTACCTCGCCGTCAACAACGTGCTCGGCCTCATCGGCGCGTTCGGCTCCCAGGGACTTGCCGACGAGCGGCTGCTGCTCGCCGCCTTCCGCTGCTTCCTCGGAAACGTCGCCTCCGGTCCGGCCCGGCTGCGCACGTCGCTGCCCGCCCGCCTGCTCGACTCACCGGTGCTGCGCTGCAAGGCCAACCTGCTGACCCGGCTGCACGGCCTCGACGAACTCGTCGGCCCGGTCGACACCCAGTCCGTCTACGTCACCATCGCCAACCCCCTGCACTCCTGATCACCCTGACCGTCCCTGACCACGACCGACCTCCTTCACCCCTGTGGACATGCCCCACCTCCTTTACCGAGAGGAGCGTCCGGTGCCCTTCACCGACCCCACCACCGACCCCGGTACCGCTGTTCCCCTCACGGCGGACCTCCTCGACCGCGTCGCCGACTGGGGCCGGGCCGAGACCTCCGCCGGCGTCTTCCACCTCGTCCCCGTGCGCGTCGGCCGTGACCTTCCGCTCATCAGCCGATGGATGAACGACCCTGGCGCGGCGTTCTGGGAGCTGTCCGGACCACAGGAGGTGACCGAGAAGCACCTTCGGACACAGCTCGCCGGCGACGGACGCAGCGTCCCCTGTATCGGCGTGCTGGACGGGACGCCGATGAGTTACTGGGAGATCTACCGGGCGGACCTCGACCCGCTGGCCCGCCACTATCCCGCCCGGCCTCATGACACGGGAATCCATCTCCTCGTCGGTGCTGTCGCCGACCGGGGGCGCGGCCTGGGCGGTCTGCTGTTGAGAGCCGTGTCCGATCTCGCTCTCTCGCACCGGTCCTCCTGCGCACGCGTCGTCGCGGAACCCGACATTCGCAACACCCCCTCGATCGCCGCATTTCTGACCGCCGGCTTCCGGTTCTCCGCCGAGGTCGACCTGCCCGAGAAGCGGGCCGCCCTCATGGTCCGAGACCGGTCTCTCCGGCATTCGCTGTAGCACTGTGTCACCGCGCCATCACTCATTGAACGCGGCGCGTGACGCTGTAGTTCCCACGAGCACCCACCCCGCCGAGGAGCCCAAGGTCTTGATCCCGTCCCCCGCCCCCGCCTTGATCACCCGATTGTCAGTGCCGGGTCGTAGGGTGGTCGCGCTATGACGAAGCCCTCACTCCCCGAACTCCTGCATGCTGCCGTCACTGCCGTCGGCGGTACGGAGCGCCCCGGTCAGGTGACCATGGCCGAATCCGTCGCGGAAGCGATCGACGGCGGCTCCCACCTGCTGGTCCAGGCCGGCACCGGCACCGGCAAGTCGCTGGGCTACCTGGTGCCCGCGCTCGCGCACGGGGAGCGTGTGGTCGTCGCGACGGCCACCCTGGCCCTGCAGCGCCAGCTGGTGGAGCGCGACCTGCCGAGGACGGTCGAGTCGCTGCACCCCCTGCTGCGCCGCCGCCCGGAGTTCGCGATGCTCAAGGGCCGGTCGAACTACCTGTGCCTGCACCGTCTGCACGAGGGTGTCCCGCAGGACGAGGAAGAAGGCCTCTTCGACCAGTTCGAGGCGGCCGCGCCCACCAGCAAACTGGGTCAGGACCTGCTGCGGGTGCGCGACTGGGCCGACGAGACCGAGACCGGGGACCGTGACAACCTCACGCCCGGTATCTCGGACCGGGCCTGGGCTCAGGTGTCGGTGTCGTCCAGGGAATGCCTGGGTGCCTCGAAGTGCGCGTACGGAGCGGAGTGCTTCGCCGAGATGGCCCGCGAGCGGGCCAAACTCTCCGACGTCGTCGTCACCAACCACGCGCTGCTCGCCATCGACGCCATCGAGGGCGCCCCGGTTCTCCCGCAGCACGAGGTGCTGATCGTCGACGAGGCCCATGAGCTGGTCTCACGGGTCACCGGAGTCGCCACGGGCGAGCTGACCCCCGGCCAGGTCAACCGCGCGGTGCGCCGCGCCGCGAAGCTCGTCAACGAGAAGGCGGCGGACCAGCTCCAGACCGCCTCCGAGGGGTTCGAGCGGCTGATGGAGCTGGCCCTGCCGGGCCGGCTCGAGGAGATCCCCGAGGATCTCGGCTACGCGCTCATGGCATTGCGTGACGCGTGCCGCACCGTCATCTCCGCGATCGGCGCGACCCGCGACAAGTCCGTCCAGGACGAGGACGCGATCCGCAAACAGGCACTGGCGTCCGTGGAGAACGTGCACGACGTGGCGGAGCGGATCACGAACGGCTCCGAATGGGACGTGGTCTGGTACGAGCGCCACGACCGCTTCGGCGCCTCCCTGCGCGTCGCCCCCATGTCCGTGTCGGGCCTCCTGCGGGAGAAGCTCTTCGCGGACCGCTCGGTGGTGCTGACGTCCGCGACGCTGAAGCTGGGCGGCGACTTCAACGGCGTCGGTGCCTCCCTCGGCCTCGCCCCCGAGGGCACCGAGGGCGACGACCTCCCCCAGTGGAAGGGCATCGACGTCGGCTCGCCCTTCGACTACCGCAAGCAGGGCATCCTGTACGTCGCCAAGCACCTGGCACGCCCGGCGCGGGACGGCGATCGTGCGGACATGCTCGACGAGCTCACGGAGCTCATCCAGGCGGCGGGCGGCCGAACTCTAGGCCTGTTCTCCTCCATGCGGGGGGCCCAGCTGGCCGCTGAGGAACTGCGCTCCCGGATCCCTGAGTTCCCGATCCTCCTCCAGGGCGAGGAGACGCTCGGCGAGCTCATCAAGAACTTCGCGGCGGACCCGAAGACCTGCCTGTTCGGCACGCTGTCGTTGTGGCAGGGCGTGGACGTGCCCGGTCCCAGCTGCCAGCTGGTCGTGATGGACAAGATCCCGTTCCCGCGCCCCGACGACCCCCTGATGAGCGCCCGCCAGAAGGCCGTGGAGGACGCGGGCGGCAACGGCTTCATGGCGGTCGCCGCCACCCACGCCGCGCTCCTCATGGCCCAGGGCGCCGGCCGTCTCGTACGGGCGTCGGGCGACCGCGGTGTGGTCGCCGTGCTGGACCAGCGGCTCGCGACGGCCCGGTACGGCGGCTATCTGAAGGCGTCGATGCCCGACTTCTGGTTCACGGCCGACCGCAATCAGGTGCGGAAGTCGCTGGCGGCGATCGACGCGGCGGCGCAGCAGACGGAAGCCGGATGAGTCTCGGGGGTCGGTCCGCGGCCGCGGAGCCAGACGCCGACCCCCGCCGCGTACCTCAGCCTCGGCTGACCTTCGAGCCGGCCATCGGGCCCGGACAGCACAGGGCCCCGGAACCGGCGCAGGGGTCCCGGGGCCCGGTCAGAGGGCGGGCCGATGGGCCCACCTGACGCGGTGCGTGGCGTCAGACGCGGCGCAGCACGGCCACCACCTTGCCGAGGATGGTCGCGTCGTCACCGGGGATCGGCTCGTAGGCCGCGTTGTGCGGCAGGAGCCAGACATGGCCGTCCTCGCGCTTGAAGCGCTTGACGGTGGCCTCTCCGTCGAGCATCGCGGCCACGATGTCGCCGTTCTCCGCGACCGGCTGGCGGCGGACCGTCACCCAGTCGCCGTCGCAGATCGCGGCCTCGATCATCGAGTCGCCGACGACCTTCAGGACGAACAGCTCACCGTCGCCGACGAGCTGGCGGGGGAGAGGGAAGACGTCCTCGACGGACTCCTCGGCGAGAATCGGGCCACCGGCGGCAATGCGGCCGACCAGCGGGACGTACGACGCGGCCGGCTTGCCCGCGGTGTCCGTGGGCTGCACGGAGGCGGCCTGGTCCGAGCCGCGCACCTCGTACGCGCGCGGACGGTGCGGGTCGCGGCGCAGGAAGCCCTTGCGCTCCAGCGCCATCAGCTGGTGTGCGACGGAGGAGGTGCTGGACAGGCCGACGGCCTGACCGATCTCCCGCATCGACGGCGGGTAGCCGCGCCGCTGCACTGAGTCCCTGATGACCTCGATCACGCGGCGTTGGCGGTCGGTGAGTCCCGAGCTGTCGGCCCGGATGCCGGGAGGTCGTCCCGGCAAGGAGCGCTTGTGCCCCTCCGGGTTCGTAACTTCGTTCATCGCGTGCACCGGCTCGAGTCGGCCCTGGGAGCGGTCCTGGGCAGTGATGGTGGCACTGTCTGCGGTGGTGGTCACGTCGGCCCCTCTCGATGGTCTCCCTGCTGGACAACGGTAGTTGGTTTCGAAAGGTTGCGCCAAACACACGTTCGAGTGAAAAATCGCGAATCGACTGACGCGATCAGGTGTCCGCGTGTATTGGCTGCCGCGTTTCCCGGCGGGCAAAAGGGCTCATTGCTGTACTCTTCACCGCCGGGGTGATCGCCTCGTGGACTGTTGCCCAGTCTGTCATCCGGTATCCCCCCGCCCTGGGACCGGCGGTCATCTGTGCGGGAGTCCCACGCCCCCTCCTCGCGGCGCTCACCGTATCTCCGCATGCGCCGCAGCGATACGGCCGTGCGTGAACTGGTGCGGCCACGCGCGCGTGGCGCGTTCGTTCGCGCGCCGGAAGCGGGGTCGTGGTGTGCGGCGGAGGCAGGTGCGGGTCGGCCTGTCCGTCTCACCTGCGCCTACGCGCGCGACACGCGTGGACGCCGTGGATGTATGAGCCAATCCCCACATCTAGTGGTTGGATTGCAGCAGTAGCCCACAAGTTGTGGTCCCCCGGGTCTCGGTGCCCATGGTCATCGCCTATGCTTGGGACTGCTTCGTGGGGCGCAAGATGCCCGGCGAGGCCATTGAGTCTGCTGTGAGGAGGGTTGGGAGTTCATGCACTGCCCCTTCTGCAGGCACCCCGACAGCCGTGTCGTCGACAGTCGTACGACCGACGACGGCACGTCGATCCGCAGGCGCCGCCAGTGCCCGGACTGCTCCCGTCGTTTCACGACCGTGGAGACGTGCTCGCTCATGGTGGTCAAGCGGTCCGGAGTCACCGAACCCTTCAGTCGCACCAAGGTCATCACCGGTGTGCGCAAGGCGTGCCAGGGACGGCCCGTCACCGAGGACGCGCTCGCCCAGCTCGGCCAGCGGGTCGAGGAGGCGGTGCGGGCCACCGGAAGCGCCGAGCTGACCACGCATGACCTGGGGCTGGCCATTCTCGGCCCGTTGCAGGAGCTCGATCTGGTCGCTTATCTGCGATTCGCCTCCGTCTACCGGGCGTTCGACTCGCTCGAGGACTTCGAGGCGGCCATCGCGGAACTGAGGGAAGAGACGGGACGCGCCGACGCGGACGACGACGACCGCGAGGGCACGGGTGCGGGGGGCCAGGAAGACGATCGCGGGCCCGGAGGGACGGCGAAGGTCCCCGAGCCCGCGGCCACCGCCGACTGACCGGCGGGCCGGACCCGGAAGGCAGCTCCGGGCCCGGCCGGGCGGCGGCGACGTGAAGACCTGTTGCGGGCGATGCGAGTAGGTGCCCGCAGCACCAGACAGAAACACCGTGCCACGGGAACAACGGGGCACTTCAGGGCGTTTTCGCCCGTACAGGGAGGCGGCATGACAGAGACGGCGAGCGGTCCGGCACGGAGTTCCCGCGCCAAGGGCACCAAGGCGAACAAGGGCCTGCGTATCGAGCGCATCCACACCACCCCTGGGGTCCACCCCTATGACGAGGTGGCGTGGGAGAGCCGTGACGTCGTCATGACCAACTGGCGCGACGGCTCGGTCAACTTCGAGCAGCGTGGCGTCGAGTTCCCCGAGTTCTGGTCGGTGAACGCGGTCAACATCGTCACCAGCAAGTACTTCCGCGGTGCCGTAGGCACCCCGCAGCGTGAGGTGAGCCTGAAGCAGCTCATCGACCGCATTGTGAAGACGTACCGGAAGGCCGGCGAGGACCACAAGTACTTCGCCTCGCCCGCGGACGCCGAGATCTTCGAGCACGAGCTGGCGTACGCCCTCCTGCACCAGATCTTCAGCTTCAACAGCCCTGTCTGGTTCAACGTCGGTACCAAGCAGCCCCAGCAGGTCTCCGCCTGCTTCATCCTGGCCGTCGACGACTCCATGGAGTCGATCCTCGACTGGTACAAGGAAGAGGGCATGATCTTCAAGGGCGGCTCCGGCGCCGGCCTGAACCTCTCCCGGATCCGCTCCTCCAAGGAACTCCTGTCCTCCGGTGGCAACGCCTCCGGCCCGGTCTCCTTCATGCGCGGCGCGGACGCCTCCGCGGGAACCATCAAGTCCGGTGGCGCCACCCGCCGTGCCGCCAAGATGGTCGTCCTCGACGTGGACCACCCGGACATCGAGGACTTCATCGAGACCAAGGTCAAGGAAGAGGAGAAGATCCGCATCCTGCGGGACGCGGGCTTCGACATGGACCTGGGCGGCGACGACATCGCGTCCGTCCAGTACCAGAACGCCAACAACTCGGTCCGTGTGAACGACGAGTTCATGACAGCGGTCGAGCAGGGCGGCCAGTTCGGGCTGCGCGGCCGGATGACCGGTGAGGTCATCGAGGAGGTCGACGCCAAGGCGCTCTTCCGCAAGATCGCCGAGGCCGCGTGGGCCTGCGCCGACCCCGGCATCCAGTACGACGGCACCATCAACAACTGGCACACCTGCCCCGAGTCCGGCCGGATCACCGCGTCGAACCCGTGCAGCGAGTACATGCACCTGGACAACACGTCCTGCAACCTGGCCTCGCTGAACCTGATGAAGTTCCTGAAGGACGACGGCGAGGGCAACCAGTCCTTCGAGGCCGAGCGCTTCCAGAAGGTCGTCGAGCTGGTCATCACCGCGATGGACATCTCGATCTGCTTCGCCGACTTCCCGACCCAGAAGATCGGCGACAACACGCGCGCGTTCCGCCAGCTCGGCATCGGCTACGCCAACCTCGGCGCCCTGCTGATGGCGACCGGACACGCCTACGACTCCGACGGCGGCCGCGCCCTCGCGGGCTCCATCACCTCGCTGATGACCGGTACGGCGTACCGGCGCTCCGCCGAACTCGCCGCGGTCGTCGGCCCGTACGACGGCTACGCCCGCAACGCCGACGCCCACAAGCGCGTCATGAAGCAGCACTCGGACGCCAACGACAAGGCCGTCCGCATGGACGACCTGGACACCCCGGTGTGGGCCGCGGCCAGCGAGGCCTGGCAGGACGTGGTCCGCCTCGGCGAGAAGAACGGTTTCCGTAACTCCCAGGCTTCGGTGCTCGCCCCGACCGGCACCATCGGCCTGGCGATGTCCTGCGACACCACCGGTGTCGAGCCCGACCTCGCGCTGGTCAAGTTCAAGAAGCTGGTCGGCGGCGGCTCGATGCAGATCGTCAACGGCACCGTCCCGCAGGCCCTGCGTCGCCTGGGCTACCTGGAAGAGCAGATCGAGGCGATCGTCGCCCACATCGCCGACCACGGCAATGTGATCGACGCCCCGAGCCTCAAGCCCGAGCACTACGAGGTGTTCGACTGCGCCATGGGCGAGCGGGCCATCTCCGCGATGGGCCACGTCCGCATGATGGCCGCGATCCAGCCGTGGATCTCCGGCGCCATCTCCAAGACGGTCAACATGCCGGAGTCGGCGACCGTCGAGGAGGTCGAGGAGATCTACTTCGAGGCCTGGAAGCTGGGCGTCAAGGCGCTCGCGATCTACCGCGACAACTGCAAGGTCGGCCAGCCGCTCTCCGCCAAGAAGTGGGAGGAGAAGGAGAAGGCTGAGGAGCCCGCGGCCGTCGAGGCCAAGGTCGAGAAGGTGGTCGAGTACCGCCCGGTCCGCAAGCGCCTCCCGAAGGGACGTCCCGGCATCACCACGTCCTTCACTGTCGGCGGCGCCGAGGGCTACATGACCGCCAACTCCTACCCGGACGACGGTCTGGGCGAGGTCTTCCTGAAGATGTCCAAGCAGGGCTCGACCCTCGCGGGCATGATGGACGCCTTCTCCATCGCGGTCTCCGTCGGCCTCCAGTACGGCGTCCCCCTGGAGACGTACGTCTCGAAGTTCACGAACATGCGCTTCGAGCCGGCCGGTATGACGGACGACCCGGACGTGCGGATGGCGCAGTCGATCGTCGACTACATCTTCCGCCGTCTGGCGCTGGACTTCCTGCCCTTCGAGACGCGCTCCGCGCTCGGTATCCACTCCGCCGATGAGCGCCAGCGTCACCTGGAGACGGGTTCGTACGAGCCGAACGAGGACGAGGTCGACGTCGAGGGTCTGGCCCAGTCGGCGCCGCGCGCCCAGGAGCTGAAGGCCGTCACCGCTCCGAAGAACGAAGTGGCGCCCCAGCCCGCACCGCAGCAGGCCCACACCAGTGCCGAACTGGTGGAGATGCAGCTGGGCATCCAGGCCGACGCCCCGCTGTGCTTCTCCTGCGGTACGAAGATGCAGCGCGCGGGTTCGTGCTACATCTGCGAGGGCTGCGGCTCGACCAGCGGCTGCAGCTGACGCCGAGCGCCTGAGCCGATGACGGAGGGGCACCGCCTTCGGGCGGTGCCCCTCTTGTCGTGCGTCGGCGGCGGATCCCGGTCGCGGGCGCGGCGGACCGTGTGCGGCCGCCGGAGAAGCTCAGGGTCGGCGAGAAGCTCAGGGCCGGCGTGCGGCGCCCATCGTCCGGGCGAAGTCGGACGGGTCGCCCTCGAAGCCGTGCAGACCGCGGCGGTACTCCCATGGACCCGAGCCGTCCCGGACGAACTCCGCGACCGTCGCCGCCGTGGCGCCGAGGACACCGCCGAAGTCGTCCTCCGCGAGGACCGTGTACCCCTCGCGGATCCGCAGGCCGGGGTTGATCACGCTGACGAAGGTGCGCTCCGCCGGGCGCTGCTGGATGACGACACCGACCACCACGCGCGCGTACCGGTCGGCGAGCCGGCCGAGTTCCAGCGTCATGACCTCGTCGTAGCCGAAGCCCTGGCCGTCCTTGCTGTCCCGGTTGAGGTAGATGGTGCCGTCGGGGGAGCGGCTGTCGAAGTGCACCACATAGGCGGGGTCGCCGTGCGGGTCGTCCGCCGGATACGTCGCCGCGACGAGGTCCAGATCGGTGGACGGCTGCCCCGCCGGACTGGGATCCCACCTCATCGCGATCTCGATCTTGCTCAGTCCCTTGTTGAGCCCGTCCACCAGAGTCCCCTTCCCCGTACCGACCCGCCTGTTCGCCCCAACTGCCGGGCGCTTGCGACTGTTTGTCCATCCTGCCACGGGAGCGGGTGCGCGCGCGGAGGAGCGGTCCGGCCGAGAGTGACCGGGGCCACGCTCCGTGGCCTTACCATGGCGCGGTGCTGGTCAAGTGGATTCGCTGCACCGTGGTGGACCGCCGCGGTTTCGAGCGGGGGCAGCGGAAGTGGGCGGGGCTTCTGGGGGAGCCGGGGTTTCGCGGGCAGGGGGGTGGCTGGAGCCGGGGGCGGCCGGATGTGGCGCACATCTTCGCGTTCTGGGAGAGCCGTGCCTTCTATGACTCCTTCATGGCGCGGTCCCACGACCGGCTGGCGTCGGCCCAGTCGGGCACCTTCAAGGATGCCCAGGTCAGGCTCTTCGATTACCGCTTCGACGTGAAGACCGGCTTCGAACCGCGCTTCACGGACGCCGACCTGCTGCGGGTGGCGCTCTGCCGTGTCCACGAGGAGCGGGCCGAGCATTTCGTGCTGATGCAGGAGAAGGTCTGGAACCCGGCCATGGCCGGCTCTCCCGGCATGGTGCGCGGGCTGTTCGGCGAGGCGCCCGGGCACGAGTTCCTGGTGCTGTCGATGTGGCGCTCCGACGCCGAACACGGCAAGTACCGCACCGAGCGCGTGGAGCGGCTCGCCCTGAGGGCCCAGACGGAGGCGGACGTGGCGGCGCTCACCGGGGACATCGTGGGCATGGAACCGGGCTGGACCGTCTGACTCGGACGGCCCGGACGCCCTGACTCGGACGGCCCGGACGCCCTGATTCGGAACAGGCTGCTTCGGCATGATTCGTTCGGATTGGTTGCGGTCGGCGACAGGCCTGATCTGTGTGACCTGTGGTGCGGGATCAGTGTGACCTACGCTGTATGGGTGGGGTATGAGTGCTGCGCAAGCGCTCACCCGATCTAGGGTCTTGGCATGGCACGACCACGGCGCATCGTCCTTGTCCGGCACGGCGAGTCAACGGGCAATGTTGATGACTCCGTGTACGAGCGTGTACCCGACCACGCCCTGTCGCTGACCGAAAAGGGCCGGCGGCAGGCGGAGGCGACGGGAGAGCGGCTGCGTGATCGGTTCGGTGGTGAGCGCGTCAGTGTGTACGTCTCCCCGTACCGCCGTACGCACGAGACGCTGCGCTCCTTCCATCTCGACCCCGATCTCATACGCGTACGTGAGGAGCCCCGGCTGCGCGAGCAGGACTGGGGCAACTGGCAGGACCGGGACGAGGTCCGTCTCCAGAAGGCCTACCGGGACGCGTACGGCCACTTCTTCTACCGTTTCGCCCAGGGCGAGTCCGGCGCCGACGTCTACGACCGGGTCGGCGGTTTCCTGGAGAGTCTGTTCCGCAGTTTCGAGGACCCCGATCATCCGCCGAACGTCCTCATCGTGACCCACGGTCTGGCCATGCGACTGTTCTGCATGCGGTGGTTCCACTGGACGGTCGCGGAGTTCGAATCGCTGTCGAACCCGGGGAACGGCGAGGTGCGGATGCTCGTTCTGGGAGAGGACGGCAAGTACACGCTTGACCGGCCGTTCGACCGCTGGCGAGATCCCGAACCCTACGGGATCACCGGATAGAGTGGCAGGGCGATGACCGCTGACTCCTCCCCCGAAGGGCGTCTGGACCGCGCCCTGGCCAGTCTGCGCGGACTGTCCGTCGGAGACGCCCTGGGCTCCCAGTACTTCGTGCCGGTGAACTACCCGCTGCTGAAGCGCCGCGAGGTGCCCTCCGGGCCGTGGCAGTGGACCGACGACACAGAGATGGCCGGTTCCGTCGTCGCCGTCCTGGCCGCCCACCACCGCGTCGACCAGGACGCCCTGGCCCGCTCCTTCGCCGAGCACCACGACTTCGACCGCGGCTACGGCCCCGCGGTCAACCGGCTGCTGCGACTCGTCCGGGAGGGCGGGGACTGGCGCGAACTCGCCGCGGCACTCTTCAACGGACAGGGATCCTGGGGCAACGGCGCCGCGATGCGGATCGCCCCGCTGGGTGCCTGGTACGCGGGCGACCCGGAGCAGGCGACCCACCAGGCGGAGATCTCGGCCTACACCACCCACCAGCACCGTGAGGCGGTCGTCGGTGCGATGGCCGTCGCCGCGGCCGCAGCCTTCGCGGCCGCCCCCGGCGGGCCGCCCGGTGCCGGGGCCCTCCTCGACGGGGTCATCGACCTCGTGCCGAAGAGCGCCGTGGGTGCGGGGCTGCGCCGGGCCCGGGACATGCTCGACTACGGCGACCCGGCCACGGTCGCGGCGGTACTGGGATGCGGCCGGCGCACGACCGCCCACGACACCGTGCCCTTCGCCCTCTGGTCGGCGGCGAGGAGCCTCAGTGACTACGAGCAGGCTTTCTGGACGACCGCGCAGGTCGGCGGGGATGTCGACACCACCTGTGCCATCGTCGGCGGCGTGATCGCCGCGGGCAAGGCCGGGGCGCCGCCCGCCGAGTGGGTAGGGCGGACGGAACCGCTCCCGGACTGGGTGCCCGCCTCGGTCTAGCCGCGAGAGCCCTTCCGTCTCTTCGAGAACTCACAGTGGACGGCAGGAACGCTCCGTAATTGCCCGCTCGTTCGTCCGCCCCGGTGTCGCGCTTCGCTCAGTGATTCGCTAATGCGATACGAGGTCGGCAGGGCGGTTCATGTCGTGATCTTCAGGGGTCGGGGAGCCCGCCATCGAGATCATGCGAGGGGTCATCGGCGGGGAATTCGGCGAGGGCAGATGTGTTCCGGCGCCGCGAACGGCCCTGCCCTTGAGGTCGTCCCGGCGATGCTGATTCCCACCGCTCCAAGGTGTGCGGCTGCGAATGGCAGGATCATGAAATCGAGGAGATCATCGACCAGTTGACGGTTCCGCTGCAGCGGCCGCGCGGCTCCCGCCGGGGACTCGCGACGGGTGTGACGCCGCGAGGGCGGGCCGGGGTGTCGCGGGCGCTTCCGGGCGGCGTAACCTAGGGGCGCCATGCCGTACGAACCACCTACTCACACCGTCGAGCGCTCCCTTCGAGCCACGACCGGGGCGAAGATCGTTGCAGGTGTCGACGAGGTGGGGCGCGGCGCGTGGGCCGGCCCTGTCACTGTCTGCGCGGCGATCACCGGACTGCGCAGGCCGCCCGAGGGTCTGACGGACTCGAAGCTGCTCACCATCAAGCGACGCACCCAACTCGCCGAGACACTGCGGACGTGGGTGACGTCGTACGCCCTGGGTCATGCCTCCCCGGAGGAGATAGACGAACTGGGGATGACGGCCGCGCTGCGCCTCGCGGCGGGGCGTGCGCTGGATGCCCTGCCGGTCCGCCCGGACGCGGTCATCCTCGATGGCAAGCACGACTACCTCGGTGCGCCCTGGCGGGTCCGTACGGTGATCAAGGGCGACCAGTCCTGCGTGGCGGTGGCGGCGGCATCGGTGATCGCCAAGGTTCAGCGCGACAAAATGATGGCCGAACTGGGTGTCGACCATGCAGACTTCGGTTTTGCGGACAACGCCGGGTATCCATCCCCTGTGCACAAGGCCGCACTGGCGGAGCGGGGCCCCACCCCCTACCACCGGTTGTCATGGGCGTATCTTGATGCGCTGCCCCAGTGGCGGCACCTCAAGAAGGTCCGCAGCTGGGCGGACGGCAGTGTTCCGGAAATCGAGGGTCAGCTCGGCTTCGATTTCTGACAGTTTCGTTCGCACTCATGCGCTACCCGCCGACGCGGGCCGTACCAACGTTTGATAGATATCAACTCATGCCTCTCATTCCCGAGGAGCCTCAGATTCACGAGAGTGCCCAGGGTCCCCGCGCCACTCCGGCCAGCGGCCGCACCGCGCCGACCCCCCGTCCCGTACCCGGCCCCCGTCCCGCGGCTCCGTCGCGTCCCGGTCGTCCAGGCCCGCTCCGGCCCGCGCCTCCGGTGCAACGTACGCCGCGTGACGCAGCCGCCAAGCCCGGCCCGTCCGGGCCCGCCGTCGGTGCCGCCGCTCCGGCCGCCCCGCAGATCCAGCTGATCCCGGCTTCGGCGCAGGGCGCGCTCGACGCCGCGGAGGAGGCCGTGGACCTGCTCCTGGACTCAGGTCGCGCCCCCAGTGATGTCCTGGTGATCACGACCGGCGAACAGCACCCGTGGGCCACCCACGAGCTGTCCTTCGGTGAAGCCTCCTACTGGGCCCAGCACGACGCCCTCGACGACGTCTTCTACACGGACGCCACCATCGCGGCCCGCGCCACGTCGCGTCCGGTGGTCGTGGTCGCCGTCAACGGCGGTTCCGAGGCCGCGGCCGCGAGCGCGCTGTCCCTGGCCCACTCCCGGGCGGGCACCCTGCTGATCGTCTGCGGCGACCCGCAGCAGATCAACTCGGTGCTGGGCGCGGGAGTCTGAGCCGCTTCCCCGGCGTCCGGCCGGGCGCTGGGGAGGGCTTCAGGCGCCGCTACGGCGGCGCCGCGGGGTGTGCGGTTTCGCGTGCCCGGAGGACCGGACGCCGTGGCTGCGTGCGTGCTCCGCAGGGTTGGGAGACGCGCACGGCGGCCCTGCGCCGGTCTGTACACGGGCTCGTATGCCGCGCCTTGAGGGCACAGCCCCCGAGGGAACGGCACAGCACCCGCGCGAAACAGCCGGGCCAGAGGGCTTCAGCGTGCCGCCGCCGCGCGGCGCAGGACCTCCGAGGCGGCGCCACCGGTGCGCGGCAGGGGTGGCGCCGCCTCGGACGTGGCGAACGGCTCCGGTGCCGAAGCCGAGTGGGGGCGGCGTCCGCCGCGGCCTTCGCCGAGGACCTGCCAGCCGTCACGCGTCAGCGTGATGTACGCCCCGCAGCGCAGCCCGTGCAGGGTGCAGGCGTCGCGCAGGCCCCACATCCACGCGCCGTCCTCCTCCGTCCAACGGGCGTCACCCTCACGGCAGTAGAGCAGCACCGCGGTCCGCACCGGAGTGCGACGCCGCAGATCGTGCGGGATGACCCGGCGCAGCTGCGCGAGCAGCACGTTGCGGAACATCCAGCCGTCGGCCGGGGCCGGGCGGCGTACGAACGAGGCGCTCGCCCGCAGCCGCTCGTCCGGGTCGAGCACGGCGACGACAGCGGTCGCCGGCTGCGGGTGGTGCCGGGCGTGCAGTCCGCTGACGACCTCACGGGGGTCGCGCAACAGTGGGATCCCGGCGGCGGCCCATTCCGCGGGTTCGAGCAAGCGGTTGGCGGAAGCGGCGGACGTCGACGCCGCTGCCGATGCCGGAGCGAATCCGAAGGTCACGGTCCTCCCTTCGGCTACGCGCCCACACTGCGGGCGAGGTCGGATTCCTGGGAGCGCGCACCGCAGCGAAGCCCTACCGGATCGGCGGGCGCGCCGTGCGGGAGCGGACTTCAATTCTTCCTGTCGAACTTGAATGCGGCAACGAGCAATTGAGGGCGTCGACCGTTATCAGATGATGCGCGGCTAATATCCCTACCCAGTGCGCCGCCGGGCCACCCATGGGGCGTTCGAGCACGACACGTTCGTACGTCACAGGGGTGTGCGGCGTCCAGAGGGGTGCGCGACTCGCTCCGCCGGGGTACCAGATGGCGCGTGCCCTGTACTCCGGTGCCGACACCTCGCACCGGAGACTCGGTCGTCACCCCTGCAAGGCCAGTACGAGCGGCAACACCCCCTGCGCGCCGGAGCGTCGGAGCGAGCGGGCCGCGACCGCGAGGGTCCACCCCGTCTCCGTGTAGTCGTCCACGAGGAGGACCGGGCCCTGGGCCTCGGCCAGAGCGGAGGCGAGGGCGGGCGGCACGGTCAGAGCGCCGTCGAGCGTCTTCAGCCGCTGGGCGCTGTTGCTCCGGGAACCCGGGTGCGCGTCGTCGGTGTACTCGATGGCACCCAGCAGCGGCAGCCGGCCGACTTCCGCGATGCGCGCTCCCAGGGAGTGGATCAACGCGGGGCGGCTGCGGGACGCCACAGTGACGACGCCGACCGGGCGCGGCTGGGCGTCCGATGCGCCGGAAGCCCAGCCGCCGGGACCCTTGGCCCAGTCGGCCAGCACCCCCACCACGGCCTTCGCCACATCGTCCGGAACGGGCCCGTCGGGGGCCTGGGGTGCGAACAGGGGCCGTAGCCGGTTGCCCCAGCCGATGTCCGACAGACGGCCCAAGGCGCGTCCCGACGCGGCCTGTTCGCCGACCGGGATACGTCCCTTGAGGTCCACCCCGATCGCCGGCAGCCCTGTCGGCCACATGCGGCGCGGCTCCACCTCGACCCCCGCCCGGCCCAGGTCCACGCGTGCCGCGTCGAGTGCCTCATCGGACGTGTCGGCGACGAAGCGGGGACCCGTGCAGTTGTCGCAGCGACCGCACGGCTTGGCGGCCTCGTCGTCTAGCTGACGCTGCAGAAACTCCATGCGGCAGTCTGTCGTCGACGCGTACGCACGCATGGCCTGCTGTTCGGTCTCCCGCTGGCGCGCCACCCACGCGTACCGCTCGGCGTCGTACGTCCACGGCTGCCCGGTCGAGACCCAGCCGCCCTTGACCCGCCGGACCGCGCCGTCCACGTCGAGGACCTTGAGCATGGTCTCCAGACGGGACCGTCGCAGTTCCACCAAGGGCTCCAGAGCGGGCAGCGACAAGGGCTTCTCCGCGTGCGCGAGGAGATCGAGCGTGCGGCGCACCAGGTCCTCCGAGGGGAAGGCGAGTGACGCGAAGTACTTCCAGATCGCCTCGTCCTCCCTCCCCGGGAGCAGGAGCACCTCGGCGTGCTCCACACCGCGTCCCGCGCGGCCCACCTGCTGGTAGTAGGCGATGGGAGAGGAGGGCGAGCCGAGGTGCACCACGAATCCCAGATCGGGCTTGTCGAAGCCCATGCCGAGCGCGGAGGTGGCGACCAGCGCCTTCACCTTGTTGGCGAGCAGATCCTCCTCGGCCTGCTGACGATCCGCGTTCTCCGTCTTGCCCGTGTACGACGAGACCGTGTGCCCGCGCTGCCGGAGGAACGCGGTGACCTCCTCGGCGGCGGCCACGGTGAGCGTGTAGATGATCCCGGACCCCGGCAGATCGTCGAGGTGCTCGGCGAGCCAGGCCATCCGATGCGCGGCGTCCGGAAGCCGCAGCACGCTCAGACTCAGGCTGTCGCGGTCCAGCGGGCCCCGCAGCACGAGGGCGTCCGAGCTGCCGCCGGTGCCGAGCTGCTCCGCGACATCGGCCGTCACGCGCGCGTTGGCGGTGGCGGTGGTCGCGAGCACCGGCACACCGGGCGGAAGGTCGGCGAGCATGGTGCGCAGCCGGCGGTAGTCCGGCCGGAAGTCGTGACCCCAGTCGGAGATGCAGTGCGCCTCGTCCACCACCAGGAGCCCGGTGGCGGCCGCGAGCCGGGGCAGCACCTGGTCCCGGAAGTCCGGATTGTTGAGCCGCTCCGGACTGACCAGCAGGACATCCACCTCACCCGCGGCGATCTCCTCCTGAACGGCCTCCCACTCCTCGGTGTTCGAGGAGTTGATGGTCCGGGCGTGGATGCCGGCCCGGGCCGCCGCCTCGACCTGGTTGCGCATGAGGGCGAGCAGCGGGGAGACGATCACTGTCGGACCGCTGCCCCGCGCCCGCAGGAGCGAGGTCGCCACGAAATAGACCGCGGACTTGCCCCAGCCCGTGCGCTGGACGACCAGGGCACGTCGTCTGTCGGCGACCAGTGCCTCGATCGCCCGCCACTGGTCCTCGCGCAGCCGGGCCGCCCCTGAGACGTCCCCGACGAGACGGGCGAGGACCGTGTCGGCCGCCGCCCGGAGATCCGCGTTGCTCGTGTGCTCCATGCGTTCCATGAAACAGGACGGCAGTGACAACGGGAGCGGTGCCCGGGGAGACGCGAGAGCCGGGAGGTTCCTGGTGACATGCCCCTGATTGGAGTTATCCACAGGGCAAAGCGGAGCTGCGGATTCCGCGAGATCGTCTCCACATGACGAACCACAGCGAAGCCACTGGATCCCCTGAGAGCGGCGACATCACCGGACCCGACGCACCCGGCAGGCACAAGGACGGTGGGCAGCAGAAGCGGCAGGCGAACGAGGACGGCCCGCCCGGACCGCCCATTCCCGGCCCCGCGCACGACGGTCACGGCGGCGAGCATCAGGTCACGCTGCGCACCCCGGCCGAACTGGCCGACGCCCTGCCGTACCTGCTCGGGTACCGCCCCGAGGACAGTATCGTCCTCGTCGCCCTGCATGACAGGGACGGCCGCGGACGGTTCGGGGGGCGGGCCAGGCTCGGCATCCCGGCCAACGCGGACGACTGGCCGTCCGCGGCCGGACAACTGGCCCACGGCCTGGTGACGGGCAGCGAGCGCCGAGGAGCCAGGCCCGAGTCGATGGTCGCCTTCCTCTGCCAGGAACCGCGGAAGGGCGAGTCCGGACAGCAGGTCATGGAGCGGCTGAGGCCACTGGCCCAGAGGCTGCGCGTCGAGTGCGGTTCCCGGGACGTGGTGGTGGTCGAGGCCCTGTGCATCTCGGAGGGTCGCTACTGGTCGTACTGCTGTGACAACGCGGCATGCTGCTCGCCCGAGGGAGCCCCCATGGGCCTGCCCGGCACCTCCGTGCTGGCCGCCGCGGCCACCTACGCGGGCATCCAGGTACGCGGCACGCTGCGGGAGCTTCGGGCCCGGCTGCTGCCCTGGGAGAACGCCGCCGCCCTCGAACAGGAGGCCGCCCTCGACACCGCCGGTATGACGCTGGTACCGAGGCTCCTGGACGAGGTGGGCCGCGCCTGCGTGGCCGACGAGACACTGGAACTGGCCGGGAGGATCCTGGACCGCCTCGCCGAGGCGAGGCCCGTCTCCGGCATGCTCCTGGCCGACCTCCGCGACGACGAACTTCTCGGGCACGACGAGGCCGCCCGGCTGATCCTCGGTCTCCAGGACCGCGCGACCCGCGACCGCGCGGCCGAGTGGATGGAGGGCGACGAGGCCGCGCGTGCCCTTCGTCTCTGGCGGACGCTGGCCCGCCGCTGCGTCGGCCCCTACGGCGAACATGCCGCCGCGCCGCTCACCCTCGCGGGCTGGGTCGCCTGGTCGACCGGTGACGAACTGGAGGCCCGGGAGGCCCTCGCCATGGCCCTGGGCGCGGATCCCGACTACCTCTTCGCCCGTCTCCTGCACCAGGCTTGCAATGAGGGCCTCGACCCGGAGTCGATCCGCACCTGCCTGCGAGCCGAGCGCGAAGGCCGTGGGCGATCGGTGGTCGACCACGCCATGATTCGTGCGCACGTCGCCGAGGCTGCCGGGCGGGAGACTGCGGTGCCACAGACCGACCCCGGGCCCACGCCCACAGCGGCTCCCTCACGCCGACGCCGCCGCTCTCGTTCCGCCGTTGCTCCCGACACCTCCTCCGGCCGTACCCGTGCCGGCCGCGAGGCGAGCGGGCCTGTCTCGCTCGGGCGTAAGCAGCCGGATGCCAGGCGCCCGGCGGGTGCCGCGGAAGCCGGCACGCCTCCCGCGCGTGCGACGACGGGGCCCGCGCGGTCCGGCAGCTCGCGCGGGGGCGGCACACGTGCGCGTGTCTCACGGCAAGCGGCCATGCCCTGCCCGGACGCGGGGCAGGACGGTGCGCAGCCCGGCCACGGTACGGAGGGGGAGGAGTGATTCGCCGCCCCCCTCAGCCGCCGGGTGGCCTTGACGCACAAGGGCCGGGGCGCGGGCGTGACCCGGAGGACGCCCACGGCGTTCACCTGAGTGGCGGAACGCCCGAACGGGGTGTGACGCCGCACTGCCCCTGTCCCGTCGGAGCCCTCCGGCACCCGCGCCGAACCCGACCGAGGCGCACAGAGCGCAGAGGAAGCCTCCCCATGCATCAGCCGACTCCGCCCTCCTCCGCTGCCGGCGACCGCCGCTCCGCAGACAGGCCTCTGCCGCCCTTCGTGCCGGGCCTCGGCCTGTCCGGGGCACCGGGGTCGGGGGGCCGGGATGCCCCTCCTCGGCCAGTGGCGCGGGTCGACGGTTACGGGCCCAGGTTCCCCGCAGGGGCCTCACATGGCTCGTCGCCCACCGGCCCGGACTCCCGCACCCCCTCGCCGCCGGGCCCGGGCCGCTCGTCGCCCCGGTGGGCCGGCCAGAGCCGTCGCCCCGGATCCACGTCGGGGCACGGCTCACCCGCATCGCCCTCGGCTCCTGGCAGGGCGGCGTCGCCCACCGAACACGCGCCCCCGCCCCCACCCCGGGGTGCCACGATCCCCGGACTGCGCTGGTCCGCAGACCTGCCGCCCGCCCACACAGCGATGATCTGCGTCGCCCTTCCCGGTTTGGCCATCTCGACGGAGGAAGGGCAGATGACCGGCCAGGGGCTGGAGGGCTTCTATCGCGGCGGCCGGCGCGTGCTCTCCCGGTGCGAGATCCGCGTGGGCGGACGGGAACCCCTCGCCGTGCAGGCCCGCATGGCCTCGGCTGACCGCGCCAGGTTCGTGGGCACGCTCCGTACGTCCCCGCAGGCCGGTCCGGACCCGGATGTGGTCGTGGAACGCAACCGCTTCGCGGACGGCACTGAGCGGATCACTCTGCACAATGCGGCTCCCCGCCCGGTGCGCCTGCCGGTCGAGGTGGTCCTGGGCACGGACCTGGCCGACCTCGGCTCGATCGCTTCGGGAACCGCGGGACCCGAACTCCCCGCCAGCGTTTGCGGCTCCGGCCTGCGCTGGTCCAGCCCCACCGGCAACGCGTCCGTGACGGCCGAACCGCCTCCCTCGGACGCCCTGGCCTCGGCCGGACTGCTGCGGTGGGAGCTCGACCTGCCGCCGGGCGGAAGCAGAAGCGTGGAACTGCGGGTGCGGCCGGACGGCGCGGGGCCTGTCCGAGCTGTGGGCCGCGCCGCGACCAGCCCTCTGGCCGCGGCGAGTGCGGAAGGCGACGACCCCGGAGTTTCCGCCCTCCTGCGGACGAGTATCGAGGACCTTCAGGCCCTCTTGCTGCGCGACTCCGCGAACCCCGCCGACACCCATCTCGCCGCCGGGGCACCCTGGCGCTGCGGCCTGGCACCCGCCGATGCGCTCGTCGCCGCCCGGATGGCCCTACCGCTCGGCACGGGCCTGGCAGCCGGCACGCTCCGGATCCTCGCCCGGACCCAACTCACCGGACCGGGGCCGCAGTCCGGGATGATCCCCGGCCCGAGACGGGACGCCGGGCCGTACCTGCCGCCGCAGTGCACCGGTACGGAGGCAACGCTGCTCTTCCCCGTACTGCTCGCCGAAGCCCGACGCTGGGGGCTCGGCGAGCAGGAGACGGAGGAACTGCTGCCCGCCGCCGAGCGCTGCCTGACCTGGCTGCGGACCACCGTGGGCGACAGCACGTATCTGGGCGACCCACACCCCGGCGGCCCCATCCGCTGCGAGACACAGGCCCACGCCCACCGTGCCGCACTGCTCGGTGCCGAGCTGCTCGACGCCTGCGGCCGTACCGGCGGAGCGGCACTCCGGGAGTGGGCGCAGGCCTTACGGCCCGCGTTCCGGGAGGACTTCTGGCTCGACGACCGCGGGGGCGGCAGGCCCGCGGCAGCCCGTGCCCCGGACGGCAGGCCCGTGCCTCACCTGGGTGCGTCCGCCGTCCATCTTCTCGACACCGGGCTGCTGGGCGGGGGCACGGTGGCACCCGGTCTGCTCGACAAGGTCCAGACCGAGAAGCTCGCCCGGCTGCTCGGCAGCCCGGTCATGGACTCGGGCTGGGGCCTGCGTGGACTGGGCGCGAAGGAACCGGGATTCAATCCGTTCGGCCACCGCGCCGGCGCCGTACGGATCCAGGAGACGGCACTCGCCGTCGCCGGTCTGGCCGCGGCGGGCTACGAGAAGGAGGCGAGCTCGCTGCTGCGCGGCGTACTCGAGGCCGCCGAGAGCTTCGCCCATCGCCTGCCCGAGATGTACGCGGGGGAACAGCGTACGGAGGGAAGCGCTCCCCTCCCGCACCCGGCGGCCTGCCGCCCCGCGGCGACCCCGGCGGGGGCCGGAATCCTGCTGCTCACCACGCTCGCCGGCATCCGCCCCGACGCCCCGGCCGGGACCGTCACCTTGCGCCCTGTGCGCAGCGCACCCCTGGGCGAGGTCGGCTTCACGGGACTGCGTGTGGCGGGCGCCCCGTTCTCCGTGCGGGTCAGCCGGCTCGGCCTCGTCATGGTCGAGGAGGCGGCCGACGGACTGCAGCTGGGGGCTTGACCTGCCAAGACAGAACATCGCCGGATCACCGGGGATCGACTCCGAAGCCGATACCCGACCGAAGTGGATCAATAAGCGAAGCGAGCCGAGAAGGGAGTGTTTATCGTCAGGCAGACGACTATGATCGCCGCATGCCCTACGACCCGTCAGCGTTTCCGCCCTTCGCCGTCACCGTGGACCTGGTCGTACTGACCGTGCGTCGCCATGCCCTGTGCGCGCTGGCGGTACGCAGGGGCGAACCACCGTTCCAGGGGCGTTGGGCACTTCCCGGCGGTTTTGTACGGGCCGACGAGGACCTGGCCCAGGCCGCGGCGCGCGAGCTGGCCGAGGAGACGGGGCTGCGCGTCCACGACCCGGCTGTCCCCGCCCAGGACAACGGCGCACATCTGGAGCAGCTCGCCACCTACGGCGACCCCAAACGGGACCCCAGGATGCGGGTGGTCAGTGTCGCTCACCTCGCCCTCGCTCCCGACCTGCCCGCGCCCAGAGCCGGCGGCGACGCCAGCAACGCGCGCTGGGCTCCGGTCGAGGAACTGCTGCAGCAGGGCGGTTACGGGCGTGACGCCGAGCCGGTCGCCCCGCTCGCCTTCGACCACGCGCAGATTCTGGCGGACGGAGTGGAGCGAGCCCGCTCCAAGATCGAGTACTCGTCGCTGGCCACAGCCTTCTGCCCGCCCGAGTTCACGGTCGGAGAACTGCGTCGTGTCTACGAGGCGGTGTGGGGGGTGGCGCTCGACCCGCGCAACTTCCACCGCAAGGTCACGGGCACCCCGGGTTTCCTCGTACCCACCGGTGGGACGACCACCCGCCAGGGCGGCCGCCCCGCACAGCTCTTCCGGGCGGGTGGCGCGACGCTGCTCAACCCTCCGATGCTGCGCCCCGAGGTGTGACGCCGGGCCTGGAACGCGATCCGCCCGCAGCCCGAGCACGGGTGATTGCCCCACCCGAGACGGCCTTGCGCTGCCCGGAAAAACGGACATAGCGCGCTATCTTGCTGCGAGTGATCCAGGCCTTCGGACTGACCAGCAACCCTCGCAAAGAGCTTCCGCCCGCGGCCGACGACGTCTCCTTCGAGGCGCGAGCGGGCCGCGTCACCGCACTGCTCGGAGCCCCGGGTGCCGGCAAGACGACAGTCCTCAGGCTCATGCTCGAGCTCCAACAGGGTCGTGGCATCACCTACTTCCGGGGCCGCCCCCTGCACCGGATCGCCCATCCCTCACGCGAGGTCGGCGTGCTGCTGGGTGACGTGCCGGGGCACCCGGCCCGCACGGTCCGCGGCCATCTGCGCATGCTGTGTGCCGCCGCGGGGGTTCCGGTCCGGCGTGCGGACGAAGTCCTCGAGGCGGTCGGGCTCGTGAGTCTGCGCGACGAACGCCTCGGTGCCCTCTCGCGCGGCATGGACCGCCGTCTCGGACTTGCCTGTGTCCTCCTGGCCGACCCGCACACCCTGGTCCTCGACGACCCGGCCGACGGGCTCTCCGTCCGCGAGGGCGGCTGGTTGCACGGCATGCTTCGCGCGCACGCCGGTCATGGCGGCACGGTCCTGTTCACCACGGCCGACCCCAAGGAGGCCGCGCGCACCGCCGACCGTGTGGTCACGCTGGAGCAGGGCAGGCTCGTGGCCGACCAGGAGGCCGTGGAGTTCTCACGCACCCGCCTGCGCCCCCGTGTGGCCGTACGCAGCCCCCACGCGGCCCGTCTCGGCGCTCTCCTCACCAAGCAGGCCCGCACCGCCCAGCGCTCCGTCGAAGTCGTACGAGAGGGCGACAACCGCCTCTCCGTGTACGGCAGTACCTGCGCGGACGTCGGGGAGACCGCGTTCCGCCACGACATCGTCGTCCACCAACTCGCCGACGAGATCGGCGACATGGGCCCTGGGGCAGGAGTCTCGCAGCCAGGTGATCGACACGGCTGTCTGGATGAGGGCCTTGCCGGATCGAGGCAGCCGGCGGGCGAGGAGCGGCAGTGGGCTGACACGGCGCGCGCCTCCGCCGACAAGCCGGATCGCGACAGGGTCGAGCCGGAAGACGGCAGCGTCGAGCAGGACGGAGCCGGCGCCGAGCCGGAGCGAGTCCCGGCCCAGCCGGCATGCATCACCAACGCCCTCTCCCCAACCGCCGTGCCCCGGGCCGGTGAGCCGGAGCCCTCGCTGGACGTGTCGGCACCGGCCACGCCGGACCCCACGGCCGCCGCCCCTGAGCCGCGCCCCACCCTCGAGCTGCGGCCCACCGCTGACGCCCCGGATCCAGTCGCCGACGAGCCGCTGCCCGCTTCCGGCGATGCGCAGCCCGCCATCGAGCCCCACGAGTGCCCGGACGCGTCCGCGGCCGACCACTCGGGCGATGCGGCGGCCCTTGTCCAGGCCGAACCTTCCCGGGAGCTGAAACCCACCCTCGCGCCGCAGCCCACGGCTGATCCCCCGGAACCGGTCGCCGACGAGCTGCTGCCCGCTTCCGGCGATGCGCAGCCGGTCGTCGAGTCCCACGAGTGCCCGGACGCGTCCGCGGCCGACCACTCGGGCCATGCCACGGCCCCTCCCCGGTCCGCCTCCTCCCCAGCCCCCGAGCCGCACCCCGTCGAAGCCCGCGGCGCGGCTCGCACCCTCGACGCGCTGCCCCCTCTGCCGCCTCCCATCTCCGTCCGCCCAGCCCCCAGTCCCCTCCGCCCCCTCCGCTACGAGATCCGCCGAGCCGCCGGGATCGGCACCGGCTTTGTCACCGGGGCCGTCGTACTCGTCGTGTCCGCCGTGACCGCCGTCGTGCTCGCGCGCATCGGGCACACCCCGCAGCCGCGCCTGCTGGCGGCGTGGCCGCGGGAGCTGCCCCTGCCGCCCGCTGCCCTCGGCGCGGGACTGCTCGGCGCGCTGTCCTTCGGTGACGAGTTCCGCCACCCCGCCCTGGCCGCGGACCGCGGCACCGTGCCCCGCCGGCTGGGGCTGCTGGTCGCCAAACTGCTCGTCTCGTCAGCCGCCGCGCTGGCACTGGCCGTCCTCACCGTCGGCTGCGACGCCGAGGTGCTCTATCTCGTCTACGGACGGGAACTCGCGCAGGTTTCCGCCGACTGGCTGCCCCTGAGTGCGAGTTGGGTCGGTCTCGTCGTCGGCTGTGCCTGGGCCGGCGTACTGGCCGCCGGTGTCTTCCGGTCCACCACGGCCGGCCTCGCCGCGGTGGCCGCCGTGCCCCTACTCGTCGTACCTGTCGTTCACAAGGTCCTGGACGGACCGTCCGTTCGAACCGCGGCCGGACTGCCGCTGCGACTGCGCGAGGCCCTCGTGCCGCGTTGGCCCTTCGGGGGAGAGCGCTACCTGGAAGCCGCGCTCGGCGTGCTGTCCCAACCTGTCGGTGGCGCAATGACGTTGTCGCTGGCCGCGCTGCTCTGCGCGTACCTGCTCACCACCCTCCGGAGCAGGTTCCGCTGACGACTGTCCGTAACCCCCCGTCCAGCCATGCCCACAACTCCCCGCAGAACGCCCATTTCTTTCCGATAAGGCGTCAATTGCGACGGGGTGAGCGATCACCCTTTCGTGTGCTTTTCACCAAAGACCTCAAGGGAGTTGGAGACGGCGCCGACAAAGGATGCGTGAGTACCCTTGCGCACACCATGATGACCGCCGCCCGCTCCGCTGACTCCGGCCTCGCGAGCCCGGGCGAACTCGACCGCTACCCGTACGCCGAGGCGCCCGCCGTCGACCGCGTCGGGGCCTCTGCCTGGGACGGCGCGGACCCTGAGCTGGGCCGTGTGGGCCGACGTGCCGCGGGCAGCCGCGGACGCGGGCTGCACGGCCAACTCGTCCAGCAACTGGGTCAGATGATCGTCTCCGGCGACCTGGGCGCCGACCGCCCGCTGGTGCCCGAGGAGATCGGCCAGCGCTTCGAGGTCTCCCGCACCGTCGTCCGCGAGTCGCTCCGCGTCCTGGAGGCCAAGGGCCTGGTGAGCGCCCGACCGAACGTCGGCACGCGCGTGCGCCCGGTCGGCGACTGGAACCTCCTCGACCCGGACATCATCGAGTGGCGGGCCTTCGGGCCGCAGCGCGACGACCAGCGCCGCGAGCTGAGCGAGCTGCGCTGGACGATCGAGCCGCTCGCCGCCCGCCTGGCAGCCGGCCACGGGCGCGAGGACGTCCAGCAGCGCCTCGTGGACATGGTCGAGATCATGGGGCACGCGATGGCCCAGGGTGATGCGCTCACGTTCTCCCGAGCCGACTCCGAGTTCCACTCGCTGCTCATCCAGGTCGCGGGCAACCGCATGCTGGAGCACCTGTCGGGGATCGTCTCCGCGGCCCTCCAGGTCTCGGGCGGTCCGGTCACGGGCTGTGACCGGCCGAACGAGACGTCGCTGGCGCATCACGGACGCATCTGTGACGCCCTCGCCGCCGGTGACGGAGCCGCGGCCGAGACGGCGATGCGGCAACTTTTCACGGTCCACCCCGAGGTGGAACGGGTGGTGCCCGCCCCGCGCGAGCACTGACCGCGTTCCGCGGGCGGCGCGGCCGGGTGTGCCACCCCCCTCCTGTGGCAGCGCCCGATCGATGAACCGCCTCCCGTCGGACCCCGCGGGATCTTCGCGATCCCGCGGGGTCCGACGGCGCGAAGGGGTCGCCCATCCGCAGCAGCGGTAAGATCACGTCCAGGAGTGACAGCCTCTATCCGTATCTGACCGTTTTTATCCGCTTACGGGGTGTGACTCGGGCCACGCGGATTGGGCGTAACGCTCGCGGGAAGAACGCGATGACCTAAGAGGTGACAGCCGCGGAGGGAATACGGACGCCGTTCACGGCGCTGTGCATCTTCCCGGCCCCCGCCCGCGCCGTCGGCCCATCCCCAAGCCGGCGGTCGGCTCCTGTCCACTGTGGACGGGGCCGGAAGCCGTTTTCCAACGTTCCGAGAGGTTGTTCGTGTCGGCCAGCACATCCCGTACGCTCCCGCCGGAGATCGCCGAGTCCGTCTCTGTCATGGCGCTCATTGAGCGGGGAAAGGCTGAGGGGCAGATCGCCGGCGATGACGTGCGTCGGGCCTTCGAAGCTGACCAGATTCCGGCCACTCAGTGGAAGAACGTACTGCGCAGCCTCAACCAGATCCTCGAGGAAGAGGGTGTGACGCTGATGGTCAGTGCCGCAGAGCCCAAGCGCACCCGAAAGAGCGTCGCAGCGAAGAGTCCCGCCAAGCGCACCGCCACCAAGACGGTCGCGGCCAAGGCGGTGACCACCAGGAAGGCCACTGCCACCGCCACGCCGGCGGCGCCCGCAGCCGAGCCCGCCGCTGAGGAAGAGGCGCCCGCCAAGAAGGCGGCCGCCAAGAAGACGACCGCCAAGAAGGCGGCCGCGAAGAAGACCGTCGCCAAGAAGACGGCGGCCAAGAAGACCAGCGCCAAGAAGGACGACGCCGAACTCCTCGAAGAGGAGGTGCTCGAGGAGGCAGCCCCCGGCAAGCCCGGCGAGGAGCCCGAGGGCACGCCGGAGAACGCGGGCTTCGTACTGTCCGACGAGGACGAGGATGACGCGCCCGCACAGCAGGTCGCGGCCGCCGGTGCCACCGCCGACCCGGTCAAGGACTACCTCAAGCAGATCGGCAAGGTCCCGCTGCTCAACGCCGAGCAGGAGGTCGAGCTCGCCAAGCGCATCGAGGCCGGTCTGTTCGCCGAGGACAAGCTGGCCAACGCCGACAAGCTCGCCCCCAAGCTCAAGCGCGAGCTGGAGATCATCGCCGAGGACGGCCGCCGCGCCAAGAACCACCTCCTGGAGGCCAACCTCCGTCTGGTGGTGTCCCTGGCCAAGCGCTACACCGGCCGCGGCATGCTCTTCCTGGACCTGATCCAGGAGGGCAACCTCGGTCTGATCCGCGCGGTCGAGAAGTTCGACTACACCAAGGGCTACAAGTTCTCCACGTACGCCACCTGGTGGATCCGTCAGGCGATCACCCGCGCCATGGCCGACCAGGCCCGCACCATCCGTATCCCGGTGCACATGGTCGAGGTCATCAACAAGCTCGCGCGTGTGCAGCGCCAGATGCTCCAGGACCTGGGCCGCGAGCCCACCCCGGAGGAGCTGGCCAAGGAACTCGACATGACCCCCGAGAAGGTCATCGAGGTCCAGAAGTACGGCCGCGAGCCCATCTCGCTGCACACCCCGCTGGGCGAGGACGGCGACAGCGAGTTCGGTGACCTCATCGAGGACTCCGAGGCGGTCGTCCCGGCCGACGCGGTCAGCTTCACGCTCCTCCAGGAGCAGCTGCACTCCGTCCTGGACACGCTCTCCGAGCGCGAGGCGGGCGTCGTCTCCATGCGCTTCGGTCTCACCGACGGTCAGCCGAAGACCCTCGACGAGATCGGCAAGGTCTACGGCGTCACGCGCGAGCGGATCCGCCAGATCGAGTCCAAGACCATGTCGAAGCTGCGTCACCCGTCCCGTTCGCAGGTGCTGCGCGACTACCTCGACTAGTCGCCGGTCGCACGACGCGGAAGGCCCGGGCCCCGGGGGGCCCGGGCCCTTCCGCGTCGTGCCGCGTCTCTCCGTGTCCTTCCGCGGGTGCGGCGCGGCGCCGGGTGAATCACTCTGGGTGTTCAGTGAACACCCAGAGTGAGGAGTACGTATGCGTCGTCGCCTTGCCCGGGCCCTGGCCCGATCGCTGGCCCTGGCCGCCGCGGCGTTCGCCATATCAGTGGCCTCCAGCACCCCTGTGGCCGCCGACAGCGTGGTCATAGGCGGATTCCCGGTCGATGTGTCCGAGAGTCCGTGGACGGTCGCCCTGTCCAGCCGTGACCGGTTCGGGGGTACGCGCGCGGGGCAGTTCTGTGGCGGTGTGGCGGTCGGTCGCAGCACCGTGCTCACCGCGGCCCACTGCCTGGACAAGGAGGTCTTGGGCGTCGCGCCGGAGCGCGTACGCGACCTCAAGGTCATAGCGGGACGCACGGACCTGCTCTCGGACCGCAGCGGCCGGGAGATCGCCGTGCGGCGGTCCTGGGTGAACCCGGCGTACGACGGTGTCAGCAACTTCGGGGACTACGCCGTACTCACTCTGGCCGAACCTCTGCCCCCGGGTTCGGTCATCGGTATGGCGGCCGACGGTGATCCCGCGTACGCCGTGGGCGGGGTCGCGACGGTGTACGGGTGGGGCGACACGTCCGGCGCCGGCGAGTACCCGAACAGTCTGCGCGCCGCGCGTGTGCGCGTGTTCTCCGACGATCTCTGCGAGGACGCCTATCCGGGCGGTTCCGACGGCACGTACGAAGCGGAGAGCATGCTGTGCGCGGGGGAGAGGGAAGGAGGCCGGGACGCCTGCCAGGGCGACAGCGGGGGGCCGCTGGTGGCCCGGGGGCGGGTGATCGGGCTCGTGTCCTGGGGGATCGGCTGCGGGCGGGCCGGCAGCCCCGGGGTGTACACGCGTGTGTCCGAGGTCATGCGGACGCTCGGCTGGACACGGGGGTGAGGGGAGCCGAAGGGACTCGGAGGGCGTCCGATGGAGCCTGAGCGGGGCTTGTGGGGACGAGGACGGGCGGCTGCCTCTGCTCTTCAGAGGCAGCCGCCCGTTCACCGGCCTGTGCCGTGCTGGCTCGTCGTCGGACGCGAGGTCTCAGCGCTCTTCTTCGGAGGCGGTCGCGGGAACGGTCGTGAGCCGCTCCGTCTCGTCCTGTATCTCAGCGGCGATCTTCTTGAGTTCCGGCTCGAACTTGCGACCGTGGTGGGCGCAGAAGAGCAGTTCTCCGCCGCTGAGCAGGACGACGCGCAGGTACGCCTGGGCGCCGCAGCGGTCGCAGCGATCAGCGGCCGTCAACGGGCTCGCGGGGGTCAGAACAGTAGTCACGTCGCCTCTTCTCTAGCTCGACGAGCTGTCGTACCAGGGTCAACATCCAACCAGCCATAAAACGTTCCCGCTCGTGGCTTTTCCTCGAAAAAATCTTGCGAGGCGGCTGTCTGCTGCCGGTTGGCGGCGAATGTGCCGTATTGCGTGTCTATGTGTCTTACGGGGCTTCGCGTTGTATCGGTGGTCGGTCCTCCCGGCTGGGTTGCCGGTTGTTCATGAGGACGTGCCCGGAGCCTAAATGGTTCATGCCTGGAAGGGAACGTGATGTGTACTTCACTCCATCGAGGGATCGAACACGCATGCGAGCCTGGACTAGTCTGAGTCTCTGACGAGGGTGGCGTTACAACGGCTCTACCAGGCCTCGGTACCCTCTCACCGGTGACTGAAGCCGCGCCCTTACCCATGAGGGCCCCATCTGAAATTCAGCGAGGAGCGAACCGCGTGACCGCCGAAACGTCCGTGCCGTCCACAGCTCTGCTGGCAGGAGCAGACCGGGACGGTTCCAACTACACCGCGCGGCACCTGCTCGTCCTTGAGGGGCTCGAGGCCGTGCGGAAGCGCCCGGGCATGTATATCGGGTCGACCGACAGCCGTGGTCTCATGCACTGCCTCTGGGAGATCATCGACAACTCCGTCGACGAGGCCCTGGGCAACTACTGTGACCACATCGAGGTCATCCTCCAGGACGACGGGTCCGTCGAGGTCCGCGACAACGGCCGGGGCATCCCGGTCGACGTCGAGCCCAAGACCGGCCTCTCCGGTGTCGAGGTCGTCATGACCAAGCTGCACGCCGGCGGCAAGTTCGGCGGCGGCTCGTACGCCGCCTCCGGCGGCCTGCACGGCGTCGGCGCCTCCGTGGTGAACGCCCTCTCCGCCCGCCTGGACATCGAGGTGGACCGCGGCGGGCACACCCACGCCATCAGCTTCCGGCGCGGCGTCCCGGGCGCCTTCGCCGGGAACGGCCCGGACGCCAAGTTCGAGGCCAAGGGCGGGCTGCGCAAGGCCAGGAAGATCCCGAAGAGCCGCACCGGCACGCGTGTGCGCTACTGGGCCGACCGCCAGATCTTCCTCAAGGACGCCAAGCTCGCCCTGGAGACGCTGCACCAGCGCGCCCGCCAGACCGCGTTCCTGGTGCCCGGCCTGACCATCGTCGTGCGCGACGAGTACGGGCTCGGCGAGGGCGGCAGCAAGGGCGAGGAGTCCTTCCGCTTCGACGGCGGAATCAGCGAGTTCTGCGAGTACCTGGCGAACGACAAGCCGGTCTGCGACGTCCTCCGCTTCTCCGGGCAGGGCTCCTTCAAGGAGACGGTCCCCGTCCTGGACGACCACGGCCAGATGACGCCCACCGAGGTCACTCGCGAACTCGGCGTCGACGTCGCGCTGCGCTGGGGCACGGGTTACGACACGACGCTCAAGTCGTTCGTGAACATCATCGCCACCCCCAAGGGCGGTACGCACGTCGCCGGTTTCGAGCAGGCCGTCGCCAAGACGATGAACGAGGTGCTGCGTACCAAGAAGCTCCTGCGCGTCGCCGAGGACGACATCGTCAAGGACGACGCTCTGGAAGGCCTCACCGCGGTCGTCACCGTGCGTCTCGCCGAGCCCCAGTTCGAGGGCCAGACCAAGGAGGTGCTCGGCACCTCGGCGGCCCGCCGGATCGTGAACAACGTGGTCACCAAGGAGCTCAAGGCGTTCCTGACCTCCACGAAGCGGGACGCCGCCCAGCAGGCCAGGGTCGTGCTGGAGAAGGCCGTCGCCGCGGCCCGTACGCGTATCGCCGCGCGCCAGCACAAGGACGCGCAGCGGCGCAAGACGGCCCTGGAGTCCTCCTCGCTGCCGGCCAAGCTCGCCGACTGCCGCAGCGACGACGTCGACCGCAGTGAACTCTTCATCGTCGAGGGTGACTCCGCGCTCGGTACGGCGAAGCTCGCCCGGAACTCCGAGTTCCAGGCCCTGCTGCCGATCCGGGGCAAGATCCTCAACGTCCAGAAGTCGTCCGTGTCGGACATGCTGAAGAACGCCGAGTGCGGCGCGATCATCCAGGTCATAGGAGCCGGATCGGGCCGGACGTTCGACATCGACACGGCTCGCTACGGCAAGATCATCATGATGACCGACGCCGACGTCGACGGCTCGCACATCCGCACCCTGCTCCTGACCTTGTTCCACCGCTACATGCGGCCCATGGTCGAGGCCGGCCGGGTCTTCGCGGCGGTGCCGCCCTTGCATCGCCTCGAGGTCGTCCAGCCGAAGAAGGGCCAGGACAAGTACGTCTACACGTACTCGGACCGGGAACTGCGCGACAAGCTCATGGAGTTCCAGAGCAAGGGCATCCGCTACAAGGACTCGATCCAGCGCTACAAGGGTCTCGGCGAGATGGACGCCGACCAGCTGGCCGAGACGACCATGGATCCGCGCCACCGCACCCTGCGCCGTATCAACCTCACCGACCTGGAGTCGGCCGAGCAGGTCTTCGATCTGCTGATGGGCAACGACGTGGCACCGCGCAAGGAGTTCATCTCCAACTCGGCGGCGACGCTGGACCGGTCGCGGATCGACGCGTAGCCGCCGCACCGAGCCGGGGGCCAAGGACCCTGACCAGGCGATGCGTTACGCCAAGGGACAGGGTCCGGTGCGGCCACCAGCGGGTCGAGTCACCTGAAGGGGTGAAGCGGGAGGGGAAGAAGAGTCGGGGATCTTCCCGTTCTGTCCATCCTTGGGCATGCAGCCAAGCAAGGACCGTCCCCATGACAGCGGGGCCGGGCAGGACAGTTGGGTCGAGACTCTCGACGCTCATGACCCGGTCCCGGCCGAGGAGGCCGGGCATCTCAGGTACGACGACCCCTGGTACGACGCCCTCGCCTCCGGCTGGGGCGAGTCGGCCGGTGCCGGGGAGCCCGCTGCGGCGATGGTGCCGGCGGCGCGAGGGGAGGGCGAGACCGGGGCCGCGTCGGCCGAGGTGTACCTGGAGGTGCAGCGCAGCGCCGCCTTTCAGGAGGTGCGGCGGCGGTACCGGAGGTTCGTGGTGCCGGCCTTCGTGGCCTTCTTCGCCTGGTACGTGGGCTACGTCGTCGCCGCCACGACCGCGCCGGAGCTGATGGCCCGGCCCGTGGCGGGAGCGGCCAACGTGGCGATGGCCGCGGGGCTCGGGCAGTTCCTCACCACGTTCCTGCTCACCTGGGCGTACGCCCGGCACGCGCGGCTGCGCAGGGACCGGGCGGCGCTCGAACTGCGCTGGGACACACAGGAACTGACGCGCGGCGCGAACGGCGGTGTCTCGTGACGGGCGAACACCAGACGCTGGCCCTGCTGCTGTTCAGCGCGTTCGTCGCGGTCACGCTGGCGATCACGACGTGGGTGAGCCGCAAACGGCGTGGTTCGGCGGAGGAGTTCTACGCGGGCGGGCGGCTCTTCTCACCGATGGAGAATGGTTTTGCCCTCGCGGGCGACTACATGTCGGCCGCCTCCTTCCTGGGGGTCACCGGGCTCATCGCGCTGTTCGGCTACGACGGGCTGCTCTATGTCGTCGGGTTCCTCGTGGCCTGGCTGGTGGTGCTGTTCCTCGCCGCCGAGCTGGTCCGCAACTGCGGCCGGTTCACGCTCGCCGACGTCGTGGCGGCGCGGATGCGGGAGCGGCCGGTGCGGATCGCGGCGGGAACCTCCTCGGTCACCGTGTCCGTGCTGTATCTGGTGGCGCAGATGGTCGGCGCGGGCAGCCTGGTGGCGCTGCTGCTGGGAGGTACGAGCGAGGCGGCGCGGTCCTGGACCGTCATCGGTGTGGGCGCGCTCATGGTGATCTATGTGTCGTTGGGAGGGATGCGGGCGACCACGTGGATCCAGATCGTCAAGGCCGTTCTGCTGCTCGGCGGCACCATCGCGCTGACGGTGCTCGTCCTGATGCGCTTCCACGGTGACCTGGACCGGCTGCTGCTCACGGCGGCCGAGCGCAGCGGTCACGGGGCGGCGTTCCTGGCGCCCGGGCTGAAGTACGGCGGGGACTGGACCGCTCGCTTCGACTTCATCAGTCTGGGACTGGCCCTGGTGCTGGGTACGGCCGGGCTGCCGCACATCCTGTCCCGCTTCTACACGGTGCCCACCGCCCGCGCCGCACGCCGCTCCGTCGTCTGGGCCGTCGGACTCATCGGCGGCTTCTACCTGATGACGATCGTGCTCGGCTTCGGCGCCGCCGCCATCGTGGGGCCGGATGCCGTCCGCGGGTCGAACGCGGCCGGGAACACGGCGGTTCCGCTGCTCGCGCTCGATCTGGGCGGCGGTGCCGGGACCACGGGGGGAACGGTGCTCTTCGCGATCGTCGCCGCGGTCGCGTTCGCCACGATCCTCGCCGTGGTCGCCGGCATCACGCTCGCGTCCTCGGCCTCGGTGGCGCACGACCTGTACGCGTCCTTGCGGCGCAGGGGCGGCAAGCCGCGCAGCGAGGTCGCGGTGGCCCGCGTCGCGGCCGTCGGAGTGGGGGTGGTGGCGATCGCCCTCAGCCTGCTGGCGCGGGATCTCAACGTGGCGTTCCTGGTGGGTCTCGCCTTCGCCGTGGCCGCGTCGGCGAACCTCCCGGTGCTGCTCTACTCCCTGTTCTGGCGCGGCTTCACGACACGTGGCGCCGTGTGGGCCGTCTACGGCGGTCTCGTCCCGGCCGTGGTGCTCGTGGTGCTGTCGCCCGTGGTCTCGGGCAGCCCGGACTCGCTGTTCCCGGGCGTCGACCTCCAGTACTTCCCGCTGCGGAACCCGGGCCTGGTCTCGATCCCGCTGGGCTTCTTCGCGGGCTGGCTGGGCACGGTCACCTCGGCGGACGCCCCGGACGAGGCCAAGCACGCCGAGACCGAGGTGCGGTCGTTGACCGGGGCGGGAGCGGCGTAGGGGCGGTGCCTTCCACGGCCTGCCCTTCGGGCTAGGCGCGGGTCGCCCACACGTAGCGGTGTTCCGGGCGGCCCGCGTCCCCGTACTTGAGGGTCAGTCTGGCCCGTCCCGTGCGCTCCAGGAGCTTCAGATAGCGCTGGGCGGTCTGGCGGCTCACCCCGGTGCGCTCGGCGATCTCCTGGGCGGACAGGGGCCCGTCGGCGTGCATCAGGGACTGACGGACCAGCTCCGCGGTGGTGGGGGAGTGCCCTTTGGGCAGATCGGGCTCCGACGGGGTCGACAGCGCCCCGAAGATGCGGTCCACCTCGGCCTGCTCGGCCTCCCCGCCGCCGTCGAGGGTGCGGCGCAGCTCCGCGTACGCCTCCAGCTTGGCGCGCAGGCCGGCGAAGGCGAACGGCTTGACCAGGTACTGCAGCGCGCCCTGCCGCATGGCCGCCTGCACGGTGGACACGTCCCGGGCCGCCGTCACCATGATCACGTCGGTCTGGTGGCCGCGACGCCGCATCTCCTGGACGACCTGCAGACCCGTCTCGTCGGGCAGGTAGTGGTCCAGGAGCACCAGGTCCAGCCGGGGCAGCGTCTCCAGCTGGAGCAGCGCCTCGGCTGCGCTGTGGGCCGCGCCGGCGACATGGAAGCCCGGCACCTTCTCGACGTAGGCGGCGTTGACCCGCGCGACTCTCGTGTCGTCGTCCACGACCAGGACCTCGATCATCACGACTCCTTCTTGGCGGTCTGCGGAGCTGACGGCGCGGTCAGGGCGGGTTCGGGGCCCGGCTCGGTGAGCGCCTCGGGCAGGACGACGGTGAACTCCGCGCCCCCGCCGTAGGCCTCGTCGACGGTCGCGCTGCCCCCCTGCCGCTCGGCGAGCCTGCGCACCAGGGAGAGGCCGATGCCCCGCTCGCGGTGCGCCGGAGGCTTCTTCGTGGACCATCCGGCAGTGAAGATCAACTCCCGGTGCTCCGGAGGGATTCCCGGGCCCGTGTCCCGCACCCGGAGGATCGCCGTACGCCCTTCGGCGCGCAGTTCGACCTCCACGCGCGCGTGCGGCTTGCCCGCCACCGCGTCGAGGGCGTTGTCCACCAGATTGCCGACGACGGTCACGAGCCCCTGGGGGTCGATCAACCGGTCGGGCAGCCGGGTCCGGTCCGACACCCCCAGGGCGACGCCCCGCTCGGCCGCGACGGTCGCCTTGCCGACCAGCAGGGCGGCGAGCAGCGGGTCCTCGATCCGCTCGGTGACCTGCTCCGCGGTGGCCCGGTGATCCCCGACGACCTCGCCGACGAACTCGACGGCGTCGTCGTACATCTCCAGTTCGAGCAGCCCCAGGAGCGTGTGCATCCGGTTGGCGTGTTCGTGGTCCTGGGCGCGCAGGGCGTCGATCAGACCACGGGTGGAGTCGAGTTCGCGGCCCAGCTGCTCCAGCTCGGTGCGGTCGCGCAGGGTGGCCACGGCGCCGCCGTCGTCGGTGGGCATGCGGTTGGCGACCAGCACGCGCTGACCGCGCACGGTGAGCAGGTCCGTGCCGGTCACGCGCCCGGCCAGTACATCGGCCGTGCGGCCCGCGCCCAGTGCCTCGTCCGGGGAACGCCCCACCGCCGCGTCGTCGATGCTCAGCAGCCGCTGCGCCTCGTCGTTGAGGAGACGGATGCGGCCGGTGCGGTCCAGGGCGACGACGCCCTCCCTGATGCCGTGCAGCATCGCCTCGCGTTCCGACAGGAGCGCCGCGATGTCGGAGAAGGCCAAGTCCCGGGTCTGCCTGTGTACCCGCCGGGAGATGAGCCACGCGGCGAGCGCACCGACGGCCAGGGCACCGCCGGCGTACGCGAGCAGCCCCGGGATGGCGTGGATCAGCCGGGCCCGGACGCTGTCGTAGGCGATGCCCACCGAGACGGCGCCGACGACCGAACCGTCGCTGTCGCGCAGCGGCACCTTGCCCCGGGCGGAGCGGCCCAGGGTGCCGCTGTCGATCTCCATGACCTCCTTGCCGGCCAGGGCCTGGCCGGGATCGGTCGAGACGATGCCGCCGATCTGCTTCCTGTCGGTGTGCGACCAGCGCACACCGCGCCAGTCCATGACCACGATGTACTCGGCCTGGGTGGCCTTCCGGATCCGCTCCGCCTCCCGCTGCACCGGACCGTTCGGGGAGGGCGGGGTGTCCCTCAGGTCCTGCGCGAGATCCGGCTGCTGGGCGGTCGTCTGCGCGATCGCAAGCGCCCGGCGCATCGCCTGGTCGTCCAGCTGGTTGCTCAGAGGCGCGAGGAACAGCCCGGTCGCGAGGACCGCGACTCCCGCGGCGATCGCCACCTGCATCAGCAGCACCTGCGAGAACACCCGCCGCGGGAGGCCGAGGCGCAGGCGGCGGGCGGAGGGAGTGGGGCTCATACCCAAGACGGTACGTGCGGCCGGCTACCTGCCGTAACGGGTGTGGCGTGGATCTCTTGATCAATGCTTGCCCGGAGTGGGGCCGAGCGAGGGTGACATCAATGGTTGAGGGGGGCAAGGACGGGGACGGGGACGGCCGGTCAGCTCGCCAGTGCCGTCGTCACCCGCATCTCGCGGATGGCCACGACGTCCATCCGCGCGGGCGAACCGAGCACGGACGCCCCGCAGCTCTCCGGGCGGGGCGGCAGGGCAGCGCCCTGGGCGACCTCGACCTGCCATTGGCGTCCGTCGGTATGGGCGACGGTAACCTCCCAGCGCGGGGCGGCGCCCGATGTCCGTACGACGCTCAGGGCCTCCGCGGCATACTCGCCGGTCCGGGTGCGCACGGCGAGCTCGGCCGCCTGACCGGGCCGTTCCCAGGCCGAGCTGCCCCGGCAGCCCGCCACGACGATCCGCCCCTCTCCGGCGCCGTGCAGGACCTCCTTGAGGGTGTGGGCCTCGGCCCGGCCGTACGCGTATCCGTACGGCAGCACGAGTACGGTCGGGGAGAAGCGGTGACCACCCAGATGGGTGACCTCCCAGACGCCCTCGACCCCCGACGTGGCGAGTTCGGCCGCGAGGGGCCGGCCCAGGAGGGCGCAGCAGCGGTCCCGCTTGCCGTTGGTGCAGACGAGGGCGAGCGGATCACCGTCGTGGGGCCGGCCGCCCAGCACCCCGTCGAACGTGTGGTGGTCGCCCCGGCCGAGCGCGGCGAAGTCGAGATCGAGCAGGGACTCCGGGTCCGAGGTCGTCGCGCCGTGCAGCCACACGTTTCCTGGCACGGTGTGGGCCGCGTACACCCGGCGCGAGGCGGGCATACGGCGGTCCGCGTGGCGCCCGGGGCGGCGGATGAGCGCGATCCGCACGCCCGTGTCCTTCGCCGCGGCTTCCAGGGCGCGGCCCAGCGCGGGGTCCAGATGGCTGGAGGTGAGCGCCTTGGCACCCCACGGACCGGGCTGTTCCAGCAACAGCCAGGTCCTCGCGGTGGCGGCGGTCGCCGAAACGGGCTCGTCGAAGTCCCGGGAGACGCTCGTGCACGTACTCACACAGGTGAGCCTAACCTGAGTTGGCGTGCGGCGGCGGCCGGGCCCGCCCTGCCCTACTCCGGCAGTGGCTGAGGCGGCTTCGGACCCGCGTAGAGACCGCTCGGGCGCATGCGCAGAGGGCGTTCGCCGTACTCCTCCAGGGCGTGGGCGATCCAGCCCGCCGTACGGGCCACGGCGAAGATCGTCTCACCGGCCGTCGCGGGCATGCCGAAGGACGTGGTGAGCACGGCGAGCGCCAGGTCGACGTTCGCGTGCAGCGGGGCGTGGCGGGCGGTGGTCTCGACGATGTCGCGGGCCGCGAGCAGGGCAGGCTCCGCGCGTGGGATCTGTTCCAGGAAGGTGAACAGGGCACGCGCGCGTGGGTCCTCGCCGGGGTAGAGCCGATGGCCGAGTCCGGGGATACGGCGGCCGGCGCGCAGTTCGTCCGCGATCACGGGCGCCGCGTCGCCCTGGTCGAGCACGTCGAGGAGCAGCCGGTGGGCGAGCCCGCTGGCCGCGCCGTGCAGCGGGCCCTCGATCACGCCCAGCCCCGCCGAGACCGCCGCGTAGGCGTGGGCACGGGCCGACGCGGCGACGCGCACCGCGAGCGTGGAGGCGGCCAGGTCGTGGTCGACGAGGAGGGCGAGGGCGGCGTCCAGGGCGCGCAGGGAGGCCTCGTCGGCGTCCTGCCCGGACAGCCGGTCCCACAGGCGGTGGGCCAGGGGCCCCTCGTCGCGGCGGTCGTGCCTCTTGGGTGGCAGCGCGGCGACGAGCGTGGGAATGAGCGTGCGCGCCGTGCCGAGCACGGCCTCCTCGGACAGGTCGAACCGCAGCGGGTCGGCGGTCGCCGCGGCGATCGTCGCGACGCGCAGCAGGTCGGTGGGCGCGGCGTGCTCGGGCAGTGCGTCGACGGCGCGGCGGGCCACGGCCACAGAGGCGGGGGGCGCGGTGAACGTGCCGCCCGGGTGCATCCGGCCGGTCCACAGCCACTCGGCGACCTCCTCGTAGGTGTGCTGTGCGACCAGCTCGGCCGCGTCGACACCGCGGAAGTAGTAGCGGTCGCTCTCGATGAGCGTGATGCGCGTCCGCACGGACAGCTCGCCGCCGGATCCGGAACCGGCCGCGCTCTCCCGCCTGCTGCGCCGGGCGAGCGCCTCGACCTCCCCGGCGTCGAAGGTGCTGCCCCGGCCGCCGGTCACCCGCCGGCTGCTGAGCTGGCCGCGGCTCACATACGCGTACACGGTCTCCGGCTTCACGCCGAGCAGCTCGGCGGCCTCCTTGGTGCTCAGCCGCATGTCCGCATCGCGGGGGACGGGTTCTTGATCGCGCATGGGGGTCACCGTATCCGCCTAGCGGCTCATTGATTGATGCATTGATTGAATCAATATTGACACCGCTAAAGTCAATCATGGACAGTCGAATCAAGTCCAGGGAGGAAGACATGTCCGTCAACAGGTCCGCAGCCACTCTTCTCGACGCGCCACGGGGACTCGCCGGGGTCGTCGTCACCGACACCCGGATCGGTGACGTCCGCGGTCTCGAGGGCTTCTACCACTACCGGCAGTACTCGGCCGTCGACCTCGCGCGGGCCCGCGGCTTCGAGGACGTCTGGCACCTGCTCGTGCACGGCGAACTGCCGGACGCCGGGCGGAGCGCCGCCTTCGCGGCCGAGACCGCCGCGCTGCGGCGGCTCCCCGACGAGGTGCGAGCCGCTCTGCCGACCATCGCGGCGGCCGGCGGGCGCTCCGGCCCGCTCGCCGGGATGCGTACGGCACTGTCGCTGCTGGGTGCCGCGAAGGGGTTCCGTCCCGTGTACGACGTCGATGCCGGGCAGCGCCTGCGGGACACGCTCGAGGCGGCCGCCGCCGTACCCACATTGCTCACCGCGCTGCACCGGCTCGGGCAGGGGCTCGAGCCCGTGGAGCCGCGCGAGGATCTGTCGTACGCGGCGAACTACCTCTACATGCTGACCGGCTCGGTACCGACCGAGCAGCACGCGCGGGCGATCGAGCAATACCTGATCTCAACCATTGATCACGGATTCAATGCGTCAACCTTCACGGCCCGGGTCATCGCGTCGACCGGCGCGGACGTGGCGGCATGCCTCGCCGGTGCGGTGGCGGCGCTGTCCGGGCCCCTGCACGGAGGTGCGCCCAGCCGCGCCTTGGACACCCTGGACGCGATCGGCACCCCGGACCGGATCGACTCCTGGGTGCGTCAGCGGGTGCTCGCGGGGGACCGCATCATGGGCTTCGGGCACGCGATCTACCGCACGGAGGACCCGCGGTCCAGGATGCTGCGCGAGGTCGCCCAGGCGTTCGGCGGGCCGCGCGTGGACTTCGCCGTGGAGGTCGAGCGTCACGTCGAGGCGATCCTGGCGGAGCTGAAGCCCGGCCGTGAGCTCCACACCAACGTCGAGTACTACGCGGGCGTGGTCATGGAACTGTGCGGCCTGCCCCGAGAGATGTTCACTCCGACCTTCGCCGCGGCGCGAGCGGTGGGCTGGAGCGCCAACATCCTGGAACAGGCGGAGGACACGAAGATCATCAGGCCGGTGGCGCGGTATGTCGGGCCACCGGCGCCCGAGTCGGTACCGACTGCGTAATCGGTGCCGACTGCGTAAAAGTCACAACCGTCTTAAACGGGATGATGATCGATTCTTCACTGCCTTCCGTCACTCTTGCGGATGTTCTTCAGGAACGCGAGTGGCCCCACCCTCGCGGGTGATAAAACAGGGCCGCGAAGATGCCTTGCTTCCTTGGGGCGCGGGGGCGGGCCGTGTGCGTGTCGCGCGGCGGCCAAGGCTCGGGCCTGCGAGGATGCCACCGCTCGCGCGGCCGCGGGCGCAGGCGCTTGTGCCTTGAGAACAGAGGGAATTCAACAGTGAGTCAGATCATCCGCCGCCTTGGTGTCGCTCCCCGCTATCGAGGCAGTGCCGGTGGCGGGACATGTCCCGACATCTTTGAATTGGCCGACGGGAACTTCGCGGTCATCGGCACGGATGTCACCGACTCCCTCGACACCCAACTGCCCGACGACGCCGGACGCGCCGACTACGAACGCATCGTCGTCATCACCCGGGAGACGCTGGTCAAGGCGAAGAAGGACATCCCCGACGCCTGACGATGTCGTGGTCGTGAAGGAGTGGTCGTGAAGGAGCCGGGCCCGTCTCGGTGCGATGCCGTGCGGGTCGGCTCCTTCCGTCATGGGTCGGTGGGAGGCTCGCCGACCACCCACCACTCATCGGTGTCCGCCTCATCGAGTTGCAGGAGCAGGTCGTCGACGAGCCGGCCGAGTTCCGCCTCCTCGGTGCCCGTAAGGCTCGCGCGCTGTTGCTGGGTCGCGTACCAGTACTCCCTGACGATCGGGTTCTGGAAGATGCCACGGACGTGCTTGAAGAACTCGTCCCTTCCCATGTTGCCGATGCGGTAGTAGCAGAGCAGGTTGGTGTACAGCGCATTGGCGAAGAGGTACTGCCGGCGCCGCTCAGGGGTGACGGGCCTCTCGAAGATGTCCAGGACCTCGGCGAGTTCGGGGTCGTCGATCGCCTTGCTCAGCAGTTCCCAGTGCTGCCGCTGCTGCCTGGCCAGATTGGAGCGCTGCTGCGTACGGGCCTGCCGTTCCAGCTGGTCCAGCCGTTCGTGCAGCGTGTCCATCGCCTGCTTCTGTGCCGCCATGGCGACGAGAGCACCGGCCACCATGCCGAGTCCGGCCGCGGCGGCGGACCGCAGTCCCTGTATCCCAATATTCCGTGTGGCCATGTCAACCCCCGGGTCAGGCGGCCGTCCGCCGGTCGTCGGGATGCGGGTCGACTGGAGGGGACCGGCGAGCAGTGGGCGGCGCTTGCCGTCTCCCCAGAGTGCCGAGCGGCTCTGATCGGCGGGGAGGCGGAGAGGCGGCGCACGGAGGGAAGCGAGGGTCGCACGATCCGGCGCCTTGCCGAACGTCTGCCCCGCAAGTGCTGCTAACAATCGTTCACTTCGGCGCGATTCCTGCGGCTCGTATCCTGGTTCGGCATTCATTCTTCGTCCCTGTGCCGAGAACGCGAGCCGGTGCACGCGTCGGCGTGAGAGAGGTCGCACGGTGAGCCAGCCGAGCCCGAGTCCGAGCCCGACGACGCGGCAGATCCCGGTCGTGATCCTGGCCGGTTTCCTCGGATCCGGAAAGACCACGCTGCTCAATCATCTCCTGCACCGCAGCGGAGGCAGCCGGATCGGCGCGGTCGTCAACGACTTCGGGGCCATCGAGATCGACGCGATGGCCGTCGCGGGCGCGCTCGGCGATTCGACCGTCTCGCTCGGCAACGGATGCCTGTGCTGCGCCGTCGACGCCGGCGAACTGGATCTCTACCTCGAGCGGCTCACGGAGCCCTCCCTCGGTATCGACGTCATCGTCATCGAGGCCAGCGGTCTCGCCGAGCCGCAGGAACTCGTGCGGATGGTGCTCGCGAGCGAGGATCCGCGGATCGTGTACGGCGGGCTCGTCGAGGTCGTCGACGCCGCCGAGTTCGACGACACCCGGGCCAGGCATCCCGAGATCGACCGGCATCTCGCGCTGGCCGACCTCGTCGTGGTCAACAAGGCCGACCGGGCGGCCGACGGCGAGCGCGTCCTCGGGCTGGTCCGGTCCCTGGTCGACCGCGCGGCCGTCGTCCTGGCCACCTACGGCCGGATCGACCCAGAGTTCCTCTTCGACTGCCGGCCGAGCGAGGAACGCGTCGGGCAGCTGTCCTTCGACGACCTGCACGAGATCGGTGCGGACGGCCATGCCGGGCATCTGCACAGCGCGTACGACAGCCTGTCGTTCGTCTCCCGGGAGCCCCTCGACCCACGCCGGCTGATGGAGTTCCTCGACAGCCGGCCCGAGGGGCTGTACCGGATCAAGGGGTACGTCGACTTCGGGCCCCACGACGTCCAAAACCGCTACGCCGTCCACGCCGTCGGGCGGTTCCTGCGCTTCTACCCGGAGCCCTGGCCGGCCGGCGACGAACGCCTCTCCCAGCTGGTGCTCATCGGTTCCGGGATCGACACGGCCGCCCTCGACAAGCAGCTCGACACGTGCCGGAGCGGGGCCCCACACGCCGACGAGCACGGCATGTGGGGCGTCCTGCGGTACGTACCGGGCACCGAGGAGGATCTCGGGGAGTCTGCCTAGGTGCGCGTTCCGGACCCGCCGGAGTCCGCCTAGGCCGGGCCCGCCACCACCCACACGGTCTTCGTCAGGGAAACCCCCGAGCCGTCCCGCCGCGGGTCGATCTCCGGAAGGTCGACCGGAGTGCCGTTCTTCTGTGCCGCGAGGGCCGGGACCGGGCCCGCCCAGGCCAGGGACAGGCAGTCCTCGCCCTTCAGGAACCGCTGGCAGCGGACGCCGCCCGTGGCACGGCCCTTGCGCGGGTACTGGTCGAACGGGGTCAGCTTGGCCGTCGTCTGGACGGAGTCGTCCAGCGTGCCGCGCGAGCCCGCGACGGTGAAGACGACGGCGTCCGTCGCCGGATCCACCGCCGTGAAGGAGATGACCTTCGCGCCCTCCGTGAGCTTGATGCCCGCCATGCCGCCCGCCGCCCGGCCCTGGGGACGGACCACCGAGGCCTGGAAGCGCAGCAGCTGGGCGTCGTCGGAGATGAAGATCAGATCCTCGTCGCCGGTCCGCAGTTCCACCGCTCCGACGATCCGGTCGCCCTCCTTGAGGGTGATCACCTCGAGCTCTTCCTTGTGGGACGGATAGTCCGGCACCACGCGCTTGACCACCCCCTGTGCCGTGCCGATCGCCAGGCCCGGCGACGACTCGTCGAGGGTCGTCAGACAGACCACCGTCTCGTCGTCCTCCAGGGAGACGAACTCGGCCAGCGGGGCACCTCCCGCCAGATTCGGCGTCGACAGCGACTCCGGGAGCTGGGGCAGGTCGATCACGTTCAGCCGCAGCAGCCGGCCCGTCGAGGTGACCGCGCCCACTTCGCCACGGGCGGTGGCAGGCACCGCCGAGAGGATCACGTCGTGCTTCACGCGCTCGGCGCCGGCGTCCGCCGTGAACGGCTCGCCGTTCGCCGTACGGGCCAGCAGCCCCGTCGAGGACAGCAGTACCCGGCACGGGTCGTCGGCCACCTGGAGCGGCACGGTCGCCACCGGAGTACCGCCGGCCTCCAGCAGGTCCGTACGCCGGTCGGTGCCGAACTTCTTGGCGACGGTGGCCAGTTCGGAGGAGACCAGCTTGCGCAGCTCGGCGTCCGAGTCGAGGATCCGGGTCAGTTCCTCGATCTCCGCGTTGAGCCGGTCCTTCTCCGCCTCCAGCTCGATGCGGTCGAACTTGGTCAGGCGGCGCAGCGGCGTGTCGAGGATGTACTGCGTCTGCACCTCGCTCAGCGAGAACTGCTCCATCAGGCGCTGCTTCGCCTGCGCGGAGTTCTCGCTGGAGCGGATGAGGCGGATGACCTCGTCGATGTCCAGCAGGGCCGTCAGCAGGCCCTCGACCAGGTGCAGCCGGTCGCGCTTCTTGCCGCGGCGGAACTCCGAACGCCGCCGTACGACGGTGAAGCGGTGGTCGAGGTAGACCTCCAGGAGTTCCTTGAGGCCCAGCGTGAGCGGCTGGCCGTCGACCAGCGCCACGTTGTTGATGCCGAAGGACTCCTCCATCGGCGTCAGCTTGTACAGCTGCTCCAGGACCGCCTCCGGCACGAAGCCGTTCTTGATCTCGATGACCAGGCGCAGGCCGTGCTCGCGGTCGGTGAGGTCCTTGACGTCGGCGATGCCCTGGAGCTTCTTCGAGCCGACCAGGTCCTTGATCTTGGCGATCACCTTCTCCGGGCCGACCGTGAAGGGCAGCTGCGTGACGACCAGGCCCTTGCGGCGCGCCGTCACGGTCTCCACGGCGACGGTCGCCCGCATCTTGAACGTGCCGCGGCCCGTCTCGTACGCGTCCCGGATGCCGGGCAGGCCGACGATCCGGCCGCCGGTGGGCAGGTCGGGGCCCGGGACGTGCTTCATCAGCGCGTCCAGATCCGCGTTCGGATACCTGATCAGGTGGCGGGCGGCCGCGATGACCTCGCGCAGGTTGTGCGGCGGCATGTTCGTGGCCATGCCGACGGCGATGCCCGAGGCGCCGTTGACCAGGAGGTTCGGGAAGGCGGCGGGCAGGGCCACCGGCTCCCGCTCCTGGCCGTCGTAGTTGGGGTTGAAGTCGACGGTGTCCTCGTCGATGGAATCCGTCATCAGGCTCGTCGCCTCGGCCATCCGGCACTCCGTGTACCGCATGGCGGCCGGCGGGTCGTCGTTGCCCAGCGAGCCGAAGTTGCCGTGGCCGTCGACCAGGGGGACACGCATCGAGAACGGCTGGGCCATGCGCACGAGGGCGTCGTAGATCGACGCGTCGCCGTGCGGGTGCAGCTTGCCCATCACCTCGCCGACGACGCGGGCGCACTTGACGTACCCGCGCTCGGGACGCAGGCCCATCTCGCTCATCTGGTAGACGATGCGGCGGTGCACCGGCTTGAGGCCGTCGCGTGCGTCCGGCAGGGCGCGGGAGTAGATGACCGAGTACGCGTACTCGAGGAAGGAGCCCTGCATCTCGTCGACGACGTCGATGTCGAGGATCCTCTCCTCGTACGAGTCGTCGGGCGGCGGGGTCTTCGTGCTGCGGCGGGCCATCGCTGCCGGCTCCTTGCCTCTGCGATCCGGATCTGACGCCGACCATTGTGGACCGCCGCACTGACAACCGGGACCAGGACCCGGTCTCCGACGCCCGCCGCGCCGTCCGGGCCCGGCACAGCGGGTCACTCGATCTCGCTCTCCGCGTACGCGCCCGGGAACTTCACCAGCGCTCCGCACGCTTGCATACAGTGGCAGGACCGGCAGGAATCCGCGGTCGGAACGACCGCACCGCGATCGAAGGGACGTACATGCCCATGGGTCACACGGCCACAGCCCAGGCAGGCTCCGGGGGCCTGACAGCGACCGAGCACCGCCTGGCCAACGGCCTGCGCGTGGTGCTCTCCGAGGACCACCTGACCCCGGTCGCGGCGGTGTGCCTCTGGTACGACGTCGGCTCACGCCACGAAGTCAAGGGGCGTACCGGCCTGGCTCACCTTTTCGAGCATCTGATGTTCCAGGGTTCCGCCCAGGTGAAGGGCAACGGCCACTTCGAGTTCGTCCAGGGCGCGGGCGGCTCGCTGAACGGCACCACCAGCTTCGAGCGCACCAACTACTTCGAGACCATGCCCGCCCACGAGCTGGAGCTCGCCCTCTGGCTGGAGGCCGACCGCATGGGCTCCCTGCTGACCGCCCTCGACGACGAGTCGATGGAGAACCAGCGTGACGTCGTCAAGAACGAGCGCCGCCAGCGCTACGACAACGTGCCCTACGGCACCGCCTTCGAGAAGCTGACCGCCCTCGCCTACCCGGAGGGCCACCCCTACCACCACACCCCGATCGGCTCGATGGCCGACCTGGACGCGGCGACCCTGGAGGACGCGCGCGCGTTCTTCCGGACCTACTACGCGCCGAACAACGCCGTGCTCTCCGTGGTCGGCGACATCGACCCGGAGCAGACCCTGGCCTGGATCGAGAAGTACTTCGGCTCCATCCCCGGCCACGACGGCAAGCACCCGCCCCGGGACGGCTCGCTGCCGGAGACCATCGGCGAGCAGCTGCGCGAGGTCGTCGAGGAGGAGGTCCCGGCGCGCGCCCTGATGGCCGCCTACCGGCTGCCGCACGACGGCACACGCGCGTGCGACGCGGCCGACCTGGCCCTCACCGTCCTCGGCGGCGGTGAGTCCTCCCGGCTCTACAACCGCCTCGTACGACGGGACCGTACGGCCGTGGCGGCCGGCTTCGGCCTGCTGCGGCTCGCCGGGGCGCCCTCCCTGGGGTGGCTGGACGTGAAGGCGTCCGGAGACGTGGAGGTGCCGGTGATCGAGACCGCCATCGACGAGGAACTCGCCCGGTTCGCCGAGGAGGGCCCCACGGCCGAGGAGATGGAGCGCGCCCAGGCCCAGTTGGAGCGCGAGTGGCTGGACCGGCTCGGCACGGTCTCCGGCCGGGCCGACGAACTGTGCCGGTACGCCGTGCTGTTCGGTGACCCGCAGCTCGCCCTGACCGCCGTGCAGCGTGTGCTGGAGGTCACGGCGGAGGAGGTCCAGGAGGTCGCCAAGGCCCGTCTGCGGCCCGACAACCGCGCGGTGCTCGTCTACGAGCCCGTCGCCGACGAGACCGGCGAGGACGCCGACAGCATCGAGGACACCGCAGCCGCGGCCACGAACGAGAACGAGGAGGCGGCCAAGTGACCGAGCTCGCCACGATGGACTTCCACCCCCGGCCCCAGGCGGGCGAGGCCAAGCCCTGGGCCTTCCCGGCCCCCGAGCGCGGCACGCTCGACAACGGCCTCACGGTGCTGCGCTGCCACCGCCCCGGCCAGCAGGTCGTCGCCGTCGAGGTGCTGCTGGACGCACCCCTGGACGCCGAGCCGGCCGGTCTCGACGGTGTCGCCACGATCATGGCCCGGGCCTTCTCCGAGGGCACCGACAAGCACTCCGCCGAGGACTTCGCCGCCGAGCTGGAGCGCGCCGGCGCCACCCTCGACGCGCACGCCGACCACCCGGGCGTCCGGCTGAGCCTGGAGGTCCCCGCCTCCCGGCTCGTCAAGGGCCTCGGACTGCTCGCCGACGCCCTCAGGGCGCCCGCGTTCGCGGACAGCGAGGTCGAGCGGCTGGTCGCCAACCGCCTGGACGAGATCCCGCACGAGCTGGCCAACCCGGCCCGGCGTGCCGCCAAGGAGCTCTCCAAGGAGCTGTTCCCGGCGGACTCGCGCATGTCGCGGCCCCGGCAGGGCACCGAGGAGACGGTCGCCGCGATCGACTCCGCGGCCGTACGCGCCTACTACGAGAAGCACGTCCGCCCGGCGACCGCGACCGCCGTGGTCGTCGGCGACCTCACCGGCATCGACCTCGACGCGCTGCTCGGCGACACACTGGGCGCCTGGACCGGCTCCTCGGCCGAGCCGCGGCCGGTTCCGCCGGTGACCGCCGACGACACCGGCCGGGTCGTCATCGTGGACCGCCCGGGCGCTGTCCAGACGCAGTTGCTCATCGGCCGGATCGGCTCGGACCGGCACGACCGCGTCTGGCCCGCGCAGGTGCTCGGCACGTACTGCCTCGGCGGCACCCTCACCTCCCGTCTGGACCGCGTCCTGCGTGAGGAGAAGGGCTACACCTACGGCGTGCGGGCGTTCGCCCAGGTCCTCAGGTCCGCCCCGGACGGGACCGGTGCCGCGATGCTCGCGATCAGCGGCTCCGTGGACACCCCCAACACCGGCCCCGCCCTCGAGGACCTCTGGACGGTGCTGCGCACCCTCGCCGCCGAGGGGCTGACCGACGCCGAGCGGGATGTCGCCGTGCAGAACCTGGTCGGCGTGGCGCCGCTCAAGTACGAGACGGCGGCGGCCGTCGCGAGCACGCTGGCGGACCAGGTCGAGCAGCACCTGCCCGACGACTACCAGGCCGCGCTCTACCGGCAGCTCGCCGCGACCGGCACCGTGGAGGCCACCGCGGCGGCCGTCAGCGCCTTCCCGGTGGACCGTCTGGTGACCGTCCTGGTCGGAGACGCGGCGCAGATCAAGGGCCCGGTCGAGGCCCTCGGCATCGGTGAAGTCGCCGTGGTCGCCGCCGAGTAGCGGGAGCCGAACGCCACGCGCGCGTAGGGGCCCTGGTTGTCTTCTAAGGCACCAGGGCTCCTCTATGTCCGAATTGGGGTGGGAGTTGCCTGTCTGCCCTGTGGGATGCGCTACAAAAGCCGGGATCCGTTTGGGAATTGAAAGTGGCGCCGCTTAGCGTCGTCCGGGCTGTTCGTCAGGCAGTGCGCCGCACCCGCGGCACCGGACAGTCATCGCCGAGTCCCCGTACGGCGCGAGCCAGGGGAGCCGGGGACCCACCGCAGTCCCTGGGGTGAATCGGACGCCCGCGCGAGTCGCGAGGGGGTCCGTAGGAGACCTTCCTGCTCCGAACCCGTCAGCTAACCCGGTAGGCGAGAGGGAAGGAAAGGACCAGCCACCACATGGCGTTCACGCGCGCCACCGGGAAGCACCGTCGTCCCAGCCGGATCCAGCGCCGCACGGCCCGCGCCGCGGGCGTCGCGGCCCTCGCCACCACCGGTGTCGTCGGCGCCGTGGCCGCCCCGGCCCTCGCCGCGGAGCCCGCCGCCGAGCAGACGGGCCTCACCCCGGTCGTCACCATGGGCGACACCGTGGCCCAGAAGATCGACGCCCAGGCCATCGCCCAGAAGCAGGCGGCCGAAGAGGCCGCCGCCAAGAAGAAGGCCGAGGAGGCCGCCCGCGAGCGCGCCGCCGAGGCGGCCAAGGAGGCCAAGGAGCGCGCCGAGAAGGCCCGCGAGGCCAAGGAGCGCGCCGCTCGCGAGGCCGAGCGCAAGCGTCTCAACACCTTCGTGTCCCCGATCTCCGGCTCGTACGTCTCCACCGGCTACAAGTCCGGCGGCGCCGTCTGGTCCTCCGGCAGCCACACGGGCGTCGACTTCCACGCCGCCAGCGGCACGGCCGTCCACTCGGTCGGCATGGGTGAGGTCGTCGAGGCCGGCTGGGGCGGTTCCTACGGCAACCAGGTCGTGATCAAGATGAACGACGGGACGTACACCCAGTACGGCCACCTGTCGTCCAGCAGCGTCTCGGTGGGCCAGAAGGTCACCCCGGGCCAGCAGATCGGCCTGTCCGGCGCGACCGGCAACGTCACCGGCCCGCATCTGCACTTCGAGGCCCGCACCGGTCCCGACTACGGCTCCGACATCGACCCCGTCGCCTACCTCCGCTCGCACGGCGTGAACGTCTGAACATCCGACGGCGACTGTTCTTCCCGAAAGCCCCGGCTCCCCGAGCCGGGGCTTTCGGCGTTCGCCACGGCCGACTGTCCAAAAAATATCCCTGATTTCCTGCCTGCCGTCGGAAATTCCGGCTCATTGCAATAGAGTCACGGAACACACGTCACCAGTCGACGTTTCACGGGGATTAAGCGGAGGTCGGTCATGCGTATTCCCGCGCACTCGGTGTGCACGGCCATCCGGGACGACATCGTCGCGGGTGTCTACGAGCGCGGCAGCCGGCTCACCGAGGAACTCCTCGCGCGCCGCTACGGCGTCTCGCGCGTCCCCGTCCGGGAGGCTCTGCGCACCCTGGAGGCCGAGGGCTTCGTGGTCACCCGGCGGCACGCGGGTGCGTGCGTCGCCGAGCCCACCGAGCAGGAGGCCGCCGACCTGCTGGAGATGCGCATGCTGCTGGAGCCGCTGGGCGCCGCCCGCGCCGCCCAGCGCCGCACCGAGGCCCATCTGAAGGTCCTGCGCGGCCTGGTCCGGCTCGGCCAGGAGCGCGCCCGCCGGGGCAACAGCGACGACCTGCGCTCTCTGGGCGGCTGGTTCCACGAGACACTGGCCCAGGCTTCCGGCAGCCCCGCGCTGACCTCGATGCTCACCCAGCTCCGGCACAAGATCGCCTGGATGTACGCCGTGGAGGCACCGTCCGGGCCCGTGGAGTGCTGGGCCGAGCACGGCGCGATCGTGGACGCGGTGGCGCGCGGGGACGGCGAGCGCGCGCGGGCGGTCACGGCGCTGCACACCGAGCGCGCGACGGCCGCGCACCGGCTGCGTTTCGGCTCCGCGGGGGAGCGCGCCGAGCGTGTGAGGAACTCGCAACATGCCGTAAACACGGCAAGCCTGCGGCATTAACACAGGAGCCGTATACAAAGAGTGGGTAATTCGCGGGGGGTTATTTCTGCTGCCCGCCGACGGGGAAATCGCTGGAAAGGCGAAGGGCTCGCCCGATGAATTCGGACGAGCCCTTCAGGGTGCGCCGGATCAAGCGCGGAGAAATACTCAAACGGTCTCGGGAAGCTCCTCGAGGCCCTCGGAGACCAGCTTTGCGAGCCGGTCCAGGGCGATGTCCGCGCCCTCGGCGTCGGAGGCGAGGACGATCTCCTCGCCTCCCTGGGCGCCGAGGCCGAGGACGGCCAGCATGGAGGCCGCGTTGACGGGGTTGCCGTCAGCCTTGGCGATCGTCACCGGGACGCCTGCGGCCGTGGCGGCTCGGACGAAGATGGAAGCGGGGCGGGCGTGGAGGCCCTCGGCCCAGCCGACGTTGACGCGGCGCTCAGCCATGTGTTGCTGCCCTTCGGTGTTCAGGGTTGTCTAGACCAGTTTCCCACAGCGTGAAGTTGTGCCGAAGCGGTCCTGGTGACCGCCCCGGGGTGCCGTCGGATCGCGGCCTCGACCCGACTGACGCCCTCCACAGACTGCCTCGCGTCCGCTGTCGGACGCTAGCCGTACTCTGGGGCCCATGCAGACCTCGCCGGACCGGCACGAGTATCCCGCCCACTGGGAAGCCGACGTGGTGCTGCGCGACGGGGGCACCGCGCGCATCCGGCCCATCACCGTTGATGACGCCGATCGCCTGGTCAGCTTCTACGAGCAGGTCTCCGACGAGTCGAAGTACTACCGCTTCTTCGCGCCGTACCCTCGCCTGTCCGCCAAGGACGTCCACCGCTTCACGCACCACGACTTTGTGGACCGGGTGGGACTCGCGGCCACGGTCGGCGGCGAGTTCATCGCCACCGTACGCTACGACCGGATCGGCGCCGACGGAACGCCCGCGTCGGCACCGGCCGACGAGGCCGAGGTCGCCTTCCTGGTCCAGGACGCCCACCAGGGCCGCGGCGTCGCCTCCGCGCTGCTGGAGCACATCGGCGCCGTCGCCCGGGAGCGCGGCATCCGCCGCTTCGCCGCCGAGGTGCTGCCCGCCAACAACAAGATGATCAAGGTGTTCACGGACGCCGGGTACACCCAGAAGCGCAGCTTCGAGGACGGCGTGGTCCGTCTGGAGTTCGACCTCGAACCCACCGACCGCTCCCTCGCCGTGCAGTACGCGCGCGAACACCGCGCCGAGGCCCGGTCCGTGCAGCGGCTGCTCGCGCCCGGCTCGGTCGCCGTCATCGGCGCCGGGCGTACACCGGGCGGCGTGGGCCGCAGCGTCCTCGGCAACATCCGCGACGCCGGCTTCACCGGCCGCCTGTACGCCGTGAACAAGGCTCTCCCCGAGGGCCAGAAGGATCTGGACGGCGTGCCGGCCCACCGCTCGGTGCGCGACATCGACGGCCCGGTCGACGTCGCGGTCGTCGCCGTACCGGCCGAGTACGTCCCCGAGGTCGTCACCGAGTGCGGCGAGCACGGCGTGCAGGGGCTCGTCGTGGTCTCCGCCGGGTACGCCGAGAGCGGCCTTGAGGGGCGCGAGAGCCAGCGCGCACTCGTGCGGCAGGCCCGCACGTACGGCATGCGGATCATCGGGCCGAACGCCTTCGGTGTCATCAACACCTCCCCGCGGGTACGGCTCAACGCCTCCCTCGCCCCCGAGACGCCCCGCCCGGGCCGGATCGGCCTGTTCGCCCAGTCCGGCGCCATCGGCATCGCGCTGCTCTCCCGGCTGCACCGCCGCGGCGGCGGCGTCACGGGTGTGACCGGCGTCTCCACCTTCGTCTCCTCCGGCAACCGGGCCGACGTCTCCGGCAACGACGTACTCCAGTACTGGTACGAGGACCCCGACACCGACGTCGTCCTGATGTATTTGGAGTCCATCGGCAACCCCCGCAAGTTCACCCGCCTCGCCCGCCGGACGGCCGCGGCGAAACCGCTGGTCGTGGTCCAGGGCGCGCGGCACGCGGCCGCTCCCCAGGGGCACGCCGTCCGGGCGACCCGGCTGCCGCACGAGACCGTCTCGGCCCTGCTGCGGCAGGCCGGCGTCATCCGCGTCGACACCATCACCGACCTGGTGGACGCGGGCCTGCTCCTGGCCCGCCAGCCCCTGCCGGCCGGGCCCCGGGTGGCGATCCTCGGCAACTCCGAGTCGCTCGGCCTGCTCACCTACGACGCCTGCCTCGCCGAGGGCCTGAGGCCGCACCCCCCGCAGGACCTGACCACGGCGGCCTCCGCTGCGGACTTCCACGCGGCCCTCTCGCGCGCACTGGCGGACGACCGGTGCGACGCGGTCGTCGTCACGGCCATACCCGCCGTGGGCGAGGTCTCGGTCGCGGACGCGGCCCTCGCCGAGGCCCTGCGCTCGGCGGCGGCCGCCGCCCCGGCCAAGCCCGTCCTGGTCGTGCACGTGGAGCTCGGCGGTCTGGCCGAGGCCCTGTCGGCGGCGGCGAGCACGGCACCCCAGGCAGAGTCGGGCACCCCACCGCAAACCGCTCCCCGGCCGTCGCTCACCGAAGAGCGACCCCCCGCTGCAGAGGCCCCCGAAGGCGCCCATCTCATCCCCGCCTACCCCGCCGCCGAGCGCGCCGTCCGCGCCCTCGCCCAGGCCGTCACCTACGCGCAGTGGCGGCGCGACGCCGCCGAGCCCGGCAAGGTGCCCGAGTACGACGACATCGACGAGAGAGGCGCCGCCACGCTGATCGACGGGCTGCTCGCGCGCGGGCAGGGACTCACGCTGGGCACGGAAGAGACCTGCGACCTGCTCGGCCACTACGGCATCCACGTCCACCGCGCCCTGCCCGCCCCGACACCCGACGCCGCCGCCGAGGCCGCCCGCACCCTCGGCTACCCCGTGGCCCTCAAGGCCACCGCCCCGCACCTGCGCCACCGCGCCGACCTGGGCGGCGTCCGCCTCGACCTCGCGGACGAGGACCAACTGCGCCGCTCATACACCGAGTTGACCGAGCTGTTCGGCGCACCGGACGAGCTGCGCCCCGTGGTGCAGCGGATGGCTCCGCGGGGCGTGGACGTCGTCGTACGAGCCGTCATCGACCCCGCGGCCGGAGCGGTGCTCTCCTTCGGGCTGGCCGGCGCCGCCTCACAGCTGCTCGGGGACACGGCGCACCGGCTGATCCCGGTCACCGACCGGGAGGCGGGCTCGCTGGTGCGGTCGATCCGCACGGCACCCCTGCTGTTCGGCTGGCGCGGCTCCGCACCGGCCGACACCCGCGCACTGGAGGAACTGCTGCTGCGGGTGTCCCGGCTGGTGGACGACCACCCCGAGGTCGTCGCGGTCACCCTGGAACCGGTCGTCGTCGCCTCGCACGGCCTGAGCGTCCTGGGCGCCTCCGTCCGCCTGGCGACCCCGCCCGCCCGCGACGACCTCGGCCCGCGGACCCTCCCCGCGTACTGACAGGGGGCGAGCTGTGCCTCGCAGTCAGTGGGCCCCCGTAGGATGGGCGTCATGGCCAAGACCAGTACGACGACCCAGGGGCTGCGGGCGGCGATCGAGCGCAGCGGCTACTACCCGGCCCTCGTGGCCGAGGCGGTGGAGGCCGCCGTGGGCGGCGAGCCCATGCGGTCGTACCTGGTCCACCAGGAGACGACGTTCGACCAGAACGAGGTGCGGCGGCATGTGACGGTGCTCGTCCTCACCGACAACCGCTTCATCGTCAGCCACACCGACGAGCAGGCCGCCGACAGCACCTCCCCGACGCCCTACGCCACGACGTCGACGGAGTCCGTGAAGATCGGCCGTATCTCGTCGATCGTGGTCAGCCGGGTCGTCGCCAACCCGGAGTCGTACAAGCCGGGCACCCTGCCCCGCGAGGTCGTCCTCACCATCGGATGGGGCGCCGTCTCCCGCATCGACCTGGAGCCGGCCGCCTGCGGCGACCCCAACTGCGAGGCGGACCACGGCTATACCGGCAACTCGACGGCGGACGACCTCAGCCTGCGCGTCAGCGAGGCCGGGGACGGACCGGAGACCGTGCGCCAGGCACTCGCCTTCGCGCAGGCCCTCTCCGAGGCGACCGCGGACGCCACCCGCTGATGGCACAGCCCACGACGGCCTGGGACCACTACCCCGAACCGCTCACCGTCGCCTCCGCACCGGTCCCCGAGTACGGCAGCGGCTCCCTCGCCGACCTGCTGCCCACGCTGGCCGCCGGCATGGGCGTGCCGGGAATGACCGCCGCGATCTCCGAGCTGACCCCCGCCGACCGGAACTGCGTGTTCCTGATCGACGGCCTCGGCTGGGAGCAGCTGAGGGCGCACCCCGAGGACGCCCCGTTCATGGCGTCCCTGCTCGCCACCTCGCGCGGCGGCACCGGGCGCCCGCTCACCGCCGGCTACCCGGCGACCACCGCGACCTCCCTCGCCTCCGTCGGCACCGGCCTGCCGCCCGGCGCGCACGGCCTGCCCGGCTACACGGTGCGCAACCCGGACACCGGCGAGCTGATGAACCAGCTGCGCTGGCAGCCGTGGGCCCCGCCCGGCCCCTGGCAGCCGTACCCGACGGTGTTCCAGCTGGCGCACGAGGCGGGTGTGCACGCCGCGCAGGTGTCGTCCCCGACCTTCGAGAACACCCCGCTGACCAAGGTCGCGCTCAGCGGCGGAAGGTTCCTCGGGCGGCTGCCCGGCGAGGACCGCGTCGACCTGGCGGCCGAGCAACTGGCCGCGGGCGACCGCTCCCTGGTGTACACGTACTTCGCCGAGGTCGACGGCGCCGGCCACCGCTACGGCGTCGACTCCGACACCTGGCGCGGCCAGCTCATGTACGCCGACCGCCTGGTCCAGCGCCTCGCCGAGCAACTGCCGCCCCGCAGCGCCCTCTACGTCACCGCCGACCACGGCATGATCGACGTGCCCTTCGACGAGCAGCACCGCATCGACTTCGACGAGGACTGGGAGCTGAGCGCCGGCGTCGCCCTGCTCGGCGGCGAGGGCCGCGCCCGGCACGTCTACGCGGTACCCGGTGCCGCGAACGACGTCCTGACCTGCTGGCGCGAGGTGCTCGGCGAGCAGTTCTGGATCGCCTCACGTGACGAGGCCATCGCGGCGGGCTGGTTCGGCCCGCGGATCGACGAGCGGGTGTACGGCCGGATCGGCGACGTGGTCGCTGCCGCGCGGGACGATGTCCTGATCATCGCCTCCGAGCGGGAGCCGAACGAGTCGGCGATGGTCGGCAACCACGGTTCGATGACCCCTGCCGAGCAGCTGGTCCCCCTGCTCGAAGTACGCTCCTGACGTCCCGCCACATCCCCGCTGTCCCGCCACATCCCGCTTCACCGAAAGGTGCTCACCTTCCCATGCCCGAGCTGGTGTTCTTCTCCGGAACGATGGACTGCGGGAAGTCGACCCTGGCTCTCCAGATCGAGCACAACCGCTCGGCGCGCGGCCTGGCGGGCATGATCTTCTCGCGCGACGACCGCGCCGGCGAGGGCAAGTTGTCCTCGCGCCTCGGCCTGGTCACGGACGCGGTGGAGGTCGAGGACGGGCAGGACCTCTACGCCTACCTCGTCGACCACCTCTCCCAGGGCGGCCGCGCGGACTACGTGATCGCCGACGAGGCGCAGTTCCTCGCGCCGGAGCAGATCGACCAGCTCGCGCGCGTGGTCGACGACCTGAGCCTCGACGTCTACGCCTTCGGCATCACGACGGACTTCCGCTCCAAGCTGTTCCCCGGCTCCCAGCGGCTGGTCGAACTGGCCGACCGGGTCGAGGTGCTCCAGGTCGAGGCCTTGTGCTGGTGCGGCGCCCGGGCCACGCACAACGCCCGCACGATAGGCGGCGCCATGGTCGTCGAGGGCGCCCAGGTGGTCGTCGGCGATGTCACCCACTCCGGCGACGAGGTCGGGTACGAGGTGCTGTGCCGCCGCCACCACCGCCGCCGGATGACCGCGGCGTCGGCCCGCGCGGCGGCGCTGTCACCGGACGTGCTGCCGATGTCGTCGGCCTGACCGCCCCGGCGGTACGTCAGCGCTGCAGCACAGCGAACCGCGCCCCCTCCTGATCCGCCACGGTCGCGACCCGGCCGTGTGGGGTGTCGTGGGCCGGCCTGAGGACGTGCCCGCCCAGGTGGACGAGATGGTCCAGCGTGTCGTCGACGTCGGCGACCTGGAAGTACGTCACCCAGTGGGGGCCCCGGTCGCGCGGCAGTGCCTGCCCCAGGCCGTGGATGCCGGCGACGGGTTCGCCGTCGCGGAGCAGGGTCACGTAGTCGAAGTCGGCGGAGACCACCGGCTCCTCCTCGTAGCCGAACACGGTCTGGTAGAACTTCGCGACGCTCGCCGTCTCGAAGGTCAGCAACTCGTTCCAGGCGGGTGTCCCGGGGACGCCCGAGACGGCCGTGCCGAGGTGCGCGGCGGCCTGCCAGATGCCGAAGACCGCGCCCGAGGGGTCGGAGCCGATCGCGAGGCGGCCGGCGTCGGAGGCGTCGAGCGGGCCGACGCCGATCGTGCCGCCACGACTGCGCACCGTCGCGGCCGTCAAGTCCGCGTTCCGGGAGGCGAAGTAGGGGGTCCACGCGATGGGCAGCTGACGGTCGGGCGGCAGCCGGCCGAGGCCCGCGACCTCGCGCCCGTCGAGCAGCGCACGTACGTACGGGCCGAGTTGCTGGGGTCCGGGCCGGAACTCCCAGCCGAACAGCGCCCCGTAGAACTCCTCGGTCGCGTCCAGCCCGTGCACCATCAGGCTCACCCAGCAGGGTGCGCCGGGCGCGTGCCGGGCGGGCGCTTCGCCGTCAGGGCCGGCGGACCCCCGTGCGTCGGTCATCGTCACTCTCTTCTCGGCCTCGCGGTGGCCGTGCTCTCCGCAGCCCTTGTGGGGCCCGCCCTGTGGGACGACCCGTGTCCGGGAGAATGCCCGATGCGCGGGGCGCTGTCCCTTGCGGCGCGCTTAGCGGCACGTGTCGTTCAGCTGTACAGCATGTGCTCGTTCCCGTACGCCGCGTGATCGTCCCGGTCCGGCCGAGCAGAGTAGCCGGACACGGACGGCTCGGCCACCCCCGTGCGCGAGGATGGGGCCATGAACGCCATCATCTCCGCATCCGACCTCGCGAACGACCTGAAGGGCGCCACCCCGCCGGTCCTGCTCGATGTGCGCTGGCAGCTCACCGCGGCCAAGGCGGCCGGTGAGCCGCCGTACGACGGCCGGGCCGAGTACGAGACAGGGCACCTGCCGGGGGCCGTCTACGTCGACCTGGACCGGGAGTTGGCCTCCGCGCCGGGCGAGGGCGGTCGGCACCCACTGCCCGACCTCGCGCACTTCGGCGCCGCGATGCGCCGGGCGGGCGTGTCGTCCGGGACGCCGGTGGTCGTCTACGACGGCGGCCAGGGCTGGGCGGCCGCCCGGGCGTGGTGGATGCTGCGTTGGACGGGTCACCCGGACGTGCGGGTCCTCGACGGCGGGTTGCCGGCCTGGGAGGGGTCGTTGGACACGTCCGTGCCCGCCCCGGCGGAGGGCGACTTCGTGCCCGAGCCCGGGGCGGGGCTGCTCGACGCCGACACCGCCGCGGAGTTGGCGAGGTCCGGGGTGCTGCTGGACGCGCGGGCGGGGGAGCGGTACCGGGGTGAGGTGGAGCCGATCGACCGGGTGGCCGGGCACATTCCGGGCGCGGTGTCGGCGCCCACCACCGAGAACGTGGGGGCGGACGGGCGCTACCTCCCCGCCCGGGAACTGCGGGAGCGCTTCAAGGGGCTCGGGGTGTCCGAAGGCTCGCGGGTCGGTGTGTACTGCGGGTCGGGGGTGTCCGCGGCCCATGAGGTCCTGGCGCTGGCGATCGCGGGCATTCCGGCTGAGCTGTACGTGGGGTCGTGGTCGGAGTGGTCCTCCGACCCGGACCGGCCGGTCGCTGTGGGGCCGGACCCCCAGTAGCCAGGTGCGCGCAGAAGGGCCGCGCCCGGAAGGCGCGGCCCTCATGACCGTACGTTCGGCGTCAACGCCGTGTGTCCGGGCTGCTCCCGGCTACTCCTGCTTCTTGCGCCGCGTCCCGAACACGATCTCGTCCCAGCTCGGGACGGCGGCTCTGCGGCCCGGACGGACTCCGTCGGCCTCGGCCTGGCGGTCGGTGGAACCGATGAGCCGGTCGCGGTGGCTGCCGACGGAGCGCGGCATGAGGACGTCCGCGTAGGCGGAACCGGCCGAGGCGGCGGGGGCCGGGGGCTCCTCCTCCTCGGGTTCGAGGACGAGGGGCTCCTCGTCCTCGAGCTCCGGTGCCGGACGCTCCGGCACCACCAGATCGCCACGGAAGCTGGGCACCGCCTCCAGCAGGCTGGTCAGCGAGTCCCGCTCGCCCGTGGCGGTCGTGCTCTCCTCGAGCGGCTCGGACGCCTGCGCGGGCAGGGCGGGCCGCTCACGGTCGCGGTCGGCGGGCCGGTCCAGCGGCCGGTCGCGCGGCAGCCGGGCGATCCGCGGGACGAACGGGAAGCTGGGCTCGGGCGCGGCCAGGTCGTCGGTCTCGCCGATGAGCATGCGCGCCTCGTCGTCGACGGCCTGGACCAGCCGCCGCGGCGGGTCGTAGGTCCAGCTCGCCGAGTGGGGCTCGCTCGCGACGCGGTAGACCAGCAGGACCTCCCAGGTGCCGTCGTCGCGACGCCACGAGTCCCACTGGACGGTGTCCTTGTCGACGCCGCGCACCATCAGCCGTTCCTGCACGGCCTCGCCCAGCGGCGGACCGGAGTTCTCGCCGGGGCGGCGGACCGGGGTCTTGCGGGCCCGCTCGGCCATGAACGCACGCTCGGCGAGCACCGGGCCCTCGAAGCGGCGCACCCGGTCGACGGGGATGCCTGCCATTTGCGCGACCTCTTCCGCGGTCGCGCCGGCTCGTATACGCGCCTGGATGTCGCGGGGGCGGAGATGGCTCTCCACCTCGATCTCGATCTGGCCGAGGCGGGGACGGTCGCCACGCACGGCGGCGCGGAGCCGTTCGTCGATCGGAAGCGTGTACTCCGTGCTGTCCGCAGCCTTCAGCACCAGCCGTGTGCCGTCATTCGAGACGGCCACGACACGCAGTTCGGGCATGGGGACCTCCCGGGTGGTGCCTGCCGACGTCACGTGCGTCGCTGCTTCCGCTAGTCGAGTGTGGCCTGCCCGGGTGCAGCCTGCCACAACCTTGCCGAGTTGCCCGGCGTGTCGGGCGCGGGCCCTGGATCGCCGTTATGGCACGGTTACCTATTCGCAACGCTAAGTGACGAACTCTGTCACCCTGTGCAACTAGCCCCCTCCCGGCGGTCCTTAAAGGCCCCGTACACCCTGGTGGGAGACCGGACCCAGGGCTCGCCACAGTACTCCATTTGGGCCACGTGCGTGGATTGGCACGCCGCCCAACTTCTGACAAGAGGGGGGACTTGGTCGCCCCATGCCCCCAATTCGTGATCTTGAACGTGGGGAAGTTCACGTAATCACCAGAAACGGAACTATCGCTTTCGGTCAGCCGTCCCCTTCTTGTGCAGATGAACGACCGTGTACGGGAAAGGCAGGCAAGATCCGGGGATGCGTGAAAGGCCCGATGGTGTCGGTGGAACGAGCGCTCCGGAGGCGGAGGGGCGCAAGCGGATCGACCTGAACATGCCCCAGGTCGCGGGCGGTGCCCTCGCGGCGGTCCTGGCCGCCAAACTGGCTTCCTGCTTCGGGGTGTACGGCACGATCCTGGGCGCCGGCGTCGTCAGTGTCGTCGCCACCTGCGGCGGCTCCCTCTTCCAGCACTTCTTCAAGCAGACCGGCGAGCAGATCCGCGGTGCCACGACCGTGCCTTCCAGGCCGGCGGACGGGCCCGCTGGGCAAGCGCCTCCGGCGCCCGGTGAGTTCACCGAGGGCACCGTCTACCGCGCCCGGGTCAGGGGGTGGAAGCGGCCGGTGCTCGCGGCGGCCGTGGTCTTCGGTGTCACGATGGCCGGAATCACCACCTACGAGCTGGCCTCGGGCCACAGCCTCAGCGGCGGACGCAGCACGACCGTCGGCGACGCCTTCTCCGGTGGCGGCAATGCCGCGCCGGGCTCCGGGCGTTCGGGCGGCCGAGGCGCGGAGGACTCCGGGACCGCCGACGACTCCCAGGGCTCCGATTCCGGCGGCGGCACCACGATGCCCAGCCCGTCAGGCACGGGCGAGGCCACCAGTACCCCGCGGGGCGAGGAGGAAGCCTCGCCCTCTCCCGGCGAGGGCACCGGTACGGCGACCGGATCGGCGCCCACGCCGAGCGACGGGGGGAGTGAGGGCCCCGGGAGCGCAACCCCCAGCGCGTCGTCTACGCCCCCAGAGCCCGCCGCAAGTAGTCGTTCTGGAACCGCCGATCAGGGTCGAGACGGTCCCGCAGCGCCGTGAACTCGCCGAAGCGCGGATACACCCGGGAGAAGTACTCGGCGTCCCTGGTGTGGACCTTGCCCCAGTGCGGACGTCCCTCGTGGGCGGTGAAGATGCGCTCGGCCGCGGTGAAGTACCGCTGGTAGGGCGTGCCCTGGAACATGTGGACGGCGATGTACGCGGTGTCGCGGCCGGAGGCGGTGGACAGCGTGATGTCGTCGGCGGGAGCGGTGCGCACCTCGACGGGGAAGCTCACCCTCAGCCCGGAGCGGTCGACCATGGCCTTCAGCTCGCGCAGCGCGTCGCCTACGGCCGCGCGCGGAACGGCGTACTCCATCTCCACGAAGCGCACCCGGCGCGGAGACGTGAAGACCTTGTAAGGAATGTCGGTGTAGCTCCGCGCGGACAGGGCCTTGCTGGAGATCTGCGCGATCGCGGGGATCGTGGCGGGCACCGCGCGGCCGACCCAGTTAGCGACCTGGAAGACGCCGTTGGAGAGGAACTCGTCCTCGAACCAGCCCTGGAGCTGCGGCACGGGCTTCTCCGGGCCCGCACTGCGGTTGTTGCGCTTGGTGTTGGTGCTGCCGGTGTGCGGGAACCAGTAGAACTCGAAGTGCTCGTTCTCGGCCCAGAGTTCCTCGAAGTCTGCCAGGACCCTGTCGAACGGCATCGGTTCCTCGCGGGCCGTGAGCAGGAAGACCGGCTCGACGGCGAACGTGATCGCGGTGACGATGCCCAGTGCCCCGAGGCCGATACGGGCCGCCGCGAAGACCTCCGGGTTCTCCTTCTCGGAGCAGGTGAGGACCGAGCCGTCGGCGGTGACCAGTTCGAGGCCCCGGATCTGGGCGGCGATCGAGGCGGAGTCGCGGCCCGTGCCGTGCGTGCCCGTGCTGACGGCCCCGGAGACGGTCTGCTCCATGATGTCGCCCATGTTCGTGAGCGACAGGCCCTCACGCGCGAGGGCCATGTTGAGCCTCTTGAGCGGGGTGCCCGCCTCCACCGTGACCGTCATGGAGGCGCGGTCAATGCCACGTATGCCGGTCAACAGTTGAGGGCGGATCAACACACCGTCCGTCGCGGCTATGGACGTGAAGGAGTGCCCGGTGCCGACGGCCTTCACTCTGAGGCCGTCCTCGGCGGCCTGCCGCACGGCGGCGGCCAGCTCCTCGACGGAAGCCGGGGTGACCTGCCGCGCGGGACGCGCGGAGACGTTGCCGCCCCAGTTACGCCACGTGCCGTTCTTTCCGTTCGCTGTGCTGCTCAACGGAGCCTCCCCGACCCGGAGCCGGCCGCTTGAGCCGGCGGAATCCCAGGAAACCCACCGCGACCGCGACGGCCCCGGCCACCGCCGGAACCCCGTACCCGGCACGTGCCCCGGCCGCGTCGATCACCCAGCCGGCCGCGGCGGAGCCGAGTGCGACCCCCACCGCGAGCCCGGTGCTCACCCAGGTCATCCCCTCGGTGAGCTGCGCACGTGGTACGTGCTCTTCGATGAGGGACATCGTCGTGACCATCGTCGGAGCGACGGACAGACCCGCAACGAACAGCGCCACGGCCAGAAACGGCAAGTTTCCGACCAGTAGGAGGGGGATCATACTCACGGCCATGGCGCACACGCCCAGCAACCACCGACGTTCCGGTGCCCCGGCGAAGTGCAGGAGCCCGAAGATCATGCCCGCCACACAGGAACCCGTGGCGTACAGCGCGAGGACGATGCTCGCGGCGGCCTTGTGTCCCTCCTCGTCGGCGAAGGCCACGGTGACCACGTCGACCGCCCCGAAGATCGCCCCCGTCGCCACGAAGGTGGCCACCAGGACCTGAAGGCCCCCCGCGCGGATCGCCGAACCGCCGCCGCCGTGCCGCTCGCGCGGGTGCGGCACGGGCTCGGTGGCGCGCTGCGCGGTCAGCCAGAAGACGCCCGCCGCGAGGAAGCAGGCGGCGAGCAGCGGACCGGCCTCCGGGAACCAGGCCGTGGACAGACCGATGGAGATGATCGGCCCGAAGACGAAGCACACCTCGTCCACCACGGACTCGAACGAGTACGCGGTGTGCAGCTGCGGCGTACCCCGGTACAGGGCCGCCCAGCGGGCCCGGATCATCGCGCCGACACTCGGTACGCAGCCGATTCCCGCACACGCCACGAACAGCACCCAGTCCGGCCACCCGTAGTGCGCGGCGAACAGCAGCACGGCCGCGGCGGTCAGCGAGACCAGGGTCGCCGGGCGCAGCACCCGCCGCTGTCCGTGCTGGTCGACCAGCCGCGAGACCTGCGGTCCGGCCACCGCGGCGGCAAGCGCGATGGTCGCCGAGAGAGCACCGGCCAGGCCGTACCGGCCGGTGAGCTGGGAGACCATCGTGACCACGCCGATGCCCATCATCGACAGCGGCATCCGGCCGAGGAAGCCCGCGGCGGAGAAACCCTTGGAGCCTGGGGCTGCGAACAGAGCGCGGTAGGGGCTGGGCAACGGGGTCTCCGAGGGCTCAGTAAGCTGCGAACGCAGTCGACACAGCTTACGCCCGGAACGGCCCGTCCCCGCCGTTTCCCGGCTGTCGGTGCAGGGTGGCAGGATCGACCCATGCCAGACGCGCGCGATGTCACCCCCTACGACGCCCTGCTGCTGCTCTCGTTCGGCGGCCCGGAAGGCCCGGACGACGTGGTCCCGTTCCTGGAGAACGTGACGCGCGGGCGTGGCATCCCCAAGGAACGCCTCAAGGAAGTCGGGCAGCACTACTTCCTGTTCGGCGGGGTCAGCCCCATCAACGACCAGAACCGCGCCCTGCTGGACGCCCTGCGCAAGGACTTCGCCGACCACGGCCTCGACCTGCCGGTCTACTGGGGCAACCGCAACTGGGCGCCGTACCTGACGGACACACTGCGCGAGATGGTCCGCGACGGCCGCCGCCGCATCCTGGTCCTCGCCACCAGCGCCTACGCCTCGTACTCGGGCTGCCGCCAGTACCGGGAGAACCTCGCCGACTCACTCGCGGCCCTGGAGGCCGAGGGCCTGGTGCTGCCGAAGATCGACAAGCTGCGGCACTACTTCAACCACCCGGGCTTCCTGGAGCCCATGATCGACGGGGTGCTCCGGTCCCTCGCCGAGCTCGACGAGGACGTCCGGGACGGGGCGCACCTCGCCTTCTCGACCCACTCGATCCCGACGGCCTCCGCCGACACCTCCGGACCGGTCGAGGACCACGGCGACGGCGGCGCCTACGTCCGGCAGCACCTGGACGTGGCGAAGCTCATCGCGGACGCCGTCCGCGAGCGCACCGGCGTCGACCACCCCTGGCAGCTCGTCTACCAGTCCCGCTCCGGAGCCCCGCACATCCCGTGGCTGGAGCCCGACATCTGCGACCACCTGGAGGAGCGGCACGCGGCCGGTGTCCCGGCCGTGGTGATCGCGCCCATCGGGTTCGTCTCCGACCACATGGAGGTCCTGTACGACCTCGACACGGAGGCCAAGGCGAAGGCCGGGGAACTGGGGCTGCCGATGCGCCGCTCGGCCACCGTCGGCGCCGACCCGAGGTTCGCCGCCGCCGTCCGCGAACTCGTCGTGGAGCGGGCCGCCGCCGAGCGCGGGCAGGAGGTCACCCCGTGCGCCCTGGGCGCCCTCGGAGCGAGCCACGACCTCTGCCCGGTCGGCTGCTGCCCGGCCCGCGCCCCCCGGCCCGCCGCCGCGGGCGCCGACAGCACCTACGCGTGAGGAGCCTTGTGACCGACCCGCTGCACACGGACCTGCTCGACCTCGCCCAGGAGGCCGCCCGCCGCGCCGGCGCCCTGCTGCGGGACGGGCGCCCGGCCGACCTGGCGGTCGCCGCGACCAAGTCCAGCCCCATCGACGTCGTCACGGAGATGGACATCGCGGCCGAGAAGCTGATCACCGGCCTGATCGCCGAGCGCCGCCCGGACGACGGCGTCCTCGGCGAGGAGGGCGCCGCCACGGAGGGCACCAGCGGCATCCGCTGGGTGATCGACCCGCTCGACGGCACGGTCAACTACCTGTACGGGCTCCCCACCTGGGCCGTCTCCATCGCCGCCGAGCAGGACGGCGAGACCGTCGTCGGAGTCGTCACGGCCCCGATGCGCGGCGAGACGTTCCACGCCGTGCTCGGCGGCGGTGCCTGGGCCACGGGCGCCTGGGACGGCGAGCGCCGGCTGGCCTGCCGCCCCGCGCCGCCCCTGGACCAGGCACTCGTCTCGACGGGCTTCAACTACGTCGCCGAGGTCCGTGCCCACCAGGCCGGGGTCGCCCAGCGGCTGATCCCGCTGCTGCGCGACATCCGGCGCGGCGGCTCGGCCGCGGTCGACCTGTGCGACCTGGCCGCGGGACGCCTGGACGGCTACTACGAGCGGGGTCTGCACCCCTGGGACCTGGCGGCGGGTGACCTCATCGCCCGGGAGGCGGGCGCCCTGACCGGTGGACGCCCCGGAGAAGGCCCGTCCGGCGATCTGGCGGTCGCGGCCACCCCGGGTGTCTTCGAACCCCTCCAGCGCCTCCTGGAAGACTTCGGCGCCTGGCACGACTGAGGACGGCCCGGACCGGCGTACGACGGCCGATGCCGTGCTGAACACCGGGTGAACAGGACCGCACGACGACGAAGCGGGCCCCGGCGCTGGATTCGCCGGGGCCCGCTTCGTACGCCCTGATCAGACGCTCGCTGCGCTGACCTCCACACCGTGCTCGGCGGCGAGGCGGCGCAGGTCGTCGAGCTCGCCCTGCTCCACTTCGACGAGGAAGTCGTCGCCCTCGTCGCGAGCCCGGGACAGATCGGACTCGGTCGCCCTTATGCGCTGCAGAAGTCCTGCGGTGAATGCGTCCATGCTGCGCCCCCTCGTCCTGGGTCGTGGGTCGTTGGCACGGGGGTGTGCCGTTCGGAAGGGACGATCACGTCTCCGGTGGATGCCCAGCGCCGCTCAGCTGGGCGGCGACGGTGCCGGGCACCCACGCCCGCCCTGCGGAAAAGCGGATTGATGCGCACCGCATGGTGGTGCGGTACCAGCAGAGTGTGATCGTGGGATGTAAAGCCGTCCTCCCCAAGCTCCCTTCCGTGGAAACCTAACCGGAGGAGAAAATCTCCTATTCCCCGCAGTCACACCCGTGCCCGACCTCTCCCTCACCCGCCTTACCTCCGACTTATGGCCGAAAAGGGCAGGATGGAGGGCAACACACCAACAGACCGTCGAAGACCCCTGCCCGCACGCGCCCGAGAAGCGCTGTGCGGGTGGACATGAGGAAGGACAAGGGACGTGCGCGTACTCGTCGTCGAGGACGAGCAACTGCTCGCCGATGCGGTGGCCACCGGACTGCGCCGGGAGGCCATGGCCGTCGACGTCGTGTACGACGGTGCGGCCGCCCTGGAGCGCATCGGCGTCAACGACTACGACGTGGTCGTCCTCGACCGCGACCTCCCGCTCGTGCACGGCGACGACGTCTGTCGCAAGATCGTCGAGCTCGGCATGCCCACGCGGGTGCTGATGCTCACGGCCTCCGGCGACGTCAGCGACCGTGTGGAGGGCCTGGAGATCGGCGCCGACGACTATCTGCCCAAGCCCTTCGCCTTCAGCGAGCTCATCGCGCGTGTGCGTGCCCTCGGCCGGCGCACCAGCGTGCCCCTGCCGCCGGTCCTGGAGCGCGCCGGGATCAAGCTCGACCCCAACCGCCGCGAGGTCTTCCGCGACGGCAAGGAGGTCCAGCTCGCGCCCAAGGAGTTCGCCGTCCTGGAGGTGCTGATGCGCAGCGAGGGGGCCGTCGTCTCGGCGGAGCAACTGCTGGAGAAGGCCTGGGACGAGAACACCGACCCGTTCACGAACGTCGTGCGCGTGACCGTCATGACCCTGCGCCGCAAGCTCGGCGAGCCGCCCGTCATCGTCACCGTCCCCGGCTCCGGCTACCGGATCTGATACCCGTGGCAGCGACTCCAGCGCCCCCGCAGGCGCCCCCGAAGCCCACCTGGGACCCCAGGAGGCCCGCGCCGCCCTTTCCCTGGCTGCGCCCGACCATCCGCATACGGCTCACGCTGCTCTACGGCGGCATGTTCCTGATCGCCGGCATCCTGCTGCTGTCGATCATCTACCTGCTCGCCGCGCAGGCGCTCAACGTGGGCAGCGAGCTGCCGTTCAAGATCGTCGAGGGCAAGGTCACCAGCGACATCTGCAACCTGCCCAGCCAGGCCTCGCCCAGCGAGTTCAACGACGCGATGAACCAGTGCGTCAACGACCAGCGCCAGCACGCCCTGGACAACCTGCTCAGTCGCTCGCTCCTGGCCCTGCTGGGCCTGGCGGTCATCGCCTTCGCCTTCGGCTACGCCATGGCAGGCAGGGTCCTGTCGCCGCTGGGCCGGATCACCCGCACCGCCCGCACGGTGGCGGGCTCCGACCTGTCCCGCCGCATCGAGCTGGACGGCCCGGACGACGAGCTGAAGGAGCTGGCGGACACCTTCGACGACATGCTGGAGCGGCTCCAGCGCGCCTTCACCGCCCAGCAGCGCTTCGTCGGCAACGCCTCGCACGAGCTGCGGACGCCGCTGGCGATCAACCGCACGCTCCTGGAGGTGCACCTGTCCGACCCGGGCGCGCCGGTGGAGCTCCAGCAGCTCGGCAAGACCCTGCTGGCCACCAACGAGCGCAGCGAGCAGCTCGTCGAGGGGCTGCTGCTGCTCGCCCGCAGCGACAACCAGATCGTGGAGCGGGGGCCGGTGGACCTGGCCGAGGTCGCCTCGCAGGCCATCGACCAGGTGCACGGCGAGGCCGAGGACAAGGGCGTGCGGATCCGTGGCGAACAGAAGCCCGCGGTCGTCCAGGGCAACGGCGTGCTGCTGGAGCGGATCGCGCTCAACCTGGTGCAGAATGCCGTGCGCTACAACGTGGCCGAGGACGGCTGGGTCGAGGTCACCACCGAGGTCCAGCACGGCCAGGCGGTCCTGGTCGTCTCGAACACGGGCCCGGTCGTGCCGGCGTACGAGATCGACAATCTCTTCGAGCCGTTCCGGCGGCTGCGCACGGAGCGCACGGGCAGCGACAAGGGCGTCGGACTCGGTCTGTCCATCGTCCGGTCCGTGGCCCGGGCGCACGGCGGGCACATCTACGCCCAGCCACGCGAGGGAGGTGGGCTCGTGATGCGAGTCACGCTGCCCATCTGAGATCATGTCGCCGATCAACTCGGCGATGCACGGGGATGTTCGCTTTGCGCGGAATTTCTGAGGCCTCACCTCGGGCGCCCCGTGTGTGATCGATCACAGGGGCGCCTTTCAGGCCATCTACTCTCCGTGATCATGAGTCCTGCCGGAAAGCCGGGAAAATCCCGGTTTTCGGGGGTCTTGATCACGGGAAGTACAGGGTGAGACGCCTTTGAGGTGCGGCATTCGGACCGTGTACGGTCCCCATCGCCATCCAAGCCGATCACTCGTGAGGAGTCCGGTTGGGTGTCGATTGAGTAACAGACCTTGATGTGAGGCAAAATCTCCGCCTCAGGTCGGGCACAAGTCCGGCCTCTCACGCGTTACGTGCGCTGGAGACACCGCAGACACCCAGAGGGGGAGAGCGACCATGGCAACCGATTACGACACTCCACGCAAGACCGACGACGACGTTGACTCGGACAGCCTCGAAGAACTGAAGGCCCGGCGGAACGACAAGTCGGCTTCCGCAGTGGACGTCGACGAATTCGAGGCCGCCGAGGGCCTCGAGCTGCCCGGAGCCGATCTCTCGAACGAGGAACTGGCCGTCCGGGTGCTCCCGAAGCAGCAGGACGAGTTCACCTGCATGAGCTGCTTCCTGGTGCACCACCGCAGCCAGCTGGCCCGGGAGAAGAACGGTCAGCCGATCTGCCGCGACTGCGACTGAGGACGGGTCGGCCGTGACTGGCTCGACCCCTCCCTGGAAGCGCCGCTTCTCCAAGCGGAAAGCGGACGAAGGGCCGATGGACGGCCCGCAGTACGGCGCGCGTGACGACGAGCGAGGCCCAACCGGTACGGGGGCGGCCTCGCTCGAACCGGCCGCGGACCGGAATGACCCCCCGGCGTCCGTGGACGTCCCCGCACCCGTCGTCCGACGGCGGGCGGGGACGATCCGGGAAAGGGCCAGAGAGAGCGCCCGCAAGGGCGGTGTCCGGGCCCGGGCGGGCCTCGCGTACCTTGCCGACCGGATCATCGAACTGGCGCCGCGGATCCCCGTACGGGACCTGGCGACGCTCCGCAGGCAGTTCCCGGGCCTCGGCCCCGAAGAGCTCGCGGACAAACTCGTGGCGGGCGCGGCGAGCGCGACAGCGACGGTCGGAGCCGGTATCGGCGCGGCCGCGATGCTTCCCGTACCGCCCGCCATGCCGACGGAACTGGCCGCCGAGGTCACCGGCGTCGCCGCGATCGAGCTGAAGCTGATCGCCGAACTCCACGAGGTCTACGGCGTACGGCCGCCCGGCAACCTCAAGCAGCGCAGCACGGCCTACCTCGACTCGTGGTCGGGGGAGCGCGGGATCGACGCGACCAAGCCGTCGACGCTGAGTGTGGCGCTGAACAGCCGCATGAAGCGGGAGCTGCGGCAGCGGATCATGAAGCGGATGGTCCGCAGCATGCCGAACCTGATCCCGTTCCTGGTGGGCGCCGCCGTGGGGGCGGCCATGAACCGCAGCGAGACGAGAAAGCTCGCCGCGCGGATCCGGAAGGACCTGCGCAAGCTCCAGGTGCCCTGGGAGGCCCTGGATGAGCTTCCCGCGCTGGAACGTCCGGCGGACGTCCTGGAGATGGGCGAGATCACCAGCGACCCGCTGGGCCGCCGCACGGACGCGGAACGCGACGACAAGAACGACAAGCGCGACGAGGGGCGCGACGACGGGCGCTGAAGCCCGCCCGTCCGCCGCCGGGTGAAGCCCCGCTCGGATGTACTACTCCGGCTTCGCCGGCTTCGTGGTCCGCAGCGCCTCCGCCAGACGCTCCGGCTCGCGCGTGGACAGATACAGGTACGGAGTCGGGTCCTCCGGGTCCGTGACCGCCACGCGCAGGGCCGTGGGGATGTAGGCGCGCAGCAGCAGAAAGGCGCGCGGGTCGGCCTTGTGGGTGCGCCAGGCGCGCGCCTCCTCCGCGTCCAGGATCTCCGCTTCGCCCAGCGCCGCCAGCGGGATCTTCGCCTCGCCCGCGATCAGCGAATCGCCCACCACACGGATGCGGACCGCGCCGTACGAACTCGCGGCGACGGCCGCGACCGCGGTGCCTCCGGCCAGGCCGCCGAGCATGGGCAGCGTGCCGAACGGAAGCAGGATCAGGGCCATCGAGACGCCGACGAGGAACGAGATCAGCCACCAGGTCCGGGGGGCGGTGAGGCGTTCTTCGTACGGGGCGGCGGAGAGCTGCATGGAGCCAAGCTTGACACGGTGTCCGGAACGGGCCCACGCGCGGGTAAGGTCTCCGGCTGTGAGTCGTACTTCCACAGCTCTTCAGCCTCCGGCCGACGCCGTGCGGCCGGTGCGGCATCCGGACGCTCCGGCGCCCGGTGAGCTCCTCGGCGCGCACTACGGCCAGTGCTTCGGCTGCGGCGGAGACCAGCCGCACGGGCTGCACCTGGAGGCGCGGGCCGGCGAGGGCGTGTCACTCACCGCCGAGTTCACCGTGCGGCCCGCCCACCAGGGCGCCCCCGGCCTCGCGCACGGCGGGGTGCTCGCCACCGCCCTGGACGAGGCCCTCGGCTCGCTGAACTGGCTGCTGCGCACGATCGCCGTGACCGGGCGGCTGGAGACCGACTTCATGGGGCCCGTGCCCGTCGGCACCACCCTGCACCTTCAGGCCGAGGTGACAGCGGTGGCCGGGCGGAAGATCTACTCGACCGCGACCGGACGCGTGGGAGGCCCCGACGGGCCCGTCGCCGTGCGCGCCGACGCGCTCTTCGTCGAGGTGAAGGTCGACCACTTCGTCGAGCACGGTCGCCAGGAGGAGATCCAGGCGGCCATGAAGGACCCGGACCAGGTCCGGCGCACCCGTGCCTTCGAGGTGAACCCGTGAGCCTGGAAGGCCCCGTGAGCCCGTCCGGCCCCATGAGCCCCACCGATCCCGTGAGCACGGAAAGCCCCATGACTCCCACGAGCCCCGTGAGCCGTCAGCCCCTGGACGTGCTGATCCGGCGCGTCGACCCGGACGTACCCCTTCCGTCGTATGCGCAGCCCGGTGACGCGGGCGCCGATCTGCGCACCACCGAGGCGTGCCAACTGGAGCCGGGCGAGCGGGCCGTGCTGCCCACGGGCGTGTCTGTGGCACTGCCGGAGGGGTACGCGGCCTTCGTGCACCCGCGATCCGGTCTGGCCGCGCGCTGCGGCGTCGCCCTGGTGAATGCCCCGGGGACGGTTGATGCCGGGTACCGTGGGGAGATCAAGGTGATCGTGGTGAATCTCGACCCGCGCGAGGCCGTGCGGTTCGAGCGCTTCGACCGGATTGCCCAACTGGTAGTCCAGCAGGTCGAGAAGGTTCGCTTCCAAGAGGTGGCAAAACTTCCCGACTCGGCGCGGGCCGAGGGGGGCTTCGGGTCCACCGGAGGCCATGCGGCGGTGGACGGGACGAGCGGCACAAGCGGTCAGGCCGCCCTGGGCGGTCGGACGGGTGGGAATCGATACGCTTCGGTCGTATCCGACCGGGAAGGACAGTGACGTGTTCGGACGTCGCAAGAATAGGGATGCCGCCGAAGACGCGGCCGGCGAGACCGAGCAGGTCGTCGACGGTGTCGACAGTGAGGCGGACGAGGGCGAGCGCCTGAGGCTCGAGCCGGCGCCGCGGCCCGACGGGCCCTGGGACAGCTCCGAGGTCCGTGACCCGGCCGAGGGCCGGGTCGACCTGGGTGGTCTGTTCGTGCCCGGCGTCGAGGGCATGGAGCTCAGGGTAGAGGTCGCGGGCGACGCGATCGTGGCGGCGACGGTCGTGCTGCGGGACAGCGCCATCCAGCTGCAGGGCTTCGCCGCACCCAAGCGCGAGGGCATCTGGGGCGAGGTGCGCGAGGAGATCGGCTCGGGCATCACCCAGCAGGGCGGCATCGTCGACGAGGTCGAGGGGCCGCTGGGCTGGGAGTTGCGGGCCCAGGTGCCGGTGCAGCTGCCGGACGGCACCGGCGGCTTCCAGGTCGTGCGGTTCATCGGCGTGGACGGCCCGCGGTGGTTCCTGCGCGGGGTCATCTCGGGCCAGGGCGCGGTGCAGCCGCAGGCGGCCGGGCTGCTCGAGCAGATCTTCCGGGACACGGTCGTGGTCCGGGGCGAGGGCCCGATGGCGCCCCGCGACCCGATCGTCCTGAAGCTGCCGAACGACGCCCAGATGGTCCCCGAGGGCGTCCAGCAGGAGGAGGGCTCCCGCTTCGCCGGCGGAATGGGCCAGCTCCAGCGCGGACCGGAGATCACCGAGGTCCGCTGAGGCGCTTGGACACAGCAGGGCCGTACCCCAAAGGGGGTGCGGCCCTTTCTCGTGCGTGCTCGTGTCGCATGCGTGCTCATGTGTGAAGCCTTTGACGGGTCATTGGTCTGTACCTACTGTCTCCGTCCCACGCGTCTGTTCATAAAGGCGCTTCACGTTCATATACCAGAACAGAAGGCTCCCACCTATGCGCAGAACCGCACTGCTGACGGCCGCGGTGGCCCTCGTCGCCGGTGTCCTCGCCCGGCCCGCCGAGGCCGCTCCCAGCAGCTTCGTCCACCCCGGAGTCACCGTCTCCAAGGGGCAGCTGGGCTTCGCCCGCTCCAAGGTCGACTCCGGTGCCCAGCCCTGGAAAGGCGCCTTCGACCGGATCGGGCGAACTCCGGCCGCTCCGCCACCATGCTCCGCAACGTCTACCTCCCCGAGGTGATCAACGGCTCCCACTCCAACGGGAACTGGAAGCTGTCGATGATGGAGGCCGCCGTCGGCGTCTCCGTCCACCTGGAGGACAAGGCGTCGTACGCCAAGGCCATGGCGAAGTTCCGGACGCGGACGGCCGCCTACGTCTACCTGGCCTCCGACGGTGAGCTGCCGAAGACCGTGCCCAGCCAGAACCTGGACACCCGGGAGAAGATCGTCCGGTACTGGCAGGGGCAGTCGACCTTCGCCGACGGGCTCAGCCAGGAGACCTGCCGGGACTTCACCCACACCGGCTACGGCCTCTCCGCCGTCTCGCACATCGCCGAGACCAGCCGGATCCAGGGCCATGACCTCTACGGCACCGACGTGGGCGAGCGGCTGCGGCACGGGCTCGGCTTCCACGCCAGGTACGAGCTCGGCGCCGCCGTCCCGGGATGGCTGTGCGGCGGCTCGCTCAAGCCCGGGCTCGGGCCGGTCTCCGAGGTCGGCCACAACGCCCCGGCCAACCGTCTCGGGCACGCCATGACCAACACCCAGACCCTGGCCCTGCGGGGCCGCCCGGCCGGCAGCAACAACCTCTTCGTCGCCTGGGAGACCCTCAGCCACGGCGACAATCCCGCGTGAGGCCCTGACCCGCCGGGCGCGTCAGGGTTCCGTCAAAGACGGTCTGCGGGCACGCCCGGCACCCATATGCCGCATTTGCTGGCCGTAAGGTCGACGCTGCGCAAGCAGCAGACCGGAAGACAATGAGGCCATGGCACGCGGCAAGTTTCGGATCTACCTCGGTGCGGCACCGGGCGTCGGCAAGACGTACGCGATGCTCTCCGAGGCGCATCGCCGTGTCGAACGGGGCACCGACTGTGTGGTGGCCTTCGTCGAGCACTACGACCGACCCCGCACCGAGGTGATGCTGCACGGCCTGGAGCAGGTGCCGCGCAGGCAGCTGGAGTACCGCGGCGGCGTCTTTCCCGAGATGGACCTCGACGCCGTCCTGCGGCGCGCCCCCGCGGTCGCCCTGGTCGACGAACTGGCCCACACGAACGTCCCCGGCTCCCGCAACGCCAAGCGCTGGCAGGACGTGGAGGAGCTGCTGGCGGCCGGTATCGACGTGATCTCGACCGTCAACATCCAGCACCTGGAGTCGCTCGGCGACGTCGTCGAGTCGATCACGGGGGTGCGGCAGCAGGAGACCGTGCCGGACGAGGTGGTGCGGCGTGCCGACCAGATCGAGCTGGTCGACATGTCGCCCGAGGCGCTGCGGCGGCGGATGGCGCACGGCAACATCTACAAGCCGGACAAGGTCGACGCGGCCCTCTCCAACTACTTCCGGCCCGGCAACCTGACCGCCCTGCGCGAGCTCGCGCTGCTGTGGGTGGCCGACCGGGTCGACGCCTACCTCACCCAGTACCGCAGCGAGCACCGGGTGTCGAGGATCTGGGGCTCGCGCGAACGGATCGTGGTCGGCCTGACCGGAGGCCCGGAGGGCCGGACGCTGATCCGCCGGGCGGCCCGGCTGGCCGAGAAGGGCGCCGGTGGCGAGGTGCTGGCCGTCTACATAGCCCGCAGCGACGGGCTGACCTCGGCCTCGCCCCAGGAACTGGCGATGCAGCGGACCCTCGCCGAGGACCTCGGCGGCACCTTCCACCACGTCGTGGGCGACGACATACCGGCCGCCCTGCTCGACTTCGCCCGCGGCGTGAACGCCACCCAGATCGTGCTGGGCTCCTCGCGCCGCAAGACCTGGCAGTACGTCTTCGGGCCCGGCGTCGGCGCGACGGTCGCCCGGGAGTCCGGGCCCGACCTCGACGTGCACATCGTCACCCACGACGAGGTCGCCAAGGGCCGCGGCCTTCCGGTGGCCCGGGACGCGCGCCTCGGGCGCTCCCGGCGGGTGTGGGGCTGGATCGTCGGAGTTGCGGGACCGCCGGCTCTGGCGGCGCTGCTCAGCGCCGTCGACCTCGGCCTCGCCAACGACATGCTGCTGTTCCTGGCGCTGACGGTCGCGGCGGCCCTGCTCGGCGGGCTGCTCCCCGCGCTGGCCTCGGCGGCGGTGGGGTCGCTGCTGCTGAACTACTTCTACACACCGCCGCTGCACCGGTGGACCATCTCCGACCCGAAGAACATCGTCGCCATCGTGATCTTCGTGGCCGTCGGTGTGGCGGTGGCCTCGGTGGTCGACCTCGCGGCCCGCCGCACCCACCAGGCGGCCAGGCTGCGGGCCGAGTCCGAGATCCTGTCCTTCCTCGCGGGCAACGTGCTGCGCGGCGAGACCGGCCTGGAGGACCTGCTGGAACGGGTCCGGGAGACCTTCGGCATGGAGTCGGCGGCCCTGCTGGAGCGGGCGAGCGATGTCGAGCCGTGGACCTGCGCGGGCCGCGTCGGGCAGGGGCATCCCGTGGAGCGGCCCGAGCAGGCGGACGTGGACATGCCGGTCGGCGACCACATGGCGCTGGCGCTGACCGGCCGCGTCCTGCCCGCCGAGGACCGCCGGGTGCTGGCCGCCTTCGCCGCCCAGGCCGCCGTCGTACTGGACCGCCGCCGGCTCCAGGAGGAGGCCGACCGGGCCCGCGCGCTCGCCGAGGGCAACCGCATCCGTACGGCGCTGCTGGCCGCCGTCAGCCACGATCTGCGCACCCCGCTCGCCGGGATCAAGGCCGCGGTGACCTCGCTGCGCTCCGAGGACGTCGAGTGGTCCGAGGAGGACCGGGCGGAGCTGCTGGAGGGCATCGAGGAGGGCGCCGACCGCCTCGACCACCTCGTCGGCAACCTGCTCGACATGTCCCGCCTCCAGACCGGCACGGTCACCCCGCTGATCCGCGAGATCGACCTCGACGAGGTCGTGCCCATGGCTCTCGGCGGTGTGCCGGACGGCAGCGTCGACCTGGACGTGCCGGAGACCCTGCCGATGGTCGCCGTGGACCCGGGGCTGCTGGAGCGGTCGATGGCCAACCTGGTCGAGAACGCCGTCAAGTACAGCCCGCCCGGCGGGTCCGTGCTGGTCGCCGCCAGCGCGCTCGCCGACCGGGTGGAGGTGCGGGTGGTCGACCGGGGGCCCGGCGTCCCCGACGAGGCCAAGGACCGCATATTCGAACCCTTCCAGCGCTACGGCGACGCCCCGCGCGGCGCCGGCGTGGGACTGGGGCTCGCGGTGGCGCGCGGCTTCGCCGAGGCCATGAGCGGCACCCTGAACGCCGAGGACACGCCTGGCGGCGGGCTCACCATGGTCCTCACCCTCCGCGCGGCGGGAACACGCCCGGAGCCGCCGCACGCGGCAGAACCCGAAAGGCAGGTCTCATGACCCGCGTCCTGGTGGTCGACGACGAGCCCCAGATCGTGCGCGCTCTCGTGATCAACCTCAAGGCACGCAAGTACGAGGTCGACGCGGCCCACGACGGCGCCGGAGCTCTGGAGCTGGCCGCGGCCCGCCACCCCGACGTGGTCGTCCTCGACCTGGGGCTGCCCGACATGGACGGCGTCGAGGTGATCAGGGGCCTGCGCGGCTGGACGCGGGTACCGATCCTGGTGCTCTCCGCCCGGCACTCCTCCGACGAGAAGGTGGAGGCGCTGGACGCGGGTGCCGACGACTACGTGACCAAGCCGTTCGGCATGGACGAGCTGCTGGCCCGGCTCCGGGCCGCGGTACGCCGGGCCGAGCCGGCCGGAGGAGGTGAGGACGACGTGATCGTGGAGACCGACGAGTTCACCGTCGACCTGGCCGCGAAGAAGGTCAACCGCGCGGGGAAGGACGTACGCCTGACGCCGACGGAGTGGCATCTGCTGGAGGTCCTGGTGCGCCACAGCGGCCGCCTGGTCGGGCAGAAGCAGCTGCTCCAGGAGGTGTGGGGGCCGTCGTACGGGACGGAGACGAACTATCTGCGCGTGTACATGGCACAACTGAGGCGGAAGCTGGAGGCGGACCCCTCGCATCCGAAGCACTTCATCACGGAGCCGGGGATGGGATACCGGTTCGAGAAGTAGCGCCTCCCTCAGCCACCGCCGCTCCTGCCCCAGGGCTGCGTGCCTGTCAGCGCGCCCCGGTACGCTCTAGTCATGAGTGCTGTTCCTCGTTCGCAGAAGCCGGCGGGCCGGTTCCGGCGCATACTCGACCGGCTCTCCTCGTCGCAGGAGGACCTGGAGTCCGAGGAACTGCGTGAGGACACCGAGACGGCGGGCTGTATCCGGATCGGAGACTGTCAGGACCGGCAGATGGTGACGGTTACTGGTACCTTGCGCACGGTCACCCTGCGGCCGCGCGCGGGAGTCCCGGCACTGGAGGCCGAGCTCTTCGACGGCTCCGCCGCGCTGGACGTGGTGTGGCTCGGCAGACGCTCCATCGTGGGCATAGAACCGGGGCGCAAGCTGATCGCGTCGGGCCGGATCTCGATGAGCCGGGGCCGCCGGGTGCTGTTCAACCCCAAGTACGAACTGAGACCCCTCGGACGGGAGTAGCCGGTGACGTCGCTCGACAAGCCGACCGAAGAGACATCTGCGGACGACAACCGGGCGGTGACCGAGGCCGCCCTGTTCGAGGCGTTCGGCGGCGTCCGGGGCATGGTCGAGACGGTGCTGCCCGGCCTGCTCTTCGTCAGCATCTACACGATCAACAAGGATCTGCATCTGTCGGCGATCGCGGCCCTGGCCGTGTCGCTGGTGCTGGTCGTGGTCCGGCTGGTGATGAAGGACACCGTCAAGCACGCCTTCAGCGGTGTCTTCGGTGTGGCCTTCGGTGTCGTCTTCGCGATGATGACCGGCAACGCCAAGGACTTCTACCTGCCCGGCATGCTCTACACGCTGGGCCTCGGACTCGCGTACATCATCACCACGCTGTGCGGTGTCCCGCTGATCGGGCTGATCCTCGGCCCGGTCTTCAAGGAGAACCTCTCCTGGCGCACGCGCAACCCCGGCCGTAAGAAGGCCTACGCCAAGGCCAGTTACGCGTGGGGTGCGATCCTGCTCGCCAAGTGCGCGATCCTCTTCCCGCTGTACTGGTGGGCCGACACCACGCAGCTGGGCTGGGTGCTGATCGCCCTGAAGATCCCGCCGTTCCTGCTGGCCGTGTGGCTGACCTGGGTGTTCCTGGCGAAGGCGCCCGCGCCGATCGATGTGTTCGCGGAGATGGAGGCGGAGGAGAAGGCCGCCGAGGAGAGGGAGCGGGAGGCTGCCGCTCGGTCCGCCGAGTAGTGCCCCGCGTTCGTGCCTGGAGAAGTGAGGCAAGAGACAGGGGCGTCCTGAGAACCCAGGACGCCCCTTCTGCATGCCCCGAAGGCCCGCTCAGCTCTTCGCGCTGTCCTTGCGCACCGACAGCAGGTCCTCCAGCTGCTCCTCACGCGCCTGCGCGGCCACGAAGAGGAGTTCGTCGCCCGCCTCCAGGGAGTCCTCCCGGGAGGGGGTCAGGACGCGGGTGCCGCGGATGATCGTGACCAGGGACGTGTCCTCGGGCCACTCCACGTCGCCGACCTGCGTGCCGGCCAGGGCCGACTCCTCCGGCAGGGTCAGCTCGACCAGGTTGGCGTCGCCGTGGCTGAAGCGGAGCAGGCGGACCAGGTCGCCCACGCTCACCGCCTCCTCGACCAGGGCGGACATCAGACGCGGGGTGGAGACGGCGACGTCCACGCCCCAGGACTCGTTGAAGAGCCACTCGTTCTTCGGGTTGTTCACCCGCGCGACCACCCGCGGAACGCCGTACTCCGTCTTCGCGAGGAGCGAGACGACCAGGTTCACCTTGTCGTCGCCGGTCGCGGCGATGACGACGTTGCAGCGCTGGAGCGCCGCCTCGTCCAGGGAGGTGATCTCGCAGGCGTCGGCGAGCAGCCACTCGGCCTGCGGGACGCGCTCGACCGAGATGGCCGTCGGCGCCTTGTCGATGAGCAGGACCTCGTGGCCGTTCTCGAGCAGTTCGCCCGCGATCGAGCGGCCGACCGCGCCGGCTCCGGCAATGGCGACCCTCATCAGTGACCGCCCTCCTCTTCGGGACCCTTGGCGAACGCCGCCTCGACCGTGTCGACCTCGTCGGTGCGCATCATCACGTGCACCAGGTCGCCCTCCTGCAACACCGTCTGCGAGGTGGGCAGGACCGCCTCGCCGAGCCTGGTCAGAAACGCCACGCGCACGCCGGTCTCCTCCTGGAGCCGGCTGATCTTGTGGCCGACCCAGGCGGTGGAGGCGTGCACCTCGGCGAGCTGGACACCGCCGGTGGGGTCGCGCCACAGCGGCTCGGCGCCGGACGGCAGCAGCCGGCGCAGCATCTGGTCCGCCGTCCAGCGGACGGTCGCGACGGTGGGGATGCCCAGGCGCTGGTAGACCTCGGCGCGGCGGGGGTCGTAGATGCGGGCGGCGACGTTCTCGATGCCGAACATCTCGCGGGCCACGCGGGCGGCGATGATGTTGGAGTTGTCACCGCTGGAGACGGCGGCGAAGGCGCCGGCCTCCTCGATGCCGGCCTCCCGCAGGGTGTCCTGGTCGAAGCCGACCCCGGTGACCCGGCGGCCGCCGAAGGAGGACCCCAGGCGGCGGAAGGCGGTGGGGTCCTGGTCGACCACGGCGACCGTGTGGCCCTGTTGCTCCAGGTTCTGGGCCAGGGCGGAGCCCACCCGCCCGCAACCCATGATGACAATATGCATCGCGTCACACCGCGCTTCCTGCAGGCCCTCTGACCTTCATGAATGTCGTGATCATGTCTCTCTTTCGGCTCGCCGGGCATCACATCGCGGCCTGCGTGCGGACCGCCGTGCAACATCATGCCGGTGGAGTCAGGCCATGATGCCCTGCGGGGGCGTGCCGCGTTCGACCGCCCGACTCCAACGTATCGGCAAAGTCGAGGGGGTTGCCGAGGGCCCCGCCCCGGCAGGAGCGGGCTGCGACCGGCGCCCGGGCGGCGGCCCTCGGCGGGGAGGAAGAGAACGTGAGCACCGAGATCGACGTCCTGGTCCTGGGCGGCGCCGGCGTGGACACCATCGTGCACGTGCCCGAACTGCCCGTGCCGCTCGCCGACAGCCACATGATCCGGCCCGGGATCGTGACGCGCGCGGGCCAGAGCGGAGACTTCGTCGCCGTCGGCACGAGCGCGCTGGGCCTGCGCACCCACCACCTCGACCTGCTGGGCGACGACCCCGAGGGCGACCTCGTCCGGGCCCTGCACCGCGACCGCGGCATCGCGCTCACCGCCGTCCACCAGCCGCTCGGCACCAAGCGGGCGGTCAACCTCGTCGGCCCGGACGGCAGGCGGCTCTCCCTCTACGACGCCACACGCTCGGCTGAGACGGACCGGCTGCCCGAGGCCACTCTGCGGGAGCTGGCCGCCGCCAGCCGGCACGCCCACGTGGTCATCACCCAGCCGTGCGGCCACGCGCTGCCCGCCCTGCGCGAGGCCGGCGTGACCGTTTCGACCGACCTGCACGACTGGGACGGGTCCAACCCGTACCACGAGACCTTCGCGCACCAGGCCGACCTGGTCTTCCTGTCCAGCGCGGCCCTGGCCGACCCGGAGCGCACCATGCGGCGGATCACCGAGCGGGGCCGGGCCCAGGTGGTCGTCGCCACCGCCGGGGCCGACGGGGCCTACCTGCTGGCCGACGGCGAGCTGACCCACGTATCCGCCGCGACACCCCCGGCGCCGGTGGTCGACTCCAACGGCGCCGGCGACGCCTTCGCCGCCGCGTTCCTCTACGCCTGGCTGAACGGTGAGCCGCCCCGCCGCTGCGCCCTGTACGGCACGGTGGCGGGGGCGTACGCCTGCACCGTGCCGTCGACCCGGGCCGACGGCATCGGGCGGGCGGAACTCCGCGCCCGGGTCACCGGCCTGGTCAGCGGCGGCTGATACTGCGCACACTCGCGAGAGTCAGGATTCCGAGGGCGATGACGGTGGCCGCGGCGCCGATCAGTTCTGCGGGCGTGTGCATGGGACCTCCGGGGTCGACAACGGCCGGGAAGCGGACGGAGCTTAGTCATATAGGCATGGGAACCGGGTGACCTGCGGAATCCGCAGCCGCAGCGGTCTCTGAATTCACTCGGAGAGCAGAGCGGAGGCCGATGAGGGGTGGCGGGTGGGCGAGCCCGCAATCGAACGCTTACGATCCTCTGTTGTGTCCAAACTGACCGACGTGCCCAAGCGGATCCTGATCGGGCGCGCACTGCGCAGCGACCGGCTGGGGGAGACCCTCCTGCCGAAGCGCATCGCACTCCCCGTCTTCGCCTCCGACCCGCTGTCCTCCGTGGCGTATGCGCCCGGGGAGGTGCTGCTGGTCCTGTCCATCGCGGGCGTGACGGCGTACCACTTCAGTCCGTGGATCGCCGTCGCGGTCGTCGTATTGATGTTCACCGTGGTGGCCTCGTACCGGCAGAACGTGCACGCCTACCCCAGCGGCGGCGGCGACTACGAGGTGGCCAACACCAACCTCGGCCCCAAGGCGGGCCTCACGGTCGCCAGCGCGCTGCTCGTCGACTACGTCCTCACCGTCGCGGTGTCGATCTCCTCCGGCATCGAGAACCTGGGCTCGGCGATCCCGTTCGTGGTCGAGCACAAGGTGCTCTGCGCGATCGGCGTGATCGTGCTGCTGACGCTGATGAACCTGCGCGGCGTGAAGGAGTCGGGCTCGCTGTTCGCGATTCCGACGTACGTCTTCGTCGCGGGCGTCTTCACCATGATCGCCTGGGGTGCCTTCCGCGGACTGGTCCTGGACGACACCATGCGGGCCCCGACGGCGGACTACGTCATCAAACCCGAGCACCAGGGGCTGGCGGGCTTCGCCCTGGTCTTCCTGCTGCTACGGGCCTTCTCCTCCGGCTGTGCCGCCCTCACCGGCGTCGAGGCGATCTCCAACGGCGTCCCGGCCTTCCGCAAGCCCAAGTCCAAGAACGCGGCGACCACCCTCGCGATGATGGGCCTGCTGGCCGTCACCATGTTCTGCGGCATCATCGCGCTGGCCGCCGCCACCGACGTCCGCATGGCCGAGAACCCGGCCAAGGACCTCATCCACAACGGCGTGCCCCTCGGCGCGGACTACGTCCAGAACCCGGTGATCTCCCAGGTCGCCGAGGCCGTCTTCGGCAAGGGCAGCTTCCTCTTCATCATCCTGGCCGCGGCCACCGCGCTGGTGCTGTTCCTCGCCGCGAACACCGCCTACAACGGCTTCCCGCTGCTCGGCTCGATCCTCGCCCAGGACCGCTACCTCCCGCGCCAGCTGCACACCCGCGGCGACCGCCTCGCCTTCTCCAACGGCATCGTGCTCCTCGCGGGCGCCGCCGGACTCCTGGTGGGGATCTACGGCGCCGACTCCACGCGCCTGATCCAGCTGTACATCGTCGGCGTGTTCGTGTCCTTCACGCTCAGCCAGACCGGCATGGTCCGGCACTGGAACCGCCACCTGGCCACCGAGAAGGACCAGGCCAAGCGCCGCCACATGATCCGCTCCCGCGCGATCAACGCCTTCGGCGCCTTCTTCACCGGCCTGGTGCTGGTCGTCGTCCTCGTCACCAAGTTCACGCACGGCGCGTGGGTCGCCCTGCTCGGCATGGTGATCTTCTACGCGACGATGACGGCCATCCGTAAGCACTACGACAGGGTCGCCGAGGAGATCGCCGCCCCCGAGGGACCGAGCGACGACAGCGTGCGGCCCTCCCGGATCCACTCCGTCGTCCTGATCTCCAAGATCCACCGCCCGACCCTGCGCGCCCTGGCCTACGCCAAGCTGATGCGCTCGGACAGCCTGGAGGCGCTGAGCGTCAACGTCGACCCGGCGGAGACCAAGGCGCTGCGGGCCGAGTGGGAGCGGCGCGGCATCGACGTACCGCTGAAGGTCCTGGACTCGCCCTACCGCGAGATCACGCGGCCGATCATCGAATACGTCAAGGGGCTGCGCAAGGAGTCGCCGCGCGACGCGGTGTCCGTGATCATCCCCGAGTACGTCGTCGGCCACTGGTACGAGCACCTGCTGCACAACCAGAGCGCGCTGCGTCTGAAGGGCCGGCTGCTCTTCACACCGGGCATCATGGTGACCTCGGTGCCGTACCAGCTCCAGTCCTCCGAGGCGGCCAAGAAGCGGGCCCGCAGGCAGCAGGACTGGAACGCGCCGGGGTCGGTGCGGCGGGGGCCGGCGCAGGTTCGGTCGAAGGAGTCCTCGGAGCCGAAGGGCTGAGGCAGGCCTTCGGGGGCCTTCGGGGCAGACGGCTTGTGATGCGGCCGGGCGCAGCCACGTAGACTGGTGGGCTGTTGTCCGGCCGTTTCCGTTCGGCCCATCCCCCTCACGTGTTTTGGAGTCACCCCGCCATGCAGGCAGAACCGAGGAAGTCGCTGGTGGGGGAGGAGCACGAGGTCGAGGTCGGCCCCGTCGCCCACGGCGGTCACTGCATCGCCCGTACGTCCGAGGGCCAGGTGCTGTTCGTACGGCACGCGCTGCCCGGTGAGCGGGTCGTGGCGCGGGTGACGGAGGGCGAGGAGGGCGCCCGTTTCCTGCGCGCGGACGCGGTGGACATCCTGGACGCCTCCAAGGACAGGATCGACGTGCCCTGCCCGTTCGCCGGCCCCGGCCGCTGCGGCGGCTGCGACTGGCAGCACGCCAAGCCGGGCGCGCAGCGGCGCCTGAAGGCCGACGTCATCGCCGAACAGCTCCAGCGGCTCGCCGGGCTCACACCGGAGGAGGCCGGCTGGGACGGCACCGTGGTGCCCGCCGAGGGCGACAAGCTGCCCGCGGGCCAGGTCCCCGCGTGGCGCACCCGAGTCCAGTACGCCGTCACCGCCGACGGCCGTGCGGGCCTGCGCCGGCACCGCTCCCACGAGGTCGAGCCGATCGACCACTGCATGATCGCCGCGGAGGGCGTCAGCGAGTTGGGTATCGAGAAGCGCGACTGGACCGGCATGGACTCCGTCGAGGCGATCGCGGCGACGGGCTCCCAGGACCGCCAGGTGGTCCTGACGCCGAAGCCGGGCGCGCGCCTGCCGCTGGTCGAACTGGACCGCCCCGTGTCCGTCCTGCGGGTGGACGAACGCTCCGGCGGCGTCCACCGTGTCCATGGCCGCCCCTTCGTCCGCGAGCGCGCGGACGGCCGGACCCACCGGGTCGGGGGCGGCGGCTTCTGGCAGGTCCACCCGAAGTCCGCCGACACTCTGGTGACGGCGGTCATGCAGGGCCTGCTGCCGCGCAAGGGCGACATGGCCCTCGACCTCTACTGCGGCGTCGGCCTCTTCGCGGGCGCCCTCGCCGACCGGGTCGGCGAGGGCGGGGCGGTCCTCGGCATCGAGTCCGGAAAGCGCGCGGTGGAGGACGCCCGGCACAATCTCGCCGAGTTCGACCGCGTGCGTATCGAACAGGGCAAGGTCGAGAGCGTGTTGCCGCGCACGGGCATCACGGAGGTCGACCTGATCGTCCTGGATCCGCCGCGGGCGGGGGCGGGGCGGAAGACGGTGGAGCATCTGTCGTCGCTGGGGGCGCGTCGGATCGCGTATGTGGCTTGCGATCCGGCGGCGTTGGCTCGGGACTTGGGGTATTTCCGGGATGGGGGATATCGGGTGCGGATGCTTCGGGCGTTTGATCTGTTTCCGATGACGTCGCACGTGGAGTGCGTGGCAATCTTGGAGCCTGCAGCAAAACGGCTCTGACTTGCTGTTTCTCTATATTGCTGAGGCTCGCCGGTAGTTCCTCCTTCGTCGGCAGGGCGACTTCCCAGGTGACGTCAAGGACCGCGTTCTGGCCCCGCTCACCGGCGGGGCAGTGCGGGGCCCGCGGCGCGCGACGTTCTCGCGGTGGAGAGAGGCGTTCGAAGCCTCAGCCCACCGGCTCAGGAGCTTCGACCGTATCCCGTTCCGCCCACTCGATCTGCCCGCGCCCGGTCAGGCGGGTCCTGCGGGAGGGGGTGTGCGCAGCGCGATCATGGCGACGTCGTCATCGTTGTCACTGGGGCGTACCTGGTCCAGCAGCAAGTCGCAGAAGGAGTCGAGGGGGCGGTGGGCGAGGGAGGCCGCGTGTCGGCGCAGCCGGTCAAGCCCGTGATCGATGGAGTGGTGAGGGGATTCGACCAGTCCGTCGGTGTAGAGCAGGAGCGTGGCCTGGGGTGGCAGGACCGTGACGGCGTCGGGGCGAGGGCTGGTGACTCCGGTGCCGAGGAGTATGCCGTGGGCGTCGTCGAGGTAGCGGGTCTGGCCGTCGTGGGTGATGAGCAGGGGCGGCGGGTGGCCGGCGTTCGTCCAGCGTAGGCGCCACAGTGTGTCGTCGCCGAGGGTGAGCCTGGCGAGGATCATGGTGGCCATGGGGACCTCGGCTATGTGCATCACTGCCTCGTCGAGCCGTGTGACGACGGCGCTGGGTGTGGCCTCGGGGTGGGACCAGGCGAAGGCGCGCAGCATGTTGCGGACCTGCGCCATACCTGCTGCGGCGTCGAGATCGTGTCCGACGACGTCGCCGATGGCCAGTGCGTGGGCGGGGGCAGCCAGAGCGAAGGCGTCGTACCAGTCACCGCCCACGGCGGAGGCGTCCGGAGCGGGTACGTAGCGCGCGGTCATCTCCAGTCCGGGCAGGACGGGAAGCTGGGGCAGCAGGTGCCGTTGCATGGTCTCGGCGACTTTCCGCTGGCGCTGATACAGGCGTGCGTTGTCCAGCGCCAGGCCCGCCCTGCGAGTGAGGTCCTCCAGCAGCGGCAGGTCGGCAGGGGTGAAGGCGTCATGACGCTCGGCGCGGCCCAGGGTCAGGGCGCCGAGTACGTCGCGCAGCCCGCGAATGGGTGCGATGACGGCGGAGTGCATACCTGTCGCGGTGAACAGGCGCTGCTGCTCGACCGCTATGCCGGAGTCGGGCGGACCATGGTACGTGGCGGGGCCGGCGAGGGAGGAGGCGGCGCCGCGCAGGGCCCGTGACAGGGGCATCGGCGACTCCGCCAGCACGGGAGGCATCGGTCCTTGCAGATCGTCCCGCTCGACGAGAATGCCGTCCTTGTGCTCCATCACGAGAACACGTCGTACTTCGTCCCGTTCGGTGAGCAGGTCGAACACTGCCCAGTCGGCGAGCCGGGGTACGGTCAGGGCCGCCAGCCGGTGCAGCGCCTCGTCGACGTCCAGGGTGGATGTGAGCTGCGTGGTCGTCTCCGCCAGCAGAGCCAGTCGGTCCAGTTCCGTCAGCGGCGCGGAATGCCCGCCGTCGCTGGGGCGAACGTCAGGCTGCTCCGGCGCGTACAGCATCGCCAGCGCACCTGTCCCGCCGGGACCGGGTGAGTAGGGCGTGACCAGCCAGGACAGCTGTACGAGAGTGCCGTCCCCGCGAGCGAACCACTCGGTGTCGCCATGCTTGGTGTCCCCCGTGAGGAGCGCCTTTCGTATCCGGCAGCGCGTGCGCGGCACCGGGTGCCCGTATCTGTCCCGGTGCAGCAGGTCGTGGAAGTCCTGACCGACGAGTTCCGAGGCTTCCCTGCCCAGCAGGCTTTGGGCCGCACTGTTGACCGCGATGATGACGCCATCGTCATCGACCGCGATGGCGGACACCCGCAGGTTTTCAAGCGTTCCGTCGAGCAGGGCGCCGGAATGCGCCTGATCCCCGGACAGGGGAACACTGCCCCTGCCGGGAAGGGCGACGTCGTCCATGTCCATCCTTTGTTCAAGGCCGAATCGACGCGAGTACCCCAACCGGAGTCCGGCATGCACCGAAGGCTCGTATTCTCTGCTGCGACTGTTCGAGCACATCCTGGTGCCGCAGGGGGAAGTCGTCCCTGAAGTCCCGAATGCCGGTCGCGAGGTGGTTTGACCTGCTGCCTCGTGGGACCTCTCGCGAGGTGACGGGCGCGCTGTCCCGGGTCCACGGGGGCGTACGAAACGATCTTCCTGACGCTCATTTGACACTGTCCGACGGAGCGTCAGGTGGCTGAGGCTGCTCCAGCGGGTGCGTGGGATGGGTCGTGTATCAGAGCGTCATCAACGTATGAGGCGCCGAGGTCGCGGTGAGCCCCCGGGATACGTCTCAGCGGAGCATTCGCACGCTTTCACGCGTCGGGGCAGCCGGTCTTCTCCTCGCCGAGACGACCTGCACCCGCTGCAGGGCATGGGCGCGATCCACCAGCCGCCTCCATGGCGGCGGCCCGTCGGCGTCAGCTGACGAGAGGGAGGCCGGCAGGTCCTGGTCGGCCGCCCAGGAGGGCAGGGACTGTGTCGCCGTAGGCGCGATGCCATCCTGTCGCCCTGCGGGGGACGCCACTGAAGGCCCGAGCCTTCCGAGGCCCCGTCAACTCGAAGCGTGCCCTCTGTGGAGTGTGTCGGTCGTGCGGTCGCCGACGCGGGGGGGGGAGAGAGAGAAGGGGGACCGCACGGTCTCGCGTCGTAGCGCGTGCGCGATGGCGCGCGCTTCGACGCCGGCCTGACGAAGGACACCCGTGAGGGGATTGGTGTATCCGGTGAAGTACAGGCGCGAGGCTTCGGGGCGGGTCTGTGCCCCTACGACGAGGGGTTGCCCCTCCTCGTTGAGTACACCCAGGGACCCGACCAGGTCGTGCAGGGCGGGCTGGTACCCGGTGGCGGCGATGACCGTGTCGGGTCGCAGCCGTGTGCCGTCGGCCAGCACCACGTCGGGCCCGTCGAACGCCTGGACGGCTGCGACCGGCTCGACCTGTCCGGACCGGACGGCGTCCACGAAAGCGTGGTCGAGCACAGGGTTGATTCCTTCGCGGGCACTGCGGGTGTACAGGCCCGTGCGGGCTGGGGCAGTCCCCGTGAGGTCAGGTCGGGCACCGCGAGGCGTTGTGTCAGCAGGGAGGTGCGGTCGCGCCACGTGTATTGATCACGAACGTTGTTGACGCTGGCGGGTCTTGAAGGGATCGGCCGCTGGCGCAGTGAAGGCGAGGCCGAGCCTGTCGACCGTTCCAGCAGGCGGCACAGGAGGTGTGCCCTCGAAAGTGCATGCCGACTCCGGTCTCCCGTTACACGCGTTCAGCGTGCTGCGATTTCCGGTGATGAGCCGACAGTTCGTGATGCCGGTCTGTCGTGGAGTCACCTGTGCTCGCGCCCCGTTGGTGTGACCAGTTCGCTGCAGGGGGTGGGGAGTCGCATGGCCGATGAGATCAAGTACGAGTGCAAAGCCGTGCAGACGGTTCGCGGTCTGGTGATCTCGAAGATGCGGAAGGACGGACGGGCTGCTCGCAGTGGGCTGGCTGCTGAGGGCCGGCATCGGCACCGGTCCCGCGGTGTACGTCCAAGTTGGCGGCTGCCGCATGGCGGGAAAGCGGTGCCGCAGCGTGCCCCGGGGCGCCACGCTGGGGCGGGGCCCTGGACCTGCCAGGCGGCTGGCTACGGTTCCAGGAATTCAAGCGCCCGCGGGACGAATCTGGCGTGGTGCTGGAAGATCCCGCCGTGCCCGGCGTCGGGGTAGAGGGGTTCGAGTTCGCCTTGGGGCAGCCGGGCCGCCAGGTCGACCGAGTTGACGCTCGGGACCATGCGATCGCTCTCACCGTTGGTCACCAGGGCCGGTTGATGGACACGCGCCAGATCGGCCCGTGCCTGGCGGCCCCAGTGGTGGATGGCCTTCAGCTGGGCGCGGAACGATGAGAGCGAGATGGCTCTGTCGCGGTCGTCCGTGCGTTCCTTCAGCCGGTCCAGGAAGGCGTGGGCCGCCCGTCGGCCGCCTGCGGTGTCGGTGAAGAAGAGGTACTGCTTCGGGTCTTTGCGGGTCAGGACGGCCTTGACGGTGTCCTTGATGGTGAGGCTTGTGACCTTGTCGATGCCGGGGCCTCCGGCGGGTCCCGTGCCCGCGAGGATGAGCTTGCGAACAAGATCGGGCTCTTCTGCCGCGATGACCTGGGCGATGAAGCCGCCCATCGACAGGCCGAGCAGGTCGACCCCGTCGTACCCGAGGGCCTGGATGAACAGCACGGTGTCGCGGGCCATCGCCTCGATCGTGTCGGGTGTGGAGCCGCCGGACGCGCCGACGCCGCGGTTGTCGAAGGTGACCACGGGTCGTCGGGCGGCGAGTCCGTCGACGACGCGGGGATCCCAGTCGTCCAGGACTGCGGACAGGTGGTTGAGGAGGATCAGTGGGACGCCGTCGTCCGGGCCGAGTCGCCGGTAGACGAAGGGCACGCCACGCACGGACACGGAGCGGTTCGGCGTCTTCTCGTACGACATCGGGGCGGGGGAACTGGACGGTGTGCTCATGACCGGGTCCTGGGTGGTGTGGTGGGGGAGTGGGATGTGCAGGGTCTTGTTGTTGTCGGAGGTGGCCGGAGCCTGGGACTCGTGCCCGCCCTCACGTCATGGCGACGACGACTTTGCCGGCCTTTACCCGTCCCTTCTCGACGATTTCCATGGCCTGGAGGGTTTCTTCGAACGGGAAGACGCGGTCGATGACGGGGCGGATCTTCCCGGTGTCGATGAGGGGGTTGAGTTCGCGCAGTTGGTCGCCGCTGGCCTGCATGAACAGGAACGAGTACGTCACACCTTGGCGCCTGGCGTCGCGCCGGATTCTGAAGCTGAGGGCGGTCATGGCCAGGCGGAGGATCGGATTCGCGCCCAGTTCGCGGGCGAAGGCCGGGTCGGGCGGCCCCGCGACGCTGATGACTGTGCCGCCGGGCTTGAGAACGCGAAGGGACTTGGCGAGGTTCTCGCCGCCGAGGCTGTCGAGCACGACGTCATAGCCGTCGAGGACCTCTTCGAAGTCCTGGGTGCGGTAGTCGACGACGACGTCCGCACCGAGGTCCTTGGCCAATTCGGCCTTGGCGGTGCTCACGGTGGTGGCCACGTGCGCGCCCAGCGCCTTGGCCAGCTGGACGGCGATGGAGCCGAGGCCGCCGGCGCCCGCGTGGATGAGGACCTTCTGGCCCGGCTGCACGCGTGCCCGCTCGACCAGTGCCTGCCATGCGGTCAGGGCGACCAGGGGAAGGGAGGCGGCCTCGGCCATGGTGAGGGTGGCCGGTTTGGGTGCCAGGTCGTCCTGGTGGACGGCGATGAGTTCGGCGAAGGTGCCGATGCGGTCCTTGTCGGGCCGGGCGTAGACCTCGTCGCCCACCGCGAAGCGGGTGACGGACGGGCCGACCCGGACGACCGTCCCCGCGAGGTCGTTGCCCAGGACGAGCGGGAGACGGTAGGGCATGAACGCCTTGAAGTCTCCGTTGCGGATCCTGAAGTCCAGCGGGTTGACGCTCGCCGCGTGGATCTTGACCAGGACGTCGTCGGCACGTACCTGGGGGTCGGGTATGTCGGCGGCGCGCATCCCGGCTTGGTCGCCGTATCTCTCGACCGTGAAGGCCTTCATCGTCAATCTCCGTTCCGTTTCCCGTCGGTGAAGGTCGGAGTCTCCGTTTGCCCCGGGCTTTTCCCAGTGCAAGGTGGTTCGTGTCGTTTCTCTGGCCGCCCGCGGGCGCACCGCGTCCTCAGCCGCGTTCACCCATCAGGCCACCGGCACGACCGGAGCGGTGAGGCGGTCGGCGGCGCCTCCCTGGAGGCGGTCCCGGGAGGTGGCGATCCCCTCGTGGGGCGTACCGAGCGGCACCGCGCTGACCTCGGCCAGGCGGATGTACTGCTCATCGGTCAGTTGGACGTCGAGGGCGCCGAGGTAGCTGTCGAGCTGGGAGAGATTGCGCGGGCCGATGATCGGGACGAGCGTGGCCACGGAACGGGCGGCGCGCTCGCGCACCCAGGCCACCGCCACCTGGGCGGGCGTCGTGCCGGTCTCCTCGGCGATCGCCAGAACGGTGTCGACGACGGCACTCTTCTGGCCCGTGTTCTCGGTGTGGATGACCATGCCCAGGTCGCTCAGGCGCCCCTGGGCGGAGCTGCGATATTTGCCGGTGAGCAGTCCGCCGCCGAGCGGGGACCACAGGGCGGCGCCGAGCCCGAGGCTCTCGGCCATGGGCAGGAGCTCACGGTCGGCGGTGCGCTCGACGAGGCTGTACTCGTGCTGGATGCCCACGATCGGGGCCCAGTTCTTCAGGTCCGCGAGGGTCACCGCGCGCGAGACGCGCCAGGCGGGGAAGTTGGACAGCGCGGCGTGGTGGATCTTGCCGGCGCTCACCAGGTCGTCGAGTCCGCGCAGGAGTTCCTCCATCGGCGTGAGCTCGTCGGGGAAGTGCACCCACAGCAGGTCGATGTAGTCGGTGCTCAGGCGCTTCAGGCTGGCCTCGACCGAGGCGACCATGTTCTTGCGGCTGTTGCCGGTCCTGGAGATGTCCGGCTGCGGGGCGGCGCCGAGGGCGAACTTCGTGGCCAGGACGAAGTGGTCGCGGTCGGCGGTGATCAGCTTTCCGGTCAGTTCCTCCGACTCGCCGAACTGGTAGGTGTCCGCGCTGTCGAGGAAGGTGCCGCCGGCCTCGGCGAACCGGTCGAAGATCCGGCGTGCCTCGTCCGGCTCGGCGCCTGCGCCCCAGCCGGTGCCGAAGTTCGCGGTGCCGAGCGCGTACTCGGAGATGCGCAGTCCGGTCCGGTGGCCGAAGGTCGTGTAACGCATGAGATGTCCTTGCACGAAGGGGGGTGAGGTGGTCGCGCCGGGGCGGAGGGGTGAGTGTCAGTCCGCGTTCGGCTGGGGTGCCGCGGACAGGCTCTGCTTGACGTACCGGCTGGTCTCGTCGGCGAGGATCTCGGGCATGCCGGTCTCGATGCCGTACAGGGCCTGCGCCGCGACGTCGGCGGCGGAGACCTTCTGATCGGCCGGCACAGCGGCGGCCATGTCGGTGTCCATGTACCCGACGTGCAGCGCCGAGACGGCGATGCCGCGGGGTGCCAGCTCGTCGCGGGTGGCATCGGTCAGCGCCCACGCGGCGGCCTTGGACGCGGCGTAGGAGCCGAGTCCTGCCGGGTGGAACCAGGACAGGGCGGACAGGACGTTGAGTACGGCGCCGCCGCCGTTGCCCTCGATGACGGGTGCGAAGGATCGCATCGCGGCGAGCGGGCCGAAGAAGTTGGTCTCCATCTCCCGGCGCACCTCAGCCACGTCACCTCCGATCAGCGACGCGCCGGTGGAGATGCCCGCGTTGTTGATCAGCAGCGTCGCGTCGGACGCCACGCGCGCGGCCTCTCGTATCGACGCCTCGTCCGTGAGGTCCAGCCGCAGCGGGATGACGCCCGGCACGTCGACCGTCTCGGGGTGTCGGGCCGCGCCGTACACCTTCGCGCCGTGCTCGACGAGCTGGGCGGCCAGGTGCCGCCCGAAGCCCCGGTTGGCGCCGGTGACTACCGCGACCGCGTTCTTCAGTTCCATGCTCGCTCCTGGTCATGGCGGGTGCCGTCGGCCCCCGCACCAATTAGATTATGAGCGCAATCTAAACACGGCTCTATGATAGATGCCAGTCGACATCCAAATGAGAGGTGGCCATGGGCCGCGTATCGCAGGCGCAGGCGGAGGAGAATCGCAGGCGGGTGGTGGGCACCGCGTCCCGGCTGTTCCGCGAGCAGGGCATGCAGGTCAGCGTCGCCGACCTGATGAAGGAGGCAGGTCTGACTCACGGCGCCTTCTACAAGCAGTTCGCCTCCAAGGAGGCGCTTGTCGACGAGGCCACCGCCCACGCCTTCGCCGAGCTCGCCCGACGCTACAGCGCCGGGCTGGAGCGGTGCGACGGGCAGCGCGCCGCCGCCCAGCAGGCGCTGATCGACGCCTACCTCTCCGTCGAGCACCGCGACGACCCGGCGGACGGCTGCCCGGTCGCCGCGCTCGCCACCGACATCGCGCGCGAGGGCGGGGGGAGGGAGGCCCGTCGCGTCTACGCCGAGGGGGTGGCCGACTTCGCCGATTTCCTGGCCGGTGACGACCAGGACGGCATCGTCCGGCTCTGCACCCTGTTCGGTGCGCTGGTCCTGTCCCGGGCCACCAAGGGCTCCCCGCTCTCCGGAGAGATCCTCGCCGCCGCGCACGCGGCCTTGACCACGCAGGCTGATCAAGGGCAGTAGGCAGACCGTCTGCCTCGGCGGTCGGCTTGGGAGGACTTCGATCGCGAACGGCAGCCGAAGTGGTCCGGGGCGGAGTGTGCGAACGACGTTGTCAGGGGGGTGTGACGCTCATCTGACGCTCCGGCCCGGCGAAGGCCGTTCCGGCATCGGAGGAAGGTCCTCTCACCTGCGGTTTTCACCATCTGGGGAATCGGGACATGGCGCGGATCGATCGCCAGCCGGCCGTGACGTCCCGGTACCGGGGGGCCACGGGGCGGGCAGGGGCCTGCGCGCGCCTCAGCCGGCCGTTGAGCGCCTCTGTCAGCTGTGACCGCGTTTCGGTGACGACTACGGTCAGTGCAACGGTGGTCCGTCCTTCGTCGAGGCTGTCCTTCACGCAACCATGGTCGGGTCCCATCGAGTCGTCGGCTGATTTGTTGAGGGGCAGAGGACGCGAAATGGATGTTCGGCAGCTGGAGTACTTCCTGGCGATCGTTGATCGTGGGGGTTTCAACCGCGCGGCCTCCGCTCTGTATGTGTCGCAGCCGTCGCTGTCTCAGGCCGTGCGGGCGCTGGAGCGTGATCTGGGTTCCGAGCTGTTCCACCGCATCGGGCGCAGGGCGGTCCTGACGGAGGCCGGAAGAGCCTTGATCGAGCCTGCCCGGGAGGCCGTGCGGAGTCTGGAGACGGCGCGGGCGAGTGTGGCGGCGGTGCATGAGCTGCGTGAGGGGCGCCTGGATGTGGCATCGATGCCGTCGCAGGCGGTGGAGCCGCTGACGAGTCTGGTGAGTGCCTTCAGCCACCGGTATCCGGGCGTCTCCGTGGCGATCAAAGCGGCGTTCACCTCGCGTGATGTGATCGACATGGTGCGCACGGGTGCCGTGGAGCTGGGGCTTTTGGCGTCTGCCGGTCCCCTCTCCGACAAGGAGGTCGTCTCCCATGCGCTGGGGCGGCAGCGCTTTGTGCTGATGGTGCCGGCCGACGGCCCGTTCGCCGGCCGGACGGCGGTGGAGTGCCGGGAGCTCGCGGGACAGCGGCTGATCGTCGGGCAGCCGGGTACGGGGATGCGCGCCTATGTCGACGCGCTGCGGGATCAGGGCATCGAGTTCGCCGTCGCAGCAGAGACCGAGCACCGTGTGTCGCTCATGCCTCTGGTACTGGCCGGGGTCGGGCTCGCGGTGGTGACGGATTCCTGGCGGGACGTCGCCCGGCGGCTGGGCGCCCGCGTCCTGGACATCGAGCCGGAGACCACCTTGGACATCGCCCTCGTCAGCCGCCGCGGCAGCCTGTCGCCGGCCGCCGCCGCGTTCGTGACGGCGGCCACGTCGGCCGCCGACGGCTGATAGGGACTGCTTATGAGGCAGATCCGCTTTGCGTCTTGGACGCCCCGCGGACCGCCTTGCTGCAATCGACGGCATGACGAACCACCGCATTGCCCTGATCCCCGGCGACGGCATCGGCGCCGAGGTACTGCCCCCAGCACAGCAGGTGCTCGATGTTCTAGGCCGCCGCCACGGCTTCAGCCTGTCCTACACGTCGTACGACTGGTCGTGCGAGCGGTACCTGCGGGAGGGCGCCATGATGCCCGCCGACGGGCTCGATCAGCTGCGCGACAAGGACGCCATCCTGCTGGGCGCCGTGGGATATCCGGGGGTGCCCGACCATGTCTCGCTGTGGGGGCTGCTGATCCCGATCCGGCGCAGCTTCCGCCAGTACGTCAACCTCCGGCCCGTCCGTGTTTTCGAAGGCATCGACAGTCCGGTGCGCGGCGCACGGCCGGGCGAGGTCGACATCGTCGTCGTGCGGGAGAACGCCGAGGGCGAGTACAGCGAGATCGGCGGACGGCTGAACCAGGGCACGTCCGAGGAACTGGCCGTCCAGGAGGCGGTGTTCACCCGGGCCGGGGTCACCCGTGTCGCCGACTACGCGTTCTCGCTCGCCGCCCGCCGCCGGGGGAAGGTCACCTCCGCCACCAAGTCCAACGGCATCATCCACACCATGCCGTTCTGGGACGAGCTGATCGCCGAGCGGGCCGCCGAGCACCCCGGCGTCGCCTGGGACCAGGAGCACATCGACGCGCTGGCGGCCAAGTTCGTCCTCGACCCCGCACGCTTCGACGTCGTCGTCGCCTCCAACCTCTTCGGTGACATCCTCAGCGACCTCGCGGCCGCGGTCGCCGGATCCATCGGCATCGCCCCGGCGGCCAACCTCAACCCCGAGCGGGACTTCCCCTCGATGTTCGAGCCGGTGCACGGCTCCGCGCCCGACATCGCGGGCCAGGGCATCGCCAACCCGCTGGGTGCGATCTGGTCCGCGGCCATGATGCTCGACCACCTCGGCCATCCCGCCGCGGCCAGGGACGTCACGGACGCGATCGTTTCGGTCCTGGCCAAGACCGATACCCGCACCCGCGACCTGGGCGGAACCGCGACCACCGCCGAGTTCACCGACATGCTGATCGAGCTGCTCTGAGCCGTTTCCCTCTCGGCGGGCGGGAGGGACGGCGCCGCCCACCACTCACCCGCCCTGGCGTCTACCGAGCCGACGACCGTCACTGGGAGTCAGAGGCAGGCTCTGAGCGGCGTCCGAAGCCCGCGACGGTGATCCGGATCAAGGACGGGAACTTACGCGTTCGCGTCGCGGAGCGTGCGCAGGATGCGCTCGAGGTGGCGGCGGTCCTCGGCTGAGAGTGGTCCGGCGAGGTGGTTGCGCAGGTGGGAGACGTGGGCGGTCAGCGCGTGGTCGAGCGCCTGACCGCCCTCGTCGGTCAGTACGGCGAGTGCGGCTCGTCGGTCGGCATGCTGATCGCCGCCCAGATCGGCTCGAAGGTCGCCAAGGGCGAGGTGAAGTGGGGCTGACCATGAGCGAGTTCGCCACCTCTGCCGCTCCCGCCGACGTCGTACGGCGTCAGTACCTGGCCTCGGCCGCCGGCGACCTGGACGCCCTGCGCGCCACCCTCGCCCCCGACGTGGAGTGGACGGAGACGGCCGGCTTCCCGCTGGCCGGGACCTATCGCACGCCCGAGGGCGTCACCTCGAATGTCATGGAGCAGCTGGGCAAGGAGTGGGACGGCTGGGCAGCCCACGACGACACTTACGTCGTCGACGGCGAGAACGTCGTCGTCCTCGCCCGTTACACCGCGACCAACAAGGCCACGGGCAAGCCGATCGACGTCCGCGTCGCCCACCACTTCGTCGTACGCGGCGGACTCATCGTCCGCTTCGAACAGTTCGTCGACACGGCGCTCGTCCGCGACGCCATGACCGACTGAGTCGTACCGCACCCACCGCGAGACAGGAGACAGACATGTCCGCTGCGGACAACAAGGCACTCGTGACCGCCTTCTACGAGCAGGCATTCAACGACTACCAGCCGGAGGCGGCCGCCACCACACACCTCGGCGAGAGCTACACCCAGCACAACCCCGAGGCACAGGACGGCCCGGGTGTCTTCGTCGGCTATGTCCACTGGCTGCACGGGCAGTTCCCCGACCTGCGCCTGGACATCAAGCGCGTGATCGCCGAAGCGGACTTCGTGGTCACCCACAGCAGCCTGCACCTCAAGCCCGGCGACCGGGGCATGGCCGTCGCGGACTTCTGGCGTGTCGCCGACGGAAAGATCGTCGAGCACTGGGACGTGATCCAGGAGATGCCCGAGAAGAGCGCCAACGACAACCCCATGTTCTGACCCCACAGCCGTAGCACGGCACCCGTGCCGTACCCGGGCGCCCTGCTGCTCCGCTGCCGTGGTCCAGCCGCACCACACAGACTCCAGCCGCACCACACAGACAACCGAACAGAACGGACAGAGAGGCTCACCCCCACCATGAGCAGCCTTCCCAGCCGCCGCCTGCTTGCCACCGGAGCGGGCGCCGCTCTCGGACTCGGTGGCGCCGCTGCCTCCGTCACCCCCGCTCAGGCCGCCACCGGCCAAGCCTCCACGGGCCGCGTGGCACGGGCGGCGCCGAGGAGAACCGGACTCTCGACGAGCTCTACCAGGCCGCCCTCGCGGAAGGCGGCAAGCTCGTGATCTACGCCGGCGGCGATGTCTCCACCCAGGCGGACGGGATCCGCAACGGCTTCAAGAACCTCGACGGCTTCCCTCGCTTCATGGCCGACCGCGCGGCGATCGAGCGCTGGAAGCAGACCTTCGCCCTGTACTTCGGTGAGGTGAGGGGAGACCCCTCACCGGGCTGGCTCGGACTGCACCCCGGAGCCTGACCGCCGACCGGTGCCGCCCGGCCCCGCACTCCCCGCGCGATGGGCCGGCGGCCCGGAGATTCTTGCTCGTGGTCAAGCCCTTCGCGCGGGAAGGCCGCTTCCCCCGATGTGCTGGAGGAGGTCCCCGTCGGTCCCGTGCGGGGCGGCGGTGAGCAGTGGCCAGGAGGTGAGTCGGACGATTCCTGCTGATGAGGGAAACCACCCGCGGCCTGGCGGGACGGGTCAGCCGCGGGTGTTCCAGACCAGGGGCGCTTTGCGGATCCATGCGTCGTCCTCGATCGTCTGGACGAGGAACTGGGCGAGGTCGGCGCGGTTGATCCGTGTGCCGGGCTTTTCGGTGCCGGCCGCGGCGGCCCACACGGGGCCACCGGCGGGCTTGTCGGTCAGGGTGACGGCACGGGCCAGGGTCCAGTCGATGCCGGACGAGACGCGGATGACCTGGTCGACGCCGGTGTGGTCCTCGAAGCCTGCCTTGATGTTCGACAGCTTGATGAACGCCTTGACCAGCGGGTTGAGCCGGGCCCAGTCCGCGCCCGCGCCCTGCGTGGACGTCAGCACGATGCGGCGGATGCCCTGCTCGCCCATGACGGTGAGAGTGTGGCGGGCGGCGTCGGTCATGAACATCGGCGGGCTGACCGGCTTGGCCCACGGGTTGTCGGAGGCGCGGCCGTTGTTCAGCACGCTGATCACCCCCTCGGTGCCTTCGGCGGCCCGGCGGATGTCGTCGATGTTCGCGGGGGTGCCCTGGATCAGCTCGACGCCGGCCGGTGCCTGCACCTTGTCGGGATTGCGGACGAGGGTGCGGACGTGGTGGCCGCGCCGGGCCGCGTGCTCCAGGACGTGGGCGCCGGTGCGGCCGCTGCCGCCGAGGACAAGGAGGTTGCTCATGGTGATCAAATGCCTTTCGGGCAGTTCAGGGGTGGATCAGGCGGCCGGCCGGCCGGTCAGGGCAGAGCCCGGGCGGCGGGCCTCGTCGTGCGACTTGGTCATGGACGCCTCGCGCATCGGAAGCAGCGGGGCCAGCATCGGCACGTACGGGGCCATGGTCAGCTCAGGCGTGAGGCGTCGGCCCACCTGTTCGGGGGTGCGGGCGGTCGGGTCGGTGGTGCGCGCGGTGATGCCGGCCGCGCTCAGGTGCGGCACGGGGGTCGCGGCCGGGTCGCGATGGACGACCGGGGCGGTCGGTGAGGGCCTGGCGGGTCTGCTCGCGGTCCAGGCCGAGTTCGTCGCAGAGCCCCAGTAGGTCGTCCAGGGAGAAGACCGGCTCGGCCTTGCCGAAGTGGGTTGCGGAGATCGCGTCCCAGGGGGCAGGTCACCTCGGTCAAATGTCCACCTTCATCACGCACCTCCATTTCTTACTACTTGTGCGTAACGCCATGATGGACCAGCATGGAAGGCGGTACAAAAGGCACACCGGTGTGCGTGCCGGAGAGGAATGTGCGCCATGGAGACGGCCGACGGAGCAGAGGTGACGGCAGGAGCGACGGCGATCGGGCCCTGCGCGGCCATTCCTGCCGAGCACATGGACTTCATCCGCCAGACCCTCGACCGCGTCGGCGACAAGTGGAGCATGCTGATCATCGCGGTCCTGGAGTCCGGACCGCTGCGCTACACCGACCTGCAGCGCCAGGTCCCCGGCATTTCCCAGCGCATGCTCAGCCTCACCCTTCGCCGGCTCCAGCAGGACGGCCTGATCATCCGCACCGCCTACGCCGAGGTCCCTCCGCGCGTCGAGTACACCCTCGCCCCGCTGGGCCGCGGCCTGCACGAGATCGTCACCTCGCTGATCGGCTGGGCCGCCGACCACCACGACGAGATCCGTGCCCATCGCGAGCGCGCCGCGACGGCCGGACCATGACCGCCGCGCAAGCGGTCGGGGACGCGATGCGTCTCACAGAGCTGTCACGGTGTCGCTCAGTCCGCTCGAGCGCCCCCGGCCATGACGTGAACGCGGGGTCGGACACGATGGCATCGGTCGCCGAAGGCGACGCGTGTGACGGCCGACGCGCCCCGTCACACGCCGGGAAGAGCTCCTTCTCCCGCGTCCAGGACCAGCACTGCGACGTGTAGGGACGTGCGCTGCAGACCTGATTCCAGGTCGCAGCCGAGGAGCCGCTCGATGGTGTGCAGGCGCTGGTAGTACGCCTGCCGGGACATGCCGGCGCGTTTCGCCGCGACCGACTTGTTCCCGGCCGCCGCCAGATAGGCGCGCAGTGCCGGGAGCAGATCGCCGCCGTTGCGGCCGTCGTGTTCGATGAGGCGGGTCAGTTGCCGTTCCGCGTACCGCTGAAGACGGGTGTCCTCCCGAAGGACGCCCAGCAACTCCGGCAGCCGGACGTCGGCGGGGACGTAGAACCACCGCTCCGGGGAGGCCAGTGTGATGGCCTCGGACGTCTGCTCCGCGTCCTGCCACGACCGGGCGATCCCGCCGAGGTCGGTCACTCCGGGGCCGACGGCGACGACTGCCCGCGGCCCGAGCTCTTCCCGGGTCAGGCGGCCGATCCGCTCGGCGACCGGCTGCCAGGCGCTCGCCTGTGCCAGAGCCATGAGTACACCGATGCGGCCCGGGGCCGTCTCGCCGACCAGGGCGCGGACACCGGTGTGCGTCAGCGCCTTCGCGATCCGTTCGTCGTGGTGCTCTCCCTCGGTGCCGGTGTACGGGTGGCGGATGACCACGGCGAAGAGGCGGTGCCCGAGGGTGGGCAGCCCTAGTGCCTCGGCGCGGGCGCGGGCGTCCGCGGGGGAGCGGAAACGCCGTTCGTACAGGTCTCGCAGTACGGAGCGGTGGGCCCGGCGCTCCCACCAGGCCTGCCCCGCCAGTCGCGCCATGGTCAGCGCGACCGCCGCACGCTCCAGCACCAGGACGTGTTCCGGGTCGGGCTCGGCGCTCAGCCGGTCCTCCAGCAGGACCAGCCGCCCCCACGGGCCGTGGTGGTCCTGCACCGGCGCGATCAGCCACCCCTCCGGGCCGCTCGGCGCGATCCTCTCCGGCGTCGGGGCGGCCCGCGAACGCCGCGACCAGGCCGACACCACCGGCTCGTACGGCCGGCCGAGCAGCTCGCACATCAGGACCCGGTGGGTGAGATCCTCCAGCACCACGGGGGCTCCGGTGAGCTCCGCGGTGGTGTGTACCAGTTCCTCGGGGTCCGCGCCCCGCAGCGTCAGGGCCGTGAAGATGTCCTGGATGTCCCTCCCCCGGCGCAACAGGGCCCCCTGGGCGTCGAGGATGAGCGCGTGCACCGTCTGCGTGACGTCGATGAACCGGACGCCACGGGCCAGCTCGACCAGCGGCACGTCACGGGCGCGGCACGCCGCCACCAGCTCGTGGGGCACCTTCTCGTACCGGTAACCGAGCTCCACGATCAGGCCGGCCGCGCCGACGTCCGCGAGCTGGTCGACGTAGCCGCGCAGCTCGGAGGCGTCCTCGGGATGCGGCATGCCGGTCGTCAGTACCAGCTCGCCGCCCTCCAGGAAATCGGCGGGGTTGAGCAGCTCGGTGACATGCACCCAGCGCACCGGGCTGTCCAGCCGCGCCTCGCCTGCCAGCACGCGAGGCATCCCTTCGGCGAGCACGGGCAGGCGCAGTACCTCCCTGAGCGTAGGGAAGTGCCCGGTTGCGTGACGTCTGGGTGGCATAGGTGGTGCTTTCATCCGAAGGGAATCGGGCTCACCTTTGCATCGGCCACTCATCGTGACAAGGGCGGGGCCGACATGTGGGCAGCCCCAGCCGTCCGCAGTGACAGACCGTCTCAAGAAGGCCCCGAGGCGGAACACAGTGTGGGTTGCCCTGCAGGTTCCCCCGGGCGGAGAGTGAACGCCATCCCCAGCAGGACGCGAACCGGAAAGGTCCGCACGGTGTCCGCACAGTGCTGGGGCCCGACTGCCACCCACCACACCATCGAGAGGAGCGACCTCATGCGCGTCCCGAAGCGCGTCGCCGTGATCGGTGCCGGCAGCATGGGCAGCCAGGCCATGTGGCGACTGGCCGCCCGCGGAGCCGAGGTCATCGGCTACGACCGCTACGCACCGGGTCACGACCGCGGCGCGGCCGGGGGCGAGAGCCGTATCTACCGAGCCGCCCACCTCGGTGAGCCGGGCTACATCCCGCTGCTGCGGCTGGCGGACCGGATGTGGGAGCAGCTCCAGGCGGAGACGGGCCTGCCGCTGCGACGCCGCAGCGGCAGCCTCGTGATGGGAGAGACCACCTCACCGTCCATGCGCCTCCTCCTGTCCACCAGCGCCGCCCACAGGCTGGATCACGAGGTCCTGGACCGGGAGGAACTGGCCCGCCGCCACCCGCAGCACCGGCTCCCGGACGGACACACCGCTCTCCTCGACCGGTTGGGCGCCGTCATCAGGCCGGAGGCGTCGATCCAGGCCGCCGCCGCCCGTGCCGAGCAACTGGGCGCCCGGCTGCACCGCTACACCACGGTGCGCGAGGTCGTCCCCGCGGCGGGCGGCGGGGTGCGGGTCGTGACCGACCTGGGCACGGACCACGTGGACGCCGCCGTGGTGACCGTGGGCCCCTGGATCAACACCCTGATCCCGGACCTCCCCCGGACCGTCGACGTCCGCCGGGTGGTCTGCTCCTGGCACCTGCCCACCCGCCACGACTGGTTCGCGGGCGGTGCCCCTTCCTTCGTGCGCGCCGCACCCCACGACTGCTTCGGAATCCCGTCGCCCGACGGAATCTCCGTCAAGCTCGGTCTCTCCTTCAAATACCATGCGCCGGTGCCCGAGCCCGATCGGCTCGACCGTACCGTCCGCCCCGAAGAACTCGGTGTCTTCCGCGAGCTCATCGGTGAACTCATGCCCGACCTGAACCCCGACCCCATCCGGATGTCGGCCTACATGGAGGGCTACACGGAGTCCGGAAACCCGCTCGTCGGGCATCTCCCCGGCGAGGACGACATCATCGTCATGGCCGGGTTCTCCGGCAGCGGTTTCAAGTTCTCGCCCGCGATGGGAGAGATCGCCGCCGACCTGGCGCTCGACGGCACCACGCAGCACCCTGTCGACTTCCTCGCTCCGGCAGGAGTCGGCGCCGCCTGATCTCCGGCGGTTGTCGACGTCATCACCCTCACTCCTGACAACTCTGTCGTGAGCATGCCCAAAAAGGGCCGCGCATCGGCCCTGCCCCGTTCCCCGACGCAAGAAAGCGGAGCACTTCCATGCCCATTCCCTCGTTCCAGTTCCGCCCGAAGTACGTCTCGTTCGACTGCTACGGCACGTTGATCGAGTGGCCGATGACCCCCATCACACGTGAGCTCGTCGGCGACCAGATCCCGGCCGAGCACTGGGACCAGTTCGTCAAGGAGTTCCGCGGCTACCGCTACGACTCGATCCTCGACAAGTACTACCCCTACGAGCAGACGCTGCAGGCCGCCTTCGAGAGGGTCTGCCGCAAGTGGGGCGTCAAGGCGGCCCCGGACGCGGGCAAGCGGCTCGCCGACGGCGTGCGCAGCTGGGGCCCGCACGCGGACGTGCCGGAGCCGCTGAAGAAGATGGGGGAGCACTACAAGCTGGTGATCCTGTCCAATGCCGACGACGCCTTCCTCGCGGAGAGCGTGCCGCGGCTGGGCGCCGACTTCCACGCCGTCTTCACCGCCGAGCAGGCCGGCTACTACAAGCCCCGCTACGCCGCGTTCGAGTACATGCTCGACCAGCTCGACGCGGCCCCCGAGGACTTCGTCCACGTGTCCTCGCACACCCGCTACGACCTGATGCCGATGCACGACATGGGCTTCCGCAACCTCGTCCTGCTGGACCGCGGCTGCGACCCGGTCACCCACGGCTACGACTATGTGACCGTCAAGTCCCTCGACGAGCTCAACCAGATGCTGGGCGTCTGACCCGCGACGCACACCCGCTCATTCAGCACCTTCTTTCCGACAGGCGCCCGGTCTCGCGTGGCCGCCCATGAGCCCCGCGCGTTTCCGGCCGTCGGCTGACGACGCCCCCCCCGTCCGATCCCCACGTCGTCCCCGCATCACGGATTCCCCGTATCCCCCGCAACTCCGCATCCCCAGCGTTCTCCAGGAGGCACCGCCATGGAAACCAACCGGACAGGCCGCAGACCCGTACTCCGCACCGCAGGTGCTGTGGCCGCCGCCATGCACAGCAACAGGCACTTGGGCGTCCCGATCGTCACGACCGCCCTGGCCCTCGCGCTCGCCGCGTGCGGGGCGAGCGGCACCCCGCAGAACGTGGGGGCGAAGAGCACGGCGCAGGGTGGGGGATCCGGCGCGTCGGCCGAGCACACCGACGACATCTCGGCGGGCGTCAAGCCGGACCCGAAGGCGGTGAATCTGCTGCCCGCGGCGGTGAAGGCCAAGGGCAAGCTCTCGGTGGCCATGGACCTGTCGTACCCGCCCACCACGTTCATGGCATCGGACAACAAGACCCCGATCGGGTTCAACCCGGACATCTCCCGGCTGATCGCCGCCAAGCTCGGCGTGAAGCTGCAGATCAACAACGTCAAGTTCGACACCATCATCACCGGCCTGCAGGCCGATCGGTACGACTTCACCGCCTCCACCATGGGCGCCACCAGCGACCGGCTGAAGGTGCTCGACATGGTCGGCTACGTCAACTCCGGGACCGGAGTGTCCGTCCCTTACGGCAACCCGCAGAAGCTGGGCACCCACACGCTGTGCGGGCACCGCGTCGCCGTCCCCTCCGGCAGCACCGCGGAGCTGCAGTGGCTGCCCCAGCTGTCCAAGCAGGACTGTACGCGCAAGGGCAAGCCGGCCATCAAGTCGGTGACCCTGCCCAGCGTGAACGACGCTCTGACCCAGCTGGTCTCCAAGCGGGTCGACGCGGTGATGTACGACTTCATCTCGCTCGAGTGGGCGGCCCGGCAGCAGCCCAAGACGTTCGATGTCCTCAAGCCCCTGGTGGCCACCAAGCTCGCGACCGTCGCGCTGAAGAAGGACTCGCCGCTGACCCCCGCGGTGAAGGCCGCCATCCAGTCGATCATCGACGACCCCAAGTACACCGAGGCGCTGGGCCGCTGGGGTCTCAAGGACCTCGGGATCAAGACCGCGGCCATGGCCGTCCCGCAGGACTGACATGTCCACGGATCTGATCGGTACGAAGACCAGGAGCCGACCGGTGTCACAACTACTGGCCGAAGAAAAGAAGCGGATCACGCCGAAACGTCCGCGCGACTACGTCGCCTGGGCCGTCGCGATCGCGATCGTCGCCGGTCTGGTGTGGACCGTGGTGACGAACGAGAACTATCGCTGGCCGGTGGTGTTCAGCTACTTCACCACCGAGACCATCCTCAACGGCCTGCTGATCACGCTCCTCCTGACGGTGGCGAGCATGGCTCTGGGCACGCTGCTCGGGCTGGTGCTGGCGGTGATGCGGATGTCGCACCTGCGGCCCGTTTCCGGGCTGGCCCAGCTCTACATCGCCTTCTTCCGCGGCACCCCGGTGCTGGTGCAGCTGATTTTCTGGTTCAACATCGCGGCGCTGTACCCGAACATCTCCATCGGTATCCCGTTCACCGACATCTCCACGCCGGTGAACGTGAACGCGATCATGACGCCGATGACCGCGGCCGTGGTGGGGCTGACGCTGAATCAGGCCGCGTACATGTCGGAGATCATCCGTGGCGGGTTCGCCTCGGTTCCCCGGGGACAGCACGAGGCGGCGGAGTCCTTGGGCATGTCGGGGTTCACCAAGCTCCGGCGTGTGATCATCCCGCAGACCATGCCGGCGGTCATCCCGGCCACCGGCAACCAAGTGATCGGCATGCTCAAGGAGACCTCGCTGGTGAGCGTGCTCGGCGTCGCCGACCTGCTGAACGGCGCACAGTCGATCTATGCCCGCAACTACCAGACGATCCCGCTGCTGATCGTGGCCAGCCTCTGGTACCTGATCATGACGCTGGTGCTGAGCGTGCCGCAGTCCATGATCGAGCGCCGTTTCTCCCGCTCGACCAGGACGCGGCTGACCCCGGCCGCCACGCCGGCCGGGCCGGGGGCGGGCCAGCCCGTTCCCACCACGAGGGAGTCCCTGCTGTGAACGCCGACGGAACGATCGTCGCACGCAAGCTGTGCAAGAGCTTCGGACGTCACCAGGTCCTGCGTGACATCGACCTGACCGTCGCGGCCGGGGAGATCTCCTGCATCATCGGGCCCAGCGGATCCGGCAAATCCACCCTGCTGCGGTGCATCAACGGTCTGGAGACCGTCGACCGCGGAGTCCTGAAGGTCAACGGAGAGGACTTCGGCTACGTCGAGAAGGACGACGCCTACCACGCCGTCCGCCCGAAACGGCTGGCCGAGCAACGCGCCCGCATCGGCATGGTGTTCCAGCAGTTCAACCTGTTCCCGAACATGACCGCCGAAAGCAACGTCATGTCCGGACCGGTGCTGGTGCAGAAGAAGGACCGCGCCACCTGCCGGGAGCAGGCACAAGAGCTGCTGGCCAAGGTCGGCCTCAAGGGCTGTGGCCACAAGTACCCCGCCCAACTCTCCGGCGGCCAGCAGCAGCGCGTGGCCATCGCCCGCGCGCTGGCGATGGAACCCACCATCATGCTGTTCGACGAACCCACCAGCGCGCTGGACCCCGAACGCGTGGGTGAAGTACTCGCCGTCATGCGCGACCTCGCCGGCAACGGAATGACCATGCTGCTCGTCACCCACGAGATGGGCTTCGCCCGCGAGGTCGCCGACGAAGTGCTCTTCATGGACGAAGGTATCGCCGTCGAGCGCGGCGACGCCCGCGAAGTGCTGGCCAACCCTCGTGAGAAACGCACCCAGGCCTTCCTCGAAACGGTGCTGTAGGCAGGGGCGCCGACAGGTGGCCCCTCGTAGCACCCGCCACTGAGCCTCGCGCCGGCACGGGCCGCGCCACCGCTGACATCGCCGTCGGCCGGGTCCCTGGTGCTGCCCGGCCGCGCCCCCTTCGAAACTCCCCGCTAAGGACCCGACATGAAGACGATTCCCTACTGGATGGAAACCGCAGGGGCGTTTCCCGACCGATCCGGCAAGCCCGTCACCGAGGACACCGACCTGGTGGTCGTCGGCGCCGGTCTCACCGGCCTCTCCACCGCCCTCCACTCCGCCCGCAAAGGCGCCCGCGTCACCCTCGTCGAGAAGGGCCAGGTCGGCTCCGGCGCCTCCGCGCGCAACGGCGGCATGGCCAACCTGGGCTTCACCATCGGCGTGCGCCAGGCCATCCGCCGTTACGGACTCGAACGGGCCCGCGAGATCTACAACTCCTACGGCGAGGCCGTGGACACCGTCGAGCGGCTCGTGGGCGAGGAGTCCATCGACTGCCAGTTCCGCCGCGTCGGCCGCCTGGGCGTCGCGTCCCGCCCTGCGCACTTCGAGAGCAAGAAGACCCAGCAGCGCGACCTGGCCAACTACTTCGGGCACGAGACCGAACTGATCGGCAAGTCCGAGCTGCCTTCCGAGATCGGATCCGACGCCTACCACGGCGGCCTGCTCGACCCGTTCAGCGCCGCACTCCACGTCGGCCGTTTCGTGCGCGGTATGGCCGAGGCGTGCGAGCGCACCGGTGTCGAGATCCACGAGCGCAACGCGGCCATCGGCGTGCGGCGTACCGCCGCCGGCCGGTTCGAGGTCAGCACCGAGCGCGGTGTCATCCGTACCGGGCAGGTCATGATGGCCACCGACGCCTACACCGACAAGAACTTCCCGTGGCTGCGCCGCCAGCAGGTCTGCCTGGGCAGCTTCATCATCGTCACCGAGCCGCTCGGCGAGGAACTCGCCCGGGACATCATCCCCAAGGCCCGCCTCATCGTCGACTCCAACCAGGTCTGCCACTACTTCCGGCTCACCCCGGACAACCGGCTGCTGTTCGGCGGCCGCGCCCGTTTCGCGCCGTCCGACCCCACCTCGGACAAGAAGAGCGGTGCCGTCCTGTTCCGTGAGATGTGCGAGATCTTCCCCCAGCTCTCCCGTACCAGGATCGAGTACGTGTGGGGCGGCTCCGTCGGCTTCGCCATGGACCGCATCGTGCACGCCGGGCAGACCGACGACGGCGTCTACTACTCCATGGGATACGCCGGCCACGGCGTGCAGATGGCCACCCACATGGGGCAGGTCATGGCCGAGGTGATGGACGGCCACCCCGAGGTCAGCCCCGTCCGCGACATCGCCCCGCCGCGCATCCCCCTCTACAACGGCACCGCATGGTTCCTGCCCTTCGCTGGCGCCTACTACAAGACGCTCGATCGCATCCGCTGACCGGTCGGCAGCCTCTCTACACCTACAAGGAGATACCCACGATGACTGTCGTCCGTGATGTTCCCAAGCAGCTGTTCGTCGGCGGCGATTGGCAGGACGCGGAGTCCGGCCGCACCCTGTCCGTCGACAACCCGGCCACCGGCGAGGAACTGTGCCAGATCGCCGACGCCTCACCCGCCGACGGCCGTCGTGCGGTCGAGGCGGCGGTCGCCGCGCAGGCCGCATGGGCCGCCACCCCGCCGCGCGTGCGCAGCGAGATCCTGCGCCGCGCCTACGACCTGATCATCGCGCGCACCGAGGACCTGGCGCTGCTGATAACCCTGGAGATGGGCAAGCCCCTGGCCGAGGCGCGTGCCGAGGTCGCCTACGGCGCGGAGTTCTTCCGCTGGTTCTCCGAGGAAGCCGTCCGTATCGACGGCGGCATGATGACCGCCCCCGACGGCAGGAACCGTCTGCTGGTCGCCCGTCAGCCCGTCGGCCCCTGCCTGCTCATCACCCCCTGGAACTTCCCCCTGGCGATGGGCACCCGCAAGATCGGCCCTGCCATCGCCGCCGGCTGCACCATCGTCCTCAAACCCGCCCCCCAGACCCCCCTGACCAGCCTCGCACTGGCGGAGATCCTCACCGAAGCGGGCCTGCCGGCCGGGGTGCTGAACATCGTCACCACCTCCGACGCCGCCGGCGTCGTCGAACCCCTCCTTCGCGGCGGGAAGATCCGCAAGCTCTCCTTCACCGGCTCCACCCAGGTCGGGCGGATCCTGCTGGCCCAGTGCGCCGACACCGTCATCCGCACCTCCATGGAACTGGGCGGCAACGCACCCCTCATCGTCTTCGACGACGCCGACCTCGACGTGGCCGTCGAGGGCACCATGGTCGCCAAGATGCGCAACATGGGCGAGTCCTGCTGCGCGGCCAACCGCATCCTTGTCCAGGCTTCCGTCGCCGAGGAGTTCGCCTCCCGCCTCGCCGCCCGCATGGCCGCCCTCACCGTCGGGCCCGGCACCGACGTCGGCACCGACGTCGGCCCCCTCATCGACCTCGCCGGCCGCAGCAAGGCGCACGACCTGGTGCGGGACGCCGTCAAGCGCGGTGCCACCGCCCTGACCGGCGGTGAACTCCCCGAGGGACCGGGCTGCTTCTACCCGCCCACGGTCCTCACCGGTATCGCCCCCGACTCCGCGATCATCGACACCGAGATCTTCGGCCCCGTCGCCGCGATCCGCGCCTTCGAGACCGAGGACGAGGCCGTCACCGCCGCCAACGACACCGAATTCGGTCTGGCCGCCTACCTGTTCACCCAGAACCTCGACCGTGCCCTGCGTGTCGCCGAACGCCTCGAAAGCGGCATGATCGGCATCAACACCGGACTGGTCTCCAACCCCGCCGCGCCCTTCGGCGGCGTCAAGCAGTCCGGCCTCGGCCGCGAAGGCGGACTCGTCGGCATCGACGAGTTCCTGGAGTACAAGTACATGGCCGTCCCCGTCGGAGCCTGACATGGGCGAGCGACTCGTCGTCCTCTACCGCGGCAACCGGCCGCCCGCCACGGACCGCATCGAGCGCCTCGCGGACACCGTCTACGCGACCGAGGAGGAACTGCCCTACCTCCTCGCCGGCGCCGACGTCCTGCTGGCCTGGGTGACCATCACCCCGGCCATCCGGGAGGCGTGGCCCGACGATCCGCAGAAGGCGCCCCGCTGGGTCCACGCGTCCTCCGCGGGCGTGGACTCCTTCATGTTCCCCGCCCTGGTGGACGATCCGCAGATTGTCCTGACCAACGCCCGTGGGGTCTACGAGCAGCCGACCGCCGAGTACGTGCTGGGCCTGATCCTCGCCCTCGCCAAGGACTTCCCCGGCACGTGGGAGCACCAGCGGCGCCGCGAGTGGCGTCCGCGCCCCAGTGACGGCATCACCGGACGCACTGTGCTGGTCTGGGGAACGGGGCCGATCGGTCGGGCCATCGCCCGGCTGCTGCGCGCCGTCAGGATGCGGGTGAGCGGCGCGGGCCGCAAGTCCCGCACGGACGACCCCGACTTCGGCACGGTCCACGGTGCGAGGACCCTGCGCTCCGCGCTGACGGAAGCGGACTACGTCGTCCTGGCCGCCCCCCTCACCCAGGACACCCGGGGCATGGTCGACGCCTCCGTGCTCGCCGCCATGAAGCCGGGCGCCCGACTGATCAACGTAGGCCGTGGCGGACTCGTCGACGAGGAGGCGCTGGTCGACCACCTCGCCGCCGGGCGGCTCGCCGGCGCGGCCCTGGACGTGTTCGCCCAGGAACCGCTGCCTGCCGAATCACCTCTGTGGGACATGCCCGGCGTGATGATCTCCCCGCACACGGCGGGAGAGACCACCAGTGAGCGGGAGGCGCTCGTCGAGGTGTTCCTCGACAATCTCACCCGGCACCTTGAGGGCCGGCCGCTGCGCAACGTGGTGGACAAGCGGCGCGGATACGTGGTCGACGGCACGCCCCCAGCCTGAAGGCGAGCAGCACGCGCCCCGACCGGTGACTCCTACCGGCCGGGGCGCGTGCTACTCGCCTTCTCTCTCCCACCTGTGGCACCTGGCTGGACCCGGACGCCGAGCAGCATGGAGGGGACCGGGCGGTAGCCGCCCGGTCCCATCGCCCTGTACCGCTTCGCTGAGCCGGGCTTATGAAACGGTCAGGTAGATCTTGCGCACGGTTTCGATGGTCTTCCAGACACCGACGTAGCCCGGCTTCATGACAAAGCTGTCGCCCGCCTTGTAGATCACCGGTTCGCCGCCTTCCGGCGTGAGTTCGATGACGCCGGACAGGATGTGGCAGAACTCGAAGAGCTCGCCCTTGATCGAGTGCGTCTCGCCGGGCGTGGCTTCCCAGACGCCCGTTTTGATCGTTTCCCCACGGGCGGCGTCCTGGGCCCAGGTCTTGTAAGTCGGGTGGCCGGAAATCAGGCGTTCCGGCAGCGGACCGGACTCCTGGGGTGCGAAGGACGGGTCGGGATCGATGGTCTTCAGGAGCGACATGTTCATCCTCCAGTGGATGTGACAACGACGAAAATCGGGAGCGGACATACCGGGCGTCACCGGGCCGGGTTCGACCAGACTCATCGCGCATCTCGGAGTAGGGTCTGACGGCTGCCGCCACGGGTGTGCCGGACGATGGCATCGAAGGCGACCTGATGGGCGGCCTCGGCAAGCACCGGATCGACCGTGCCGGGCATGATGCTGGAACCGGCCTGCGCCGGCGGTGTGGAGCGCGACTGCCCCGGCCCATCGAGTATTTCTGACGCCCCGCACAGAGCCCACGCGTGAGCTGTCCGTTGCGGGCACGATGTCCGGACGTTGTGTCAGGCGGGAGGTCAGAGGGGTATTCATGGCCACGAGCGGATCGGTGGCCCCGGGCGCATCCAGCGGCACGGACGGGTCTGCGAGCATCAGCCCGTCCCTCGGCGCACCACGCGAACGAACCGCGTCTTCAGCAGTGCAGCGGCGACCTGTCCGCCCAGGAAGCCCAAGCCGCCCGTGATGAGGTGCTCATGCGTTTTCCCCTCGCTGGCTCCGGTAGTTGTGGAGCCACCGGAGACCTTCGCTCGTGCCGGCGCGTGGGCGGTACTCGCAGCCGATCCACCCGTCGAAGCCCAGCTCGTCGACCACGTCGAGCAGATGGCGGACGTTGAGCTCACCCTGGTCGGGCTCACCCCGGTCGGGCACGCCCGCGACCTGCAGATGACCGACCCGGCCGGTGGGCAGGTCGCGGCGCAGGGTCGCGGTGAGGTCGCCCTCGACGATCTGGCAGTGGTAGAGGTCGAACTGCACCTTGAGATGCAAGGCTCCCACCTCCTGAACGACGGCGTGCGCCTCGGCCTGAGTGCTCAGGAAGTACCCGGGCATGTCGCGGCCGTTGATCGGCTCGATCAGGATGTCGACGCCGGCCGCGGCGGCCCGCTCCGCGGCCCAGGCCAGGTTGGTCAGGTAGGTGTCACGGTGCTTGGCCCGCTCGACCGGTGGCGCGTCCGGCCGGACCAGCCCGGCCATCAGGTGCACCCGCGGGCAGCCCAGCGCCGCCGCGTACTCCAGCGCCCGGTCGACCCCGGAACGCACCTCCGCCTCGCGTCCGGGCAGTGCTGCCATCCCGCGCTCTCCGGACTCCCACGCTCCGGGAGGGGCGTTGAGGAGCACCTGCTCCAGGCCGAGGTCATCGAGGCGGCGGCGCAGCTCGGCGGCGTCGTACGCATAAGGGAAGAGGTACTCCACGGCCTCGAAGCCGTCAGCCGAGGCCGCGGCGAAGCGGTCGAGGAAATCGTGCTCGGTGTACATCATGGACAGGTTCGCTGCGAACCTCGGCATGCTGGCTCCTGTGTTCCGGCCGGGGACGGCCAAGGGCAGTGGTTGACGGCCTGCTTCTTGAGGGCTGTTGCAGGGGACAAGGCGAACTCCTGGTCCGAGCCGGCCGTGCTCACCTGCGTAGACGGAAGATCTGGGCGGTGATCCCGGAGCAGGCCGACCAGGCGGCCATCCGCAAGAAGAGGGGTCTTGCGGAGGTTCGCCCGGTCCGCCACGGCGCCACACACCGAAAAGATCGCAGCACCATGGACCGCGTCATCAAAGCCGGACCGCAGTGATGCGGTGCCATCAACTGGCCCCGCAGCCTCCCTGCCATTCCATGGTCTCGAAGGCCCTGGCTGGGGCACGGACAGGTTCAGCCGCCTGCTCGTTCAGCACACGCACCGCGTCCTCCGCTCCGCTGAGTGGGCTGGCGAGCACGGGCTTGCCGACGGCTTCGGCGATCGCGGGAGCCAGCCGTGCCATGGACGCCTGGGCCAGCACGATCACGTCGACCTCGGTGGCCAGCGCCCGTGCCCCGTCCAGCACCATCGCGTCGTGGCGGTCGCGGTCACCGGACGTCAGCACCGAGAAGGCGCCGTCGCAGAGCCGTTCTTGGACGGTGATGTCGCGACCGGCCGCCCGGGCCTTCTCCTGGATGAGGGCACGGGTCGGCGGCAGTGTCGTGGGGACCGTGGCGAGGACGCCGATGGCGTCAGCCGTCTCGACCGCTGACGCGGTCATCGCGTCGTCGATCTTGACGATCGGGACGGAGACCAGGCGTCGGGCCACGTCGATCGCCGGACCGACCGAGGAGCAGGCGGAGAAGATGACATCGGCCCCCGCGGCCTCCGCCGCCTGGGCCAGGTGCACCATGCGCTGGGTGCTGGCAGGTGAGACCTCACCGTCGCGCACCACGGCTGCGAGCACGTCGCTGTCGACGAAGTGCAGGACCTTGGCGTCCGGCGCGAGTTCCGCGAGGTGCTCGTTGATGACCGAATCGGGGGTGACGAACAGCAGACTGGTATGCAGAACGGCGATCGAGGCAGTGCTGGACATGCGTGGCTCCAACAGGGTGTGGTATCGGCCCGCGGGCCGAGGAGGGCACACGAGCACGAGACGAAGCGGTGCGAACCGCGCGCAAGGCGCACGGCCGGGGCGTACGACGGTCTTGTGTCCGTCGCTGTGGTGCGGCTCGGACAGCGGGGCTGAGTTCAGGTCACGCGTTACCCCTCGTTGTGGGGGCTGAGGCGGCCGATGACCTCCAGGGCTGCGTCCCGGACCGCGTCGCGGCCCGCCGCCCACAGGGAGACGACGTCGGAGCCGGGCAGCGCGGACGGGAGGGTCACGCGGACTGCCTCCAGGTAGGTGCGGCGCAGTTCGGCGTTGACGTTGACCTTGGCGACGCCTCTGGCGAGGGCGCCGTGCAGCTCCTCGACGGGCAGACCGCTGGCGCCGTGCAGGACGAGCGGGACGGTCACGGCCTCGTGGATCGCGGCCAGCCGCTCCAGGTCCAGGCGGACCGGGTGCTTGGTGAAGCCGTGGACGTTGCCGACGGCGACGGCGAGTGCGTCCACGCCCGTCGCGGCCACGAATTCGGCCGCCTGCCGCGGATCCGTCATCGCAGCGGCCTGGGCGACGGCGTCGGTGGAGACGTCCTCGTCGCCCGGCAGGGCACCGAGCTCGGCCTCCACCCAGGCACCGTGGTTGCGGGCCCGGCGGACCGCCTCCTTCGTCAACGCGATGTTCTCGGCGAACGGCAGATGGGAGCCGTCGACCATGACGGAGGTGTAGCCCGCCTCCAGACAGTCGGTGATCTCCTCCAGGTCCCGGCTGTGATCGAGGTGCACACCGAGGCGGGCAGTGGACTGTCCGGCCGTGTGCAGCGCCAGCCGCATCAGGGCTTCGCGCCCGGCGTGCTTGAAGGGACTGGAGCCCGCCTGGATGACGACCGGCCGTCCGGCGGCCTCGGCGGCGGCCGTGATGCCCTGGGCCGTCTCCAGGTTGTAGGCGACGAAGCCAGGCAGGGCGTGACCGGCGGCCGCGGCCTCCTTCAGAGCATCGGTTCCATGCAGCAGCATCAGGCACTCCTGAGCAGGTCGAGGGCGTCGGCGAGGGCGTCGGCGCCCCCGACGTTCCCGGCGAAGACGATGTAGGGGATGCCGGCGGCGGGGCCGTCCACGGGCTCCCAGAGCGAGACGATGCCCGGCAGCAGGGTGCCCCGGGCCCAGGCACGGCGGATCTCGAGGCCGTGGGTGGCGGTGTCGCTGGAGGTGATACCGCCCTTGGCGACGACGAAGGCGGGCCGTCGGGTGGCGTTGACCTGGCGTACGGCCTCGACGAGCGCGGCGGAGACCCTGCGGGAGATCGCGAGACTGTCGTCCGCGTCGGCACCCGTCACCAGCACGCGCGAGGTACGGATCACGGCGTCGGCCGAGTACAGCGCTCCGGCGGCCGCGGCCGCGACCTCGGCGATGTGGGCGTCACGTCGCTCCTCGTCGAGCAACAGGGCCACATCCAGTTCGTACTCGGCGATCCCGCCTCGCTCCCGCAGCCGGTCCAACTGCCTTGTGGTCAGCGCCACATGAGACCCCACGACGATGAGACCGTGCGGCGTGGCGTTGCTGCGCAGCGGGCGCAGTTCGGCCGGGGTGAGCGGTGCCCGCCCGGCTTGTCCGGCGCGGGCCCTGACGAAGGACGGCCCGACCCGGTACACCAGCCGCGTGCCGTTCTCCTCCGCCTGTGCGAGGGCCAGGGCCAGCACCCGCAGATCGTCGTCGCACACCGCGTCGACCACGGCAGTGCGTCCGCCGCGCAGCGAGGACAGCAACCGCGCCGTGTGCGCCGGGCCACCGCCGCGCAGGTCGTCGAGGGTGACGCGCAGAACCCCGTCCGCGGGGATGCGTCCGCCCGTCTTCTCCTCGACCCACTCGGGCAGCGAGGAGCTGCGGTAGCCGAAGGTGGCGTCGCGGGCGAACTCGCTCATCCCGACCGGGAGCAGTCCATCGGCGGTCCGCATCCAGTGGTTCGAGCCTACGGTCAGCCGACCCGCCTCGATGTAGGCGGGGACCAGGACCACACCGTCCGGGGCACCTGCGCCCAGCTCCGTCAGCTCCTCTGCGAGGACATCGGTCTCCAGCGGGAAGTGACCGCGAAGCGTGGAGTCCCCGCGGCTGGCCAGGACGTAGCCGGTGCCCTCGGCCGCCGACGCCGCGTGCAGGGCGCGGACGACCTCGCGGTTGCGGGCGGCCGCGTCCTCGGGGGACAGGCTGCGGGTGTTGGTGAGGACGAAGAAGACGGCGCGGTCCTGGTGCAGCGCCCAGCGCAGGTCGTCCACCGTCCAGGACGTCAGGACGGGCACGTCGGCGACCGTCTGGGTGCCGGTCGGATCGTCGTCGAGGACGACGAGACGGGGGCCGCCGGATATGCGGGCGGCCACTTCCGCGGCGCTCACCTCGTGGACCGGGGGCAGCCCTTCCAGCACCGCTGCCTCGGGGACGGGCCGCGTCTGGGCATGAAGGGGTGGAGACATGGCGAATTCCTGGTCTGTTACGAGGGGTTGAGGGGGAACGTCAGTCGAGGTCGCGCCTGATCACGTCACACCAGGGCTTGACCGGGTCCCGCGACGGCTTGGCGGGTACGTCGCGGTGGCCGAGCAGGTCATGCTCGCTGCGGTGAGCTACGGCGGTCATGGCGGGGCGGGCCTTCTCTCGGAGCATGTTCAGGCGGGCGTGTTCGTGGGGTGCAGCAAGGAGGCGAGCGAGCCGACCCGCCAGGGCGGTGGGGACTTCCCACGATCACGGGGCGGAAGTCTGCGCAGTGTCACGGCCGTGGGTATCGGCTCAGAACGACCTCTCCTTCGCCTTGCAGCAGGCGCGGCCGAACGGCAGGAACCGGGCGGGCGGCAGGACCTCGGTCCCGCGGTCCCGATGCCGTCACCGGGGATGAGGCTGATGCGGTGGTGCCGGGTTCGTCATGCGGCCGATTGCAGCAGCGGGCCGGGCAGCGCGTCCAAGACGCAATGCCGATGTGCCTTATAGGGGCGCCCTATAAGGCGGCTTTACCGCGGTTCCGTCAGCTCCGTCCGGGAAGGACATCGCCGCCGGGGACAGTGGGCCGCGGCGGCTGATCAGCGCGATACGCAGTTCGCCGTCCGCTTCCGGATCGAGCACCAGGGCGCCCGCCCGCTTCTGCTGTCCGCCGCCCGGCTCGGTCACCACCGCCGGCCCCACAGCCTCCGGCACCATCGGGAGCACCGACAACACCGTTGCTTGCATATGGCGTTCACATGGGCTCGCCCGGCCGCGCCCCTCTGCACCATGATCAGCCGGTGCCCGGCCGGCTCTTCGCGAGCCACCCTCCTCCCGGAGGGAACTGTGGCGTCAGCAACACCAACTCCTGCATGACGGGACACCAGCCCCTGCTCGCGCAGTGGGCCGGCGGTGGTCAGCAGCCCCGGCTCCCCAGCGTTGGTGCGCACCATGTCGACCACGTCCTGTGCGGCGAAGGCGGCGCGCACTCCCACCCCGGGATGGCGGCAGCCGAGTGCGAGCCGGTGTCCGGAGCGAGCGAGGGCGGATCCCCGGTGAGCTGGTTGCCGCAGTCTGATCAGCCCCAGCAGGACGGACTCTCGGTCTTGACGCTCGATTGACGCTCTGAGCGTCTGCACGGAGGACGATGAGCCGAGAAACCCGGCTCTGAGCTGGGCTTTTCTGGGACCCGTTCAGGCCGACATCTTTCCGATGACGCATCATGTGGAGTGCGTGGCGATCCTTGAGCCTGCTGAAAAGGGCATCTGACCTGCTGTTTTGGCGAGTGTGCATGATGTGCGTCGTGTGCGTTACGGGCGATATCCTGACGCATGTTCTGATGGGACGTCAGGAGCCCGTTCCATATAGTTGACTGGCCGTCAGATCCTGTCTGGGGGAGGCTTCGGCGGTGCCGTCTTCGGGTCGGTGGGGGTGGGACGCGCTGTTGCTCCGAGGGTCGGCGAGGTAGAGCTTGAGATCCGCAGCGCTCGGCTCGGGTGGCGTTGTGGAGTCTTGGCGCTGAGGCCGTTACGCCGGCCGGAGCTGCCTCCCGCGGGGGTGTAGGGGGCTGCTTCGGCTCTTTCCTTGCGCCCAGTTCGCGATGAGGCCCCCCGGCGGTCACGCCGACCTTGTGCGCGCTGGCGTAAACCCGGCGGCTCGCTCCGCCCACCGCGCGCGGCCCGGGCCTCGGCGGCAAGGTTGCCCAGACAGGTGTCAGGACCGGTGGACGCGGTTCGTCACTACGCTCGCGCTCGGGTTCGGCTGCGGAACGGTTGCAGGCGTGACCCACAACGAGCCGATCGGTGCTCTTTCTGCAGAGGTGAAGATGATCGCGTCCAGGGTGTTCCGCCGGACCGCTGGTCCGCCACGGCGGTCCGGCGGGTGCGCAGGGCAACGGAGGGCCCTGAGGGCCCTCCGTTGTTCGAGTGAACGGTCAGCAGCTGTCCGTCCAGCTGTGGGAGGAGATGTTGTCGTTCACGGACTCGCCATAGCCGTCCCACCAAGGCAAGCCGTGGCTGAAGACTTCGCGTCCGAGTGTCAGGTCCAACCACATGTCGCCGTTGCCGAGGCAGGCGTACACACCGCTCTGGTCCTCGTTGTAGTACAGGTCGACGTCGTCGTAGCCGCCGGCGTATCCCCGGTTCTCCACCGAGGAAGCGAGGTTGCGCATGTGCGGGCAACCAGGGCCCGGATAGTCCCAGTTACGGTTGTTCCCTTCCCATGCGCAGTGGCCGCCGCCTCGGTAGGGGTCGATCCAGGCGTGGAGCTTGCCGTCTGCCGCGGCCGCGGTGAGCGCGCGGGACTCCGCCGGCCTCGGTTCCGCGGCCTGAGCCGTGGGAGCGGTGAGTGCGACGGCCGTCAGGGCGACCACGCCGGCGAGTGAAGCGAGCTTGCTCATGTCCTGTTCCTCTCGTTGTCTGCTGTCGGGTTGATCAGCCGCGGCGGACGATGTCGCGGGCACGGCTGAGCGCCTTGTATTCGAGCAAGGCGCGGTTCTTCACCTCAGTGGGATGGCGGGAGTCCATCCGCTGGCGATGTGCACGGCTCAGCTCTCGGAGCGTCGCGGCAAGGCCCGTCGATCGCGCGCAGACGGCCTCAGCCTGAGCCGTGGCGAACTCACCGGCCTCAGGGCGGAGCGCGAAGTGTTCGCGTGTCTTCTGAGGCATGTCGTAGGGGAGGCCCCGTTCATGCATGCAGGTGGCCCACTGCCGGGTTGCGGGAAGGAGTTTGGGATCGCCTACGACCGCCACCCTGGCCGTTCGGTCAAGGGCGTCGGTGACCTTCTTGGCCCGGAACCAGGCACGCAGGTCGGTGTAGAGCTCACGCTGGGCGTAGGAGACGCATCCTTTGTCGCTGTGCCGGATCCTGCCCATCCCGGGGACGTCGGCTTCCAGCCCTTCCGGGGTCGGCCCGTTGAGTGCCGTGATCGCGGCCGCTTTGCGGTCGGTGGAGAGCCGGTCGAAATAGCGGCGGTTGGGGTCGTTGCGAGCCGACGCCTCCCGGCGTTCTTTGATGCCGCGGCCGTAACCATTCGCGGCGGCCCACTGCTTGTCGTCGATGACGTACGGGAACCGGCGCTCCAGAGGTTCGGGGAGTTCCGGGGTGACCCAGAAAGAGAAACCCTCCTTTCTCATACAGTCACGCGTGAGAATCTTCTCCGCCTGGGCCAGAACCTCTCGTTCCGCGATGGTGAGGTGTCGTGGCGATTCCTGCTGACCCTGAGCCGTCCGCGAGCCGTTGGGTTCGCAGGCCGTAATCCATGTGACCGCCACGGACAGGAGCGCGGCAAGGCACGCCTTTCGGCCGGAACGCCGGATGCGATGGGCGCGCCAGGTTGCGTCGCTGCTGCCTGAGGCATGCCGGGATGCGCGGTCACGGGATTTGTGCAGGCGAGGTTGCGCGGACATTAGTGGTGGCCCCCTGTGTCACCATCCCCGGATCGGTCGGGGGACATTCGCTGGGTTGCGGGAATCAGCCGCGCTTCGGCAAACCGTCTTTCGGCTGATGCCAGAGTGCTGTTCCCCGCGCATCGACTATCACATGGTCGACTCTGTGATGTCGCCGATGCCGGGAGGCGTGATGTCTGCTGATCGATAAGGAATTGGTTATGGCTGCAAGTCGAACCGGCGAAAGGGTTCACGGCAATGGGAGCGTCCCTGGCAAGGGAACCGAGCATCCATCAGCTTCGGCTCTACCTCACACTGAGCGAGGAGCTTCACTTCGGAAACGCCGCGGCGCGCCTGTTCATCACCCAGCCGGCGCTCAGCCAGCAGATCAGGGAGCTGGAGAAGCGCCTGGGGGTGCGGGTGATCGAGCGCACGAGCAGGACGCTCGCCCTGACCGAGGAAGGAAGAGCCCTGCTTCCTGAAGCCCGTGCCGCGGTCGAAGCTGTCGATCGACTGAAGCGCGTCGCCGGTGCACAGCAGCGGCAGATCTCCGGCCGAGTCATAGTGGGAACCATCGGTGCTGAGGCCTCAATGGCGCACACCCGCGCAGTGCTGGGCCTACTCAGAGATCGCCACCCTCAACTGACCCTGCATCTCATGAACCTCAGTTTCGCCGATCACATGGCGGCGCTGGCACATCAGCAGGTCGATGTGGTTTTCCTCCGTCCTCCCGCGACGGACGACATAGAACTGCAGCACCTGGCCACCGAACCGCGAGTGGCCTGTCTCCCCGCCGACCACCCATTGGCAGCCCTGCCCCAGCTCACTCTGGCCCAGCTCGCCGATATCCCGGTGGTCGGCATGCCCGAGCAGATTCCACGGCTGTGGCGGGACTTCTGGGCGGTTGACCCACGCCCTGACGGCAGTCGCGTTCGATATGGTCCCGTGGTCACCGACATGGAATCGCTGATGCACACGGTGGCTACCGGAGAAGCAATGTACTTTCTGCCGGCGGCCGCCCGCGAATACTTCCCACGCCCAGGTATCCGATACAGCACGGTGGTTGACCTCCCGCCCTCGACATCCGCTCTCGCCTGGCTACGGCGAAGACGTTCCGAACCCACGATCAGAGCTGTGCGCCATGCTGCGCGACAAGTCAACCTTCAAGGCTGAAAGCTGAGCTGTCCCGAGTTTGGGTCTGCTGCACGATCGGGTTATATCTGAACTGGCTTGCCCTGTGGGGCGGGTGGCAAGGATGTCGCTGTGCCCAAGCCATGGCCTGCTCGCCGAGGGCCCGGATGCGGGTACGCGCGGTGTTTGACCGCACGTTGACCTGCCGAGAGCCGGTCCCACCGGTCGCGGAAGGGCACCCGCACGGTGCCGCCCGCGCCTGGCCGGGACCGCCGCCGCCGTCCAGCTTCTCCAGGACCGAGCCCGACGGCCGGCGCTCCCCGTGCTTCCCCGTCGGCGGCCTCGGCGGAGAGGTTGTGGGGACTTCGTGGTACGAGACGCCGGGTGCGGGCTTCACATGAGCCAAGCGCTTCGCATGGGCGGGGGCTTGCACTCACACCACATGCCAGGCGGCCTCCGGGCGCTCAAGCCTCCAGAGCCGGGATGAGGGCCCGGTGAAGCCCGCGATCGCGGGGCTTCAACGAGAGTGTCCCCCCTTGACCACTGGATGTCCGCAACCGACTGAACGATTCGCCGGATCCCGACAGAGGATCGAGAGGTGCTGCGGCGACCGCCTCGCCGCGCCCAGCGTGACGGCCCTGCGGGGTCGTACTCGATAAGTAAGGAACCGGCATGGACAAGCGTGCAGCGCCCACAGGCGCCGCCTCTGCGACGATGCGAGCGGTCGTCGTCACTCAGCCCGGCGGCCTGGATGCCCTGCGGGTCACCACGGTGCCGATGCCCGAGCCGCAGCCCGGATGGGTGCGCATCAAGGTGAAGGCGTTCGGCGTCAACGAGTCCGAAGTCACCACCCGGAAGGGCGAGTCGGACCCGGAGGTCACCTACCCGCGGATCCCCGGGATCGAGGGCGTCGGTGTGGTCGACCAGGCCGACGAGGACAGCGGGCTGCGCCCGGGGCAGCAGGTGGCGACCATGATGGGCGGCATGGGCCGGTCCTTCGACGGCTCGTACGCGCAGTACGTGACCGTCCCCGCGGGACAGGTCATCCCCTTCGAGACCGGCCTCCCGTGGGAAGTGGCCGGCGCGCTGCCGGAGATGTTCCAGACCGCCTACGGCTCCCTCGCCACGGGCCTCGGTCTGCAGGCGGGGCAGACTTTGCTGATCCGCGGCGGCACTTCCACGGTCGGGCTGAGCGCGGCCATGATCGCGAAGGACCTCGGAGCCACCGTGCTGTCCACCACCCGCAGCCCGGAGCGGGCGGGGGAATTGCGGGCTGCGGGCGTCGACCATCCCCTGGTCGACAACGGCACCATCGCCGACCAGGTGCGCGAGCTGGTGCCGGACGGCGTCGACGCCGTACTGGAACTGGTGGGCTGCTCGGTCCTCGCCGACACCTTCCGCACGGTCCGCCGCCACGGCGCCGTCTGCTTCACCGGAGCCCTGGCGGGCCAGTGGACGATCCCCGGCTTCACCCCGTTCATGATCCCCAACGGGGTGCGGCTGACCAGCTACGCGGGCGAGGCCACCGACCTGCCCGCGCAGGTGTTCCAGCAGCAGCTGCGAGCCATCGCCGACGGGCGGCTCAAGGCCCCGGTCGCGAAGGTCCACCACGGCCTGGAGCAGGTGCGCGATGCCCAGGCCGACGTCGAGGCCGGTACGACGCCGGGCAAGCACGTGGTGCTGCTCGACGACTGAGAAACACACCATTCCGCGCCGGTCAGGTCGGAGCCGGCCCGTCGCGGCACGCACGAAAGGAAGCGCCATGGGCGTCAGCAAGGAAGAAATCAGCAAGACCATCATCGAGCTGGAGAAGTCCTTCAACGAGCGGTGGAGCGCCGGCGACAACCGCGGCTACCTCGACGCGTTCGCCGACGAGGTCAGCTATTTCGACCCGATCCTCAAGAACATGGTGGTCGGCCGGGACGGGGCCATCGCATGGATCGACTCCATCTACTCCGACCCGCACATCGTTCGCAGCGAATACCTCAACCCACAGGTCCACGTCAGCGACAGCGGCGACTTCGCTGTCCTGGCGTACAACCTGAACACCTACGTTCTCGACGCGGACGGCAAGGAGGAGCAGCTGCGCGCCTGGAACGCCACACACGGTTACCGCCTCATGGATGACCAATGGCGCATCGTCCACTCCAACTGGGCATTCTCCGAGACCGTGACGGACAAGATCGCTTCCTGACCGGGACGCCCCCCGGCAACACACCATCATCCGAGGGTCCGGACCGTCGTGCGCAGTGAAAGGACCAGCCCGTGGGCAAGCCTGCGAAGAAGGAGACGAAAGACTCCGCGGCGGCCGCTGCGCCGGACGCGATCACCGTGCACGGGGCCCGCGTGCACAACCTCAAGGACATCGACGTCACGGTGCCGCTGGGCAAGCTCGTCGCGATCGCCGGCGTCTCCGGCTCGGGCAAGTCCTCGCTCGCCCTCGGTGTGCTGTACGCCGAAGGATCGCGCCGCTACCTGGAGGCGCTGTCCACCTACACCCGCCGCCGCCTGACCCAGGCGGCACACGCGGCCGTCGACAGCGTCGAGCACGTGCCCGCCGCGCTCGCGCTGCGCCAGCGGCCCGGCATTCCCGGGGTGCGCAGCACGTTCGGCACCTCCACCGAACTCCTCAACAGCCTGCGCCTGATCTTCTCCCGGCTCGGCCACCACCAGTGCCCCAACGGGCACCGCCTGGAGCCGACCATGGACGTCGCCCTCGACCTGCCCCTGACCTGCCACCAGTGCCAGGTGGTGTTCGGGCCGCCGAGCGCGGAGTCGTACGCCTTCAACAGCGAGGGTGCCTGCCCGCGCTGCGCCGGCACCGGGACCGTGCGGGAGGTCGACGAGGACGCCCTCGTACCCGATCCCTCACGCACCATCGACGAGGGCGCGGTCCTGCCGTGGCAGATGTTCGGCCTGGCAGCCGTGCCGAAGGTGGCCGCCGAGCTCGGTGTGCGGACCGACGTGCCGTTCTCGAAGCTGACGAAGAAGGAGCGCCGCATCGTCTTCGAGGGGGAGCCGGTCAAGCGCGTCATCCTGTACCCGGCCAAGAACGGCAAGCTCTTCGAGCTGAACGCCCGTTACCGCAACGCCCGTCAGACCGTCGAGGAGGCGTTGCAGAAGGCCACCACCAAGAAGGGGCTCGACCGTGTCGACAAATTCCTCAGCGTCCAGACCTGCCCGGACTGCCACGGCACCCGGTTGAGCGAGCAAGCCCGCTCCAGCCTCGTCGACGGCATCAACCTCGCCGAGGCCACCGCCAAGACCCTCGACGACGTCACCGCGTGGGTGCAGACGATCCCCGCCACCGTGCCGAAGCCGATGGCTTCCATGGCGCGGAGCATCGTCTCCCAGATGGCCGCCACCGCCCAGCGGCTCGTCGAACTCGGCCTGGGCTACCTCACCCTCGACCGCGCCTCGGCCACCCTGTCCACCGGAGAACGCCAGCGCGTCGCGCTGTCCCGCGCGGTCCGCAACCGGACCACGGGTGTCCTGTACGTCCTGGACGAGCCCTCGATCGGCCTGCACCCCGCCAACGTCGACGGCCTCCTCGGCGTCATCCGCAGCCTGCTCGCGGACGGCAACTCGGTGATCGTCGTCGACCACGACATCCAGATCCTGCGCCAAGCCGACCACCTCATCGAGATCGGGCCCGGCTCCGGACGCGACGGCGGCACCGTCATCGCGGAAGGAACCCTCAAGAACGTGGAGCGAAGCAAGGCGTCCCTGATCGCCGGGTTCCTCGCCGGCCGCGCAGAGATCCTCGTCCGCCCCCGGCCCGACGCCAACGACGTGTTCACAACGGGCCGCATCCATCTGCGCACCGCGCCGCTGCACACCGTCCACGCCCTCGACCTGTACATTCCGCGCGGCCGGCTCACCGCCGTCACCGGTGCCTCCGGCTCCGGCAAGACCACCCTCGTCCTGGAGAGCCTGGTCCCGGCACTGCAAGCGCGCGCCGCAGGGCAGCCGCTCCCGGAGCACATCCGGAAGATCGCCCCGGACGGCATTACGCGCGTCAACGTCGTCGACGCATCCCCCATCGGCATCAACGTCCGCTCCACCGTCGCCACCTACAGCGGCGTCCTCGACGACCTGCGCCGCGCCTACGCCGCCACCCACGCGGCGAAGGAACGCGGCCTGAAGGCTGGGGACTTCTCCTACAACACCGGCAGCCTGCGCTGCCCCACCTGCGAAGGCACCGGCCAGATCGAACTCGACGTCCAGTTCCTTCCCGACGTCGACATCCTCTGCCCCGACTGCGAAGGCTCCCGCTACGCCCCTGAGGCCGACGCCATCCACCGGGTGCCGCGCGGAGGCGAGGCGGACGACAGGCTGACCCTGCCGCAGTTGCTGGCCCTCACTGTCACCCAGGCCATCGAGCACACGGGCGACCTGAACAAGGTCCGCTCCCGCCTGCAGACTCTCGTCGACCTGGGCCTGGGCTACCTCACCCTCGGCGAGGCCACTCCCGCCCTGTCCGGCGGCGAGGCGCAGCGACTCAAGCTCGCCACCGAGCTCGACCGCGACCAGCACGACGCCCTGTTCGTCCTGGACGAACCCAGCGTCGGGCTGCACCCGCTCGACGTCCGCGTCCTCCTCGGCGTGCTGCAACGGCTGGTCGACAACGGGGCCACCGTCGTCTTCATCGAGCACGACCTCGACATGATCGCCAACGCTGACTTCGTGATCGACCTCGGCCCTGGCGGTGGCGTGGAAGGCGGACGCATCAGCGCCACCGGCACCCCGGGCCAGATCGCCGAAAGCCCCGCCGGTGTCACCGGCCGCTATCTGCGCGAGGTGCTCGCTCCCTCAGGCCGGCCGTGACGGCCTGCTGTGACCCGAGGGGCGTGGCGGCCGCGGCCATGCGGGCTGGTGCCGAGCCCGCCTCACATGCCGGTCCCGGCTTCGCGGGCCGTGAAGGCGGCCGGGGTGAGACCGGTGTGGTTACGGAAGAAGCGGCCGAAGTTCGCGGGATCGGTGAATCCGAGGTGGACGGCCACAGCCCGGGCGTCCCAACCGGCGCCTCCCAGCAGGCGCCGGGCTTCGAGGAGGCGCCGCTCGTCGATGACCTCACGCACCCCTTTGCCGGTGGCGTCCCGGGCCGCGCGGCTGAGGGTGCGGACCGAACAGCCGAGCAGCCCGGCATAGTCCGCGGCCCGGTGCAGTTCCCGGAAGTTCAGCTCCAGGGCGTCCACGAAGTGTGCGTACGTGTCCTTGCGGCCTGTGCCGCCCGCCGACGCGCGGGTGGACGTGGCATCCGGGGAGCCGGCAAGGCGCAGCAGCAGTGATTCGAGCAGGCTGCGCCGCAGGGCGTGGTGGACGTCGAGCCGACGGCGCCCCAGTGCACGATGCTCGTCCAGGAGTTGGAGCGCCGTCTGCCGCAGCCAGGCCGCGTCATCGGGGTGCGGGCTGAGCACGGCAGGGGCCTCGTGTGCGGTGAGCGGGGCCAGCAGGCGGGCGGCGTCGGACGTCAGCACGTCCGGCTCGAACAGGATGAACAAGCCGCGGGCGGCGCCCGGCGGATGCCAGCGCTGCGCGTGCCCGGGGCGCACCCACAGCCACTGGCCGCAGGCAACGGTCCGCGTGACGTGGTCGACATCGTGGAGCAGCTCACCTTCGGTCACCAGGATCAGGTAGTGGAAGGTGGCGCGGCCCGGACGGGGCGGATTCCACGGCCAGTCGTCGTGCTGGGCGAAGAAGTCCTCGACGGTATTCACCTCAAGGCCGTACGGAGTACCGACCGGGGGCTGGAAACCGTACAGCGGAACCGCGGCCTGCCCGCTGCGTCCGGCACGTGAAGAGCGCTTGAGGTGTCGCTTGCTGACCATCACGTGTCCGCAGCTTACGCCCGTTTCGTTCGCTTCAGGGAAAGGATGGGCGTGCCGTGGGAGCCCTCGCCCAGGAGGGCGGGTGTCGTGGATCAGGGGCGTGCGACGTTGCCGACCGAGGCGCGCAGGTCGCCCTCTCCGACGAGCAGCGGGGGAAGGGGGGTTGCGTTGGCCGGGTTGAGCGAATCGAAGAGCAGGGCGATGAAGCGGGCGCGCAGCGAGGGTGCGGCGCCGGGGAGTGCGAGACCGGCGACGGCCATGACGAGGAAGTGAGGGATGTCCTCGGCGGTGAGGTCGGAGCGGATCTCGCCGGCCTGCTGCGCGCGCACCAGGAGGGGGTGGAGTGAGGCGCTGAAGCGCTGGAGGACTTCCACCGCGACGTCGGCGAAGTTGCCGGCGAAGGTGACCAGTCCCCGCTTCTCGGTGATCAGGTCGAGCAGATGCGTGGCGATGTCCTGAAGGGCCTGGCGGGTGTGCGGGGAGTCGGCGGCTCGCTCGATGAGGGGGAGCAGGTCGGTCTCGAGGATGTCCTCCAGGACGGCCCGGACGATGGCCTCGCGGTTGGGGAAGTGGCGGTAGAGCGTGGCGATGCCCACGCCGGCTTCTGCCGCGATCTGCTCCAGAGAGGCATCGCCTCTGCCCAGCACCGTGCGCCCCGCGGCGGTGATGCGCTCCATGCTGGAGCGGGCGTCGACCCGGCGTCGAGGCGTGCGGCCGTCCGTGGTTGCCATTGGTGACTCCTCCCTGATGTCCGAGGAGGCCGCTGCCGCCCCTGGCATTCTACGTGGCGATAGTTAACTATCGTTTTAATAGTACCCTCTCACTTCGTGGTGCGACCTGGCTCGTCAGGCCGCCCGAACGAGAGGGAGAAGTCCGTGTCCGTTCTGCTGTATCGGCTGGGAAAGTTCGCCTACGGCAAGCCCTGGTACGTCATCGGAGGATGGCTTGCCGTGCTGGCGGCGGTCGTACTGCTGCTCGTGGCCAATCCGGTCAAGCTCAGCAACGAAGTACGCATCGACGGCACCCCGTCCCAGAAGGTCATCGACGGCTTGGCCACCTCCCTGCCGGAGGCGTCCGGCGGCCAGGGCATGCTGCTCTTCACCGCTCCGGAAGGTGCCCGCGTCAACGACGAGAAGGTGCGGTCCGCCCTGATGGCCGCCGTCGACGCCGTCTACCGACATGACCACGTCATCGATGCGAGGAAAGTGCTGGCCAGAGAGGCCGCCAAGGGCGAGAACAGCCCACTGGTGCGGGCTCAGGCAGCAGTTGCCCAAGCCGCTGGAAGGCCGTCCTCCGGCAACACGCCCGTCCCCTTGCGACAGGGTGGTCAGCCGGTGCCGGGAGTCGTCGTCTCCGCCGACGGCTCGACGGCGCTGATGCAGTTCCAGTTCGACGAGCAGACCTTCGAACTGCCTTCCGGGACGATCGACAGCACCATCCGGGCTGCCGAGCGGCAGGCCGCCTCCGGCGACCTGGAAGTCCTGCCGTCGGCGACGATGATGGAGATCCCCGACATCGTCGGCGTCGGGGAGATCGTCGGCGTCGTTGTGGCGGCCGTTGTCCTGCTGATCACCCTGGGATCGGTCGTCGCGGCCGGTCTGCCACTGATCATCGCCCTGGCCGGCGTCACGGTGGGAGTCGGCGGCGCCTTCACCCTCTCCACCGTCTTCGAGATCCACTCACTCGCAGCGGTGCTGGCGCTGATGCTGGGGCTGGCCGTCGGCATCGACTACGCACTGTTCATCGTCAACCGCGAACGCCGACTGATCCTCGACCAGGGTATGGACCCCCACGAAGCGACCGGCCGGGCGCTCGGCACCGCCGGTAGCGCGGTCTTCTTCGCCGGCAGCACCGTCGTCATCGCTCTGGCCGGGCTCCTGGTCATCGGCATCACGCTGCTCAGCACCATGGCCCTGGTCGCGGCCGGCACGATCGCCATCGCCGTCCTGCTCGCGCTGACCCTGCTCCCCGCCCTGCTGGGCCTGGTCAAAGGACGCATCTGCCCCGCCCGCACCCGGCGAAGGGAACCGGAGCGGAGAGGGACGGCCGAGTACACCCGGGCCGCCCGCTGGGGAGCCTTCCTGGTCCGCCACCGGTACGCCGCCCTCGCGGCCTCGATCCTGATCCCCGCGATCCTGGCGGTTCCCGCCGCCGGCATGAAGCTCGGCCTGCCCTCCGGCGCCAGCTACAACACCGACACCGGGCAGCGACGCAGCTACGACTTGGTCAGCGACGCCTACGGGCCCGGCTACAACGGCCCCCTCCTGATCGCCGTTGGTTCCACCACGGACGGACAGCCCCTGACCCCGGCAACTCTTGCCGCGGTGACCTCGGACCTGCGAAGCGTCAAGGGCGCCACCTCGATCTCCCTGGCCGGCATGAACCAGACCGGCAGCACCGCCATCCTCAGCCTGATCCCCGGCAGCGGCCCGAACGACGACGCCACCAAGGACCTCGTCACCGCCGTACGGGACAAGAGCGCGCACATCCGCGAGTCCCGCGGTGCTGTCATCGGCATCGCCGGTTTCACCGCCCTGGCGATCGACGTCTCCGACCGGCTCGCCGACGTCCTTCCGCTCTACGTGGCCACCGTGCTCGGACTGTCCCTCATCGTCCTGCTCCTGGTCTTTCGCTCCCTCATGGTCCCGGTGATGGCCACCCTCGGCTTCCTGCTGAGCATCGCCGCCACCTTCGGCATCACCACGGCCGTCTTCCAGTGGGGCTGGCTGCAGAGCCTGATCGGACTCGACGCCACCGCACCGGTCGTGAGCCTGCTACCCATCATCATCACCGGCGTCCTCTACGGGCTGGCCATGGACTACCAGATGTTCCTGGTGACCTCCATACGCGAAGCGCACGTCCACGGCGCCACCGCCATCAACGCCACGGTGACCGGCTTCGCCCGTGCCAGCTCCGTCGTACTGGCGGCGGCCACCATCATGGTCTCGGTCTTCGCCGGCTTCGTCTTCAACGCCCAACCCATGATCAAACAGGCCGGCTTCGCACTGGCCGCAGGCATCCTCATCGACGCCTTCGTCATCCGTATGACCTTCATCCCGGCCACCATGGCACTCGCCCAGGAGAAAGCCTGGTGGATTCCCGCCTGGCTGAACCGCAGGCTGCCCGACCTCGACGTCGAAGGCGACAAGCTCCTGCAGAAGATCCCGCTGCCCCACCCCACCGCAGCCCAACAGGCCCAGACGGCCGGCTGACCGGCGGCACCGTCTCCTCCCATACCGCTCTCACGTCATCGGTGAGGAGGAGACGGTCCCAGGCAGACCGCCTTGCTCTGGGCAGAGGTCCAACGATCAAGAACCGCTGCTGCCCCGCGTCTGTGCTGCCCGGAGTTCCGGGCGGTAGCTTGGTGGAGAAGGCCCCTGAAGAAGGGCGATTCGATGGCGTGGTTCGCGTGGCTGCTCGTCGCCGCGGCACTGGGCGTCGCGGAGTTCTTCACCCTGACCCTGGTCTTCGGGCTCTTGGCGGGTGCGGCGCTGGTCGCCGCCGTCGTCGCGGGTGTGGGCATCGGCGTACTCGGCCAGTTCGTGGCCCTCGGAGTCGCGGCGACCGCGGGCCTTCTCGTCGTCCGTCCTGTCGCGCTGCGGCAGATGACACAGCAACCCCTCACCCGCGACGGCAGCGACGCGCTGATCGGCAAGCGGGCCGAGGTCATGCAGGAGGTCACCGCGACCCGCGGTCTGATCAAGCTCTCCGGCGAGGAGTGGTCCGCCCGCGCGCTCGACGAGAGCCTCGTGATCCCGGTGGGAGCGCTGGTGGACGTCATGGAGATCGAAGGCGCCACGGCCATCGTCTACCCCCGCGAGCTTCTTCCGTGAACGGCTGAACGCACAGCAACGGAGGCACTGTGGAACCAGTTGTCGTCCTCGCCCTCGTGGCGGCCATCGTCGTCGTCTTCCTCGTGGCCTCCAGCGTGCGGATCGTCCCGCAGGCCCGCCGCTACAACGTCGAGCGGTTCGGCCGGTACCGCCGGACGCTGCAACCCGGCCTGAACCTGGTCGTGCCGGTGGCCGACCGGATCAACACCAAACTCGACGTGCGCGAGCAGGTCTACTCGTCCGACCCCAGGCCGGTGATCACCGAGGACAACCTCGTGGTCAACATCGACACCGTGCTCTACTACCAGATCACCGACCCGCGGTCGGCGGCCTACGAGGTCGCCGACTACCTGCAGGCGATCGACCAGCTCACCGTGACCACGCTCCGGAACGTCATCGGCAGCATGGACCTGGAGGAGACGCTCACCTCGCGTGAGGAGATCAACTCCCGGCTGCGCGCCGTCCTCGACGACGCGACCGGCAAGTGGGGCATCCGGGTCAACCGGGTCGAGATCAAGGCCATCGATCCACCGCACACCATCAAGGAGGCGATGGAGAAGCAGATGCGGGCCGAGCGTGACAAGCGCGCGGCCATCCTGCACGCCGAGGGGGAGCGCCAAGCCAAGATCCTCACCGCGGAAGGCACGAAGCAGAAGGACATCCTGGAGGCGCAGGGCACGCAGCAGGCCATGATCCTGCGGGCGGACGGTGAGGCGAAGGCGGTGGAACTGGTCTTCCAGGCCGTCCACCGCAACAACGCCGACGCGAAGATCCTGGCCTACAAGTACCTGGAGACGCTTCCGCACCTGGCGAACAGCGACAACAACACGTTCTGGGTGATCCCGGGGGAGCTGACCGAGGCGATCCGGACCGTCACCACCGCGTTCGGCGATCAGTCGGCAGCGGGCCCGCCCCCACCCGCGCAGCCCGAGGAAGCCGCCACGGCCGGCCCCGGCGACACGTCGTACGAAAGCCGGACTCCGGAGCTCGGTGCGGGCTCGACGGCTTCGCTCGACGCCGCGGCGGCTGCCGACGAGGCAGGGAGGCAGGCCGCCGCCGCGGTGAGCGACGCCAAGGCCGAGGCCGAGGCGGCGAAGTCGCCTCAGACTCCGCGCCGGGGGCAGACGCCCGGCGGTTGAGCCGGCCGTCGGTCGTCGAGGGACGGGGTGTCACATCGCGGCGATGCCCTCCATGCCGGACGCGTCCCCGGTCACGGCGATGCCGATCACGCCCTGCGATTTCGCGGATGGCGGGGTGGCCACGCCGGCGTCTGTGCGTCCGCGTAGGTGTTCGTGGACGGGCAAGGGTGGCCGGTGGCGCCACTGAGGTGAGTGGGGAACGCGGGTCGCGTCAGACTCTCGTACCGCGACGTAAGACTTCCGTCATTCGCGTCGGGGTACGACGCCCCGCCCGTGCCCCGTTGAATGGAGCGGAGGAAGCAGCCAGGAAGCGAGGCGGGCATGGGGCGGGTACGGAAGACGCGTGGCGGCAGGCCGTTGGTGATCGGGGTGCTGGTGGCAGCCGTCGCCGGCGTCGGCCTGGGGCTGTACTGGTTCCAGCCGTGGAAGCTGTGGCAGGACGAAACCGTGCACGAGGCCCTGCCCGGTGCCGTGGCGCCTACGGCTCCTCCCGCCGGAGCGCCCGCCGAGTCGCCTTCTCCCGCTCCCCGGCCCCGGACGCTGGCGGGCGGCGAACTGATCAGCCACGAGCACGCCACCTCGGGCAGTGTGCAGCTCGTCCGGCTCGCCGACGGATCCCATGTCGTACGGCTGGAGGACCTCGACACCAGCAACGGCCCGGATCTGCGCGTGTGGCTGAGCGACGCGCCGGTGAGGGAGGGGCGGGCCGGCTGGCACGTCTTCGACGACGGCGCGTACGTGAGTCTCGGCAAGCTCAAGGGCAACAAGGGGAGCCAGAACTACGCCGTGCCCGCCGATGTCGACCCGTCCCGGTTCACCAGCGTGAGCATCTGGTGCGCCCGCTTCGACGTGTCCTTCGGCGCGGCCGAACTCGCGCGCACCTGACCTGTTCGCATCCCAGGTTCCCCGGCGAGCGGTCGCAAGGCGGTGGGGGGAATGCGGCGTCCGCAGGCGGGTCGCAGCGGGACATCGCGCGGGTTTCACGAGACGCTGCCGCCGGGCGGCTCGGAACGCTGCCCTAGCCCGGTCCTCCACCTGTCCGTTCTCCTCACTGGAGTCCGCCATGGCAGCGCAGCCCGCCTCTCCCACCGATGCCGTGCACCACTACGACGACCTGACCGCGCTCTACGTCAACTGCACCCTCAAGCCGTCTCCGCGGCTCAGCCACACCCAAGGCCTGATCGACAAGAGCCGGGCCATCATGGACGGCGCGGGTGTGACCACGGACCTGATCCGCGCCGTCGACCACGACATCGCACCCGGTGTCCACCCGGACATGACCCGGCACGGCTTCGCCGCCGACGCCTGGCCGGAGTTGTACGAGAAGGTGATGGCGGCGGACATCCTCGTGCTGGCCGGCCCGATCTGGCTGGGCGACAACAGCTCGGTGACCAAGCAGGTCGTGGAGCGCCTCTACGCGTGTTCCTCCCTGCTGAACTCCCAGGGGCAGTACGCCTACTACGGTCGCGTCGGAGGCTGCCTGATCACGGGGAACGAGGACGGCGTGAAGCACTGCGCCATGAACCTCCTCTACAGCCTCCAGCACCTCGGCTACACGATCCCGCCCCAGGCGGACGCGGGCTGGATCGGCGCGGCCGGCCCCGGGCCGTCGTACCTCGACGCGGGCTCGGGCGGCCCGGAGAACGACTTCACCAACCGCAACACCAGCTTCATGACCTGGAACCTGATGCACCTCGCCGCTCTGCTGAAGCGCGCCGGAGGCATTCCCGCCCACGGCAACCGGCGCACGGAGTGGGACGCGGGCTGCCGCCCGGGGGCGGACAACCCCGAGCACCGCTGAGCCGGCCGGATGCGACCGCGCCTCGTCACCAGCCCGTCATGAGCAGGTGGTTCAGGAGCAGGGCGAGCACGGCCTGCGCGGCGAGCCAGGCGCGGGGGCGGTGCAGGAACGCGCAGGCGGCCGGCAGCCACATCGCGAACGGCAGCCAGATGCGCTCGGTCTCCGCCTTGCTCATCCCGGACAGATCGGCGACGAGCAGTGCGGCGAGAGCGGCGGTGGTCAGCAGGGCAAGGCGGAGGTGAGGGGTCGCGTCGGGGGCGCTGAGGAGGGAACGTGCCCTGAGCCGCTCCGCCGACCCCAGGAGCGTGGCCCCGGTGCGGCGCAGGCCCGCCACCGTTGCCGGGCCCACGATCAGGACGGTGCAGGCCAGGTTCGCCCACACCCAGTAGGCGTACGGCCGGACACCGCCGGCTCCTTGGTGGTAGCGGTCGACGAGCAGCCGGTACGCCTCCCACCAGTTGAAACCGGCGAGGGTGAAGGCGAGCGGGACGACGATGACTCCGGCGAGCGCGTAGGGGAGGGGACGGGCTCGTTCCGGACCGAGCAGCAGGACGGCGCCCGCGACGACGGCGAAGAGGGTGAGGCCGTAGGAGAGGTAGCAGGTGAGGCCGAAGAGGAGGCCCGAGGCGAAACCGGTGAGCCGGGGCCGCAGTCCCGTGACGGCGAGGGCGAGGAAGGCGACGGTCCAGGCGGCGACGGCCGTGAAGTAGCCGTCCGCGGACGTCCCCATCCACACGGCTGCCGGCGTCAGCACCAGGAACGGCGCCGCCCGACGCGCGAGTGCCTCGTCGGCGAGGGCCCGTACGGCGACCAGTACCGCCACGCATGCCGACGCGCCGACGGTGATGCACCAGGTCCCGGCCCAGCCCCCGCCGCCGAGTCCGGCCCGGTCGAGCAGGACGAAGGTGAGGGGCGCCGCCGGAGGGTGCCCGGCCACATGCGCGGGCCAGTGGTCGGGGGACTGGAGCAGGATGTGGTGGGTGAAGTCCCGCAGCGCTGCCGGGATGTCCTGGAAGCGGTCGATGACCCGCAGGTACTCGTGCCTGGTCGTGAGCCGGGCCGCGATCCCGCGCTCCCAGCCGTCGATCAGCGCCAGTGACCACGTCCAGGCCATCGCCGTACCCCAGGCGGCGCCGAGGAGCGCGCGCCACGGCAGCCGGTCGGCCACGCGCGGGCCGTACGCCACGACGGTGACGGCGACGGCGAGCGCCGCCGGGGTGCCCCATCCGAGGTGAGGGTCCCAGTCGGCCAGGAGGGGAGGCAGGTCCACGTGCAGGGTGCCGTGCTCCCGTTCGATCGCGGCGCCGACCAGCACAGCCGCCACGACGAGCAGTGCCGCGGCCGTGGTCGCGTACAGGTCGCGGCGAAGGCCGCGGGCAGGTCCACGGGGGAGGTCACGGGCAGGTCCATGGCGGAGGTCACGGGCAGGATCACGGGTCACAGGGGAACGCTAGGCCGCGCGGACCATGCCGAGGCCGCTGCACGTGCGGACGTCAGCGTTTCGTCATGGGTCGCGCGCCCTTTCCCGGGGTGGTCCGGGCCTACCGTCGGGCCATGCGAGACGACCCACGACTTCCCTCCTCACCGGGCTTCTGGCGCAGCCCCCTGCGCGGCCCCTGGTTCACCTCGGTGCTGGGCCTCGTTCTGCTCGTCGGCATCACCCTGCTGACCGTGACGGGCCTGGTCTCGTACGCGGCCTACAACCCGGACCTGTCGCCGGTGAACGACAAGACACCGGACAAGGGGATCCTCGGCTTCTACCTGTTCGCCTGGCCCACGCATCCGCACTGGCTGTACCGGCTCAACCAAGGCGTCCACGTCACCCTCGGCATCGCCCTGATCCCCGTCCTGCTCGCCAAGCTGTGGTCGGTGGTGCCGAAGCTGTTCGCCATGCCGCCCGCCCGGTCGCTCGCCCACGCCCTGGAGCGGATCTCGCTGCTCCTCCTGGTCGGCGGCGCGCTGTTCGAGTTCGTGACGGGCATGCTCAACATCCAGCTGGACTACGTGTTTCCCGGCTCCTTCTACACACTGCACTTCTACGGTGCCTGGGTGTTCCTCGCGGCGTTCCTCGCGCACGTGGTGCTGCGGGCGCCGGCCGCCGTGCGCAACCTGCGACGCATGCGGGAAGGGCGGGGGCCGCAGGAGGAGTCCGGCGCGCAGCCCGAGTTCCCGCTCGTCTCCCCGCGGCCCGCGGAGCCCACAGTTACCCGGCGGGGCGGGCTGTGGCTGGTCGGGGGCGGTTCGCTGCTGCTGTTCGGGACCACGGTGGGGCAGAGCTTCGACGGTCCGCTGCGGCGGACGGCCCTGCTCGCGCCGCACGGAGGCGCCGACCCGGGCAGCGGCCCGAACGGCTTCCAGATCAACAAGACGGCCGCGTCCAGGGGGATCAGCGCGACGGAGACGAGTGAGGCGGCGTGGCGACTGGTGGTCAGGGGGCGCTCCGGGACGGTCCGGTTGAGCCGGGCCGAGCTGCTGGCGCTCCCCCTGCACAGTGCGGCTCTGCCCATCGCCTGTGTGGAGGGCTGGTCGACCTCCGACCAGTGGTGGCGGGGCGTACGGCTGCGGGATCTCGCCGCCCTGGTCGGCTACGACGCGGACGCGGCGCCCGATGTGTTCGTGGAGTCCCTGCAGCGCAGCGGCGCCTTCCGCAGCGCGGCCCTGCGCGCCAACCAGGTCCGGGACCCGCGCTCCCTGCTGGCGCTGGACGTCAACGGTGAACCGCTCAGCCCCGACCACGGGCACCCGGCCCGGATCATCGTGCCCGCGGCGCCCGGTGTGCTCAACACCAAGTGGGTCGCCCGGATGACCTTCGGAGACCTGTGATGCGCAAAGTGGTCCCGCCGCTGGGAAGCCCCCTGCAGATCCTGCTCCTGGCCTGCTCGTTCGCGCTCGCGGGATACGCGGGCGTGCGTCTGCTGTCGGACGACTGGTTCGGCGTGGCGCTGTGGTTCGTCGGCGCCGCGCTGCTGCACGACCTGGTTTTGCTGCCGCTGTACGCGGTGGCGGACCGGGCGGTCGTCCGGTCGCTCGGAGCGGCCGGCCACCGGGAGCGGACGATGTACGTCAGGGTGCCGGCCGCTCTGTCCCTGCTGCTTCTGCTGGTGTGGTTCCCCCTGATCAGCGGCCGGGTGGCGGACCACTACCCCGCGGCGACGGGCCTGTCGGCGGACGGCTTCCTCACCCGCTGGCTGTTGATCACGGCAGTGCTCTTCGGCGGCTCGGCGCTGCTGCTGGTACTGCGGTTGCGCAGGGCGAGGAAACAGCGGCCGCCGGCCGACCACTGAGCGACGGTGTGCCAGCCCAGCGGGCCGGCGTGACGGAGCAACGCCGGCGTACCGAGCCGGGCCCAGGGGAACGGGGAGCCGCAGTCGTCCGTCTCGCCGGTGACACCGACGAGACGGACGCTGGCACGCTCGTCGATGTCCAGCGGATCCGTCTCGGCGATGAGCAGGCCGCCGGAGACGAGGAGCCGGGCGAGCCGTTCGAGCAGGGCACAGGGGTCACCGCCGATCCCGAGGTTCCCGTCGACGAGGAGGGCACTGCCCCACCGGCCCTCGCCCGGGAGCGGTTCGAAGACCGAACGCAGCAGCGCCGGCCCGCCGAGGCCCACGGTGTGGGCGACCGCGGCAGGGCTGACGTCGATGCCGAGCGCTGTCCGGCCCCGTGCGGCCAGCTCCGCGACCAGCCGCCCCGGACCGCAGCCCACGTCGAGGACGGCACCCTCGCACCGGTCGAGCACCTCCCGGTCCACGGCGTCGGCGCGGGCACACCACCGCTCCACTTCAAGGGGCAGCAGCCATCCGTCGCTACGGCGCAGGAAGAGCGGCCCGCGGCCGGCCCGGAGGGCGTCGGCGTAGGGGTCGGCGGACCAGCTGTGCCCGGCCGTGCCCGGCGCGACCACGGTGCTCATCGGCCGTCGCCCGACCGCAGCCTGGCCAGCTCGGCGGCGAAGCGACCGTGCGGCGCCGCGGCGGCGACCGCTTCGGCGTCGGCGGCGTCGTCCACGTCCCGCAGGCACGGCAGCTCACGCACCTTCAGTCCCGCGGCGACGAGCCGGGAGCGCTGGACGGCACCGGTCGTGGGAGTCGACATCGGGACCTCGCGCACCAGCTCCGGATCCGGGACGGCCAGTCCGAGCGCCCAGAAGCCGCCGTCCTCGGCGGCGCCGAAGCAGGCGTCGTACCCGTCGAAGTCCACGGTGAGCAAGGCCGGCGTGACCTGTGGCGTGTCCATTCCGATCAGCAGGGCCGGGCCGTCGCAGCCGGCGAAAGCCGCGGCCAGCCGTGCGTCGAGGCCGCCCGAGCACTGCGCCACGACATCGAAGCCCGGCGGCAGCCAGGGCCCGGCCTTCCCCTCCAGGACCAGGATCCGGCGCCGCGCGGGCGCCGCGGCCACCGCGCACAGGGTGTCGGTGAGGGCCGCCTCGGCGAGCGCCGCCGCCTCCTCGGGCGTGAACGGCGGACAGAGCCGGGTCTTCACCCGTCCCGGCAGGGGCTCCTTGGCGATGACGAGCAGGGAGATCATCGACGGTTCCCTCCTCGTGAGGGCGCCGCGGCCGGCGCGGGCCGGGCCGGCGCCTCGGCCAGCACGCGGCTCATGTCCCGTACCGCCTGCCAGGTGCCGCGCCAGGTGCCGGTCACCTTCGAGACACCACTGCGAGGCAGGTAGGGGACGTCGTGCTCGGTGATGCGCCAGTCCGCGTCGGCGGCGCGCACGACCATCTGCAGGGGGTAGCCGCTGCGCCGGTCGGTGAGTCCCAGGGCGAGCAGTGACTCGCGGCGGGCGGCGCGCAGGGGCCCGAGGTCGTGCAGCCGGAGGCCGGTGCGGCGGCGCAGCATCAGGGACAGCGCGAGGTTGCCGGCCCTGGCGTGTGCGGGCCAGGTGCCCCGGCCCTGTGGCCGACGCCGCCCGAGGACCAGGTCGGCCGAGCCCTCGCGCACTTCGCTTACGAAGGGCACGAGCAGGGCCGGATCCAGGGAGGCGTCGCAGTCGCAGAAGCACACGATGCCGGCCGTGGCGGCGGTCAGTCCCGCGTGGCAGGCGGCGCCGAAGCCGCGGCGAGGCTCGTCGACGACGGTCGCGCCCAGTGCGCGGGCGATGTCGGCCGAGCCGTCGGCGGACCCGTTGTCCACGACGATGGCGCGCCAGCCGGGAGGGACGCGGTCGAGCACCCAGGGCAGGGCTTCGGCCTCGTTCAGACAGGGGAGGACGACGTCGACGTCCTCGGGTGCGGAAGAGGTCATCACGGCTTTCACCCTACGAACGCGAACTGCGCATATCGGTCTTCGGCTCCTTACGAAACGCGGACGGCGGCGGCCGGGGCCGGCTCGCGGCGCGACGCGGAAGGCCCGGCGGTGGGAGGCTGGCGGCATGGACAAGCAACCTGCGGAGCCGGTGGCGGCCGGCCGTGCGGCCGGGGCCGGGCGGGTCCTGGTGGTCGACGACGATCCCACCGTCGCGGAGGTCGTCTCGGGCTACCTCGACCGCGCCGGATACGTGGTGGACCGGGCCGGGGACGGGCCGAGCGCACTGGCCGGCGCCGCTGCGCACTGGCCGGACCTGGTGGTTCTCGATCTGATGCTGCCCGGCATGGACGGCCTGGAGGTGTGCCGTCGGCTGCGCGGACGCGGGCCCGTCCCGGTCATCATGCTCACCGCCCGCGGCGATGAGGACGACCGCATCATGGGCCTGGAAGTGGGCGCGGACGACTACGTCACCAAGCCGTTCAGCCCCCGCGAGCTGGTGCTGCGGGTGGAGTCGGTGCTGCGCCGGGCGCGGCCCCTCGCGGGCACGCCTCCCCTGAGCGCGGCCGGACTCACCGTCGAGCCCGCCGCCCGCCGCGCCGCCAAGAACGGCGTCGAACTGGCCCTCACCCTGCGTGAGTTCGACCTGCTCGCGTTCTTCCTGCGTCATCCGGGCCGGGCGTACAGCCGCGAGGACCTGATGCGCGAGGTGTGGGGCTGGGACTTCGGCGACCTGTCGACCGTCACGGTCCACGTCCGCCGACTGCGCGGCAAGGTCGAGGACGACCCGGCCAGGCCCCGCCTGATCCAGACCGTGTGGGGCCTGGGCTACCGCTTCGACACCGGAGAGGAGCCCGGACCGTGAACGACACCCTCCTCATCGCCCTGTACGCCCTGTCCGGTGCCGTCGCCGCCGGGCTGCTCGGCGCCGGAACCCTGTGGCTGCTGCGCCGCCGGTCGCTGACCGTATCGCTCACCGTCGTGGCGGCGGTGGCCGTGACGGCGATGCTCGCGGGCACGCTCGCCGTGGCATGGGCGATGTTCCTGTCCGCGCAAGATCTGACCGTGGTCACGACCGTCGTCGCGATGGCGGCCGTCGTGTCGCTGGCCACGGCGTTGCTGCTGGGCCGCTGGGTGGTCGCCCGCAGCCGCGAACTCGCCCTCGCCGCACGCTCCTTCGGTGACGGTGGCGACTTCAACGCGCCCCGGGGTCCCGCCACCGCCGAACTCGCCGACGTCAGCCGAGAGCTGGAGGCCACGAGTGCGAAGCTCGCCGAGTCCCGGGAGCGTGAGCGCGCCCTGGAGACCTCCCGCCGTGAGCTGGTCGCCTGGATCTCACACGACCTGCGCACCCCGCTGGCCGGGCTGCGCGCGATGTCCGAGGCGCTGGAGGACGGTGTCGCCGCCGACCCCGACCGCTACCTGAAGCAGATGCGCACCGAGGTCGAACGCCTCAACGACATGGTCGGCGACCTCTTCGAACTCTCCCGCATCCACGCCGGCACCCTGGCGCTGTCGCCCTCCCGGATGTCCGTCTACGACCTGGTCGGCGATGCTCTCGCCGGGGCGTATCCGCTGGCCCACGAGCACGGGGTGCGACTGCTCGGAGACCGCGTCGAGCCGGTGCCGGTGGAAGTGGACGGCAAGGAGATGAGCCGGGTGCTGGGCAACCTCCTGGTCAACGCGATCCGGCGGACACCGGCGGACGGCACCGTCATGGTGGCCGCCGAACGTCTGCCCGACGGCGTCGTGCTGTCCGTCACCGACGGCTGCGGCGGCATCCCCGAGGAGGACCTGCCCCGCGTGTTCGACACCGGCTGGCGCGGCACCCACGCCCGGACCCCGCCCGCCGGCGCCGGTCTGGGCCTGGCCATCGTCCGCGGCATCGTGGAGGCCCACCAGGGCCGGGCCACCGTCCGCAACATCCCCGGCGGCTGCCGCTTCGAGGTGGTGCTGCCCGCTGCCGCTTCCTGAATGCGGGCAGCACCACCGGTCCGTCAGGGCCCTACGAGCCACGCATATCGGAACGCGCGAACTCCCGCATGCCCTCGTCGAACCCGGCCTCCGGCTTCCACCCCAGCTCCGCCCGCAGCCTGGACGAGTCAGCCGTGATGTGCCGGACGTCCCCGAGCCGGTACTCGCCGGTCACGACCGGCTCGGGCCCGCCGTACGCCGCGGCCAGCGCCCGCGCCATGTCCCCGACGGTGTGCGTGTCGCCGCTGCCGGTGTTGTACGCCGTGAGCGCACCCGGGGCGGTCTCCGCCTCCAACGCCACCGCGTTGGCGATCGCCACGTCCCGGACGTGCACGAAGTCCCGCCGCTGCCGCCCGTCTTCGAACACCCGCGGAGACTCACCCCGGGCGAGCGCCGAACGGAAGAAGGAGGCGACACCGGCGTACGGCGTGTCCCGGGGCATTCCGGGGCCGTACACGTTGTGATACCGCAACGACACCGCCGCCCCGCCGGTCGAGCGCGCCCAGGCGGCAGCCAGATGCTCCTGAGCGAGCTTGGTCGTCGCGTAGACGTTCCGCGGATCGACCGGCGCGTCCTCACCGACCAGCCCCGGCGCCAAGTCCTCCCCGGACACCGGACACCGCGGCTCGAAGCGCCCCGCCGCGAGGTCGGTGGCGGCCCGGGGCCCGGGCCGCACCACGCCGTGCCGCTCGCAGGTGTACCGTCCCTCCCCGTAGACCACCATCGAACCGGCCAGCACCAGCCGCCGCACGCCCTGTTCGGCCATGGCCGTCAGCAGCACGGCCGTCCCGAGGTCGTTGTGGGAGACGTAGTCAGCGGCATCGGCGAACCCGGTGCCCAGCCCCACCATCGCGGCCTGATGGCACACGGCGTCCACACGGGACAGCGCGCGCACCACCGCGTCCCGGTCCCGTACGTCCGAGCCCGGGTCCTCGCGCACGTCGAACACGAGGGGCTCGTGCCCGCGCGCCCGAAGCACGTCGACGACATGAGACCCGATGAACCCGGCACCGCCGGAGACCAGTACACGCATGCGCCCACGGTAGGGCGGAGCAGGCCCCACACCAGGGCACCGCGCTCACCCGTCACGAGTCCGTAAGACAGTACGAGCGGGTGAGGTGTTCACGCGGCCGGAGCCACTGCCCGGCGGCCAGGTGTGGGGCTCGCGGAACGTCCGGCTACGACTGTCCCGAGGCGGGTGCGTCGGCGGCGTGGACCTGGCGGATGAAGCGCCGTTGCCACGGCACTTCCACCGCACGGGGGTGGTAGTGCCGCCTCACCCATTTGACCGCCTCCTTGGGATCCATTCCCTCGAAGACGCAGAGGGCGGAGAGGCCCGTACCGGTCCGGCCGATGCCGCCTCCGCAGCAGATCTCCACGCGTTCGTCCGCGGCCCGGTCCCAGGCGACGCGAAGCTTGCGCATCGCGTCCATGGGGTCGGCGGGCAGCCAGAAGTCGCGCCAGGGAATCCACAGGGACTCCCACGGCGGCTTGGGCGGCTCGTGGTCCGTCAAGTGCACGGCTAACGTGGGGGTTTGCCCCTCCGGCAGGTCGTACCTGAGGCCGCGTCCGCGAATCGTCCGCCCTGACGGGAGGGTGACTACCTTGGGGGTGTCGGGGTTCCACATTTCGGTCATGATGCATTCCGTTTCGATCGGTTTCGCAAGATCGAGGTGTCTGCCATGGCGATCATCCCCAGCGGTATCTGGGGAAGAACCTGTTGAGCATGGAGGACCAATGCGAAGGCTAGACCCTCGGCCTGCCCGAGGACGCCCGCTGTAGCGCCCAGCACGGCCGCCTCGAAGGTACCCAGCTGGCCCGGCAAGGTCGGCAGGATGTTGGAGACCTCGATGGACAGCAGTACCACCACCAGGACGGCCACCGACAGCTGTAGGTCCAGAGCCTTCGCGACGGCCACCGCGGCCAGGAAGTCCAGTGCCCGGGTGGCGACCGCGGCCGCCCCCACCTCCGCGAAGACGCGCGGGCGCCGGACCGGCCCGAGTGCCGTACGCGCGTCGAACACGATTTTGCGCAGTCGGCCCTCGCGGGCGGGGGCGGAGGGAGTGCGCGCGACCCTCACGATCAGTACCGTCTCCACCGTCAGCACGGCCAGGTACAAGCAGGCGACGGCCACCGCCCAGCCCGGCACATCGCTCCCCGGCCACCAGACGAACACCAGGAACGGCACCAGGCCCAGGCTGGAGAAGTACTTGCGGACCAGCATGAGCGTGACGGTCACCGTCTTGGCTATCCCTTCGCGCAGCAGATAGCCGATCCGGACGAACTCGCCCACCCCCTCCGGGCTGACGGCCGCCGCCGCCTGGACGGCGAACTCGATCCGCACCAGAAGGGGGAACCGGATCCGGGGCTCGGTGAACATCGCGTTCCAGCCCATGGCCCGGGTCGTCTGCGAAGCCACGTTGGCCAGTGCCGCCAAGAGCAGCCAGCGCCAGTCGGCGACCTTCAGCGCCGCCCACAGGTGATCCAGGTCCATTCCCCATAAGGTGACCACCAGGCTGACGCCGACCGCCACGAACAGCAGCGCCCGGATCACCCGGTCGCGAGTGCTGTGATCCTTCGGCGGGGAATCCGTCGGCGTCACGGCTCGCTCCGCGACCGCACGGTGCCCGCGTCGCCGTCCACGGTCACGATGTCCCCGGTCGCGATCCGCGAGGTCGCGGTCCGCACGCCCATCACCGCCGGGATGCCGTACTCGCGCGCCACCACCGAGCCGTGGGACAGCGCGCCCCCGACATCGGCCACCACGGCCCCGGCCCGGGTCAGCAGCGGCGCCCATGCCGGAGTCACCTGGCGGACGACGAGGACCTCGCCCGACTCCAGTGCGTCCGCGTCCGCGACCTCGTGGATCACGCGAGCCCGGCCCGTGTAGCTCCCCGGGCTCACCGCTGATCCGCTCAGCCCGTCGCCCTTGTCATTCCCCCGCTCGGTCCCGAACAGCGCCAAGGAGGTGATGTCGGACCCGAAGAGCATGATCCGGGCGTCGGCGGGGACCACATCGGGCGGATCGAGCCGCCGCTGCCACTGGCGTCGCAGCCGGCGCTCACGCACCAGCTCGCGCCACCGCGCGTCGCCCGCGCCGGCGTTCACCCAGCCGCTCAGCTCCTTCCCGGTCAGATAGAACACGTCCTCGTCGGCGTCGAGCAGGCCGGCGAGGACCAGCCGGCGGCCGAGTTCGAGATATCCGGCCCGCATGAACGGCCAGCCGAGCGTGAAGTAGTGCAGGGCCTCGTCCCGTACGCCGCTCCAGTGGTTCGCCCACCGGTGGACCCCGCGCCGCAGCCGGCCCAGGGGACCGCGTCCGAGCCGGAGCGCCGGGACGCCGCCAGGGCCCGATACCGGTGCCGGAGAGCCTGGTTCGCCGCCGGCGCGGCGGTCGGCGATCACCGAGCGAAGCATCGAAGGATCGTCGACCGCGGTGGGTTCGGCCGGGTCGAGGCTGTACACCAGGTGGCCGAAGCGCCGCAGGTACTCCTGCAGCAGCTGTTCCTCGTCCTCCGAGGCGGCCGCGGCGATCCGGTCCAGGGCACGGTCGGCCTGGTGGGCGAGCCGGTCGTCGCCGACCAGGAGGGATCCGGGCGTGAGCCCGGCCGTGCGCCGGCCGCCGCGTGCCAGGACCACCCCCAGCAGCCACTCGGTGGTGTTCCAGTGCCAGGCGAGGCCGCCGATCACCGCCCAGTAGCGGGCGCTCAGGTCCTCGACCGCCCGGATCCGGCGCAGCACTTCGGCGGACGTCAGGTCCTCCAGAGGCGTGTCCCGCGCGTGCTCCAGGCCCGCCCGGAGCGCGGGCAGTATGTCGTCCCGCCAGCGCCGCTCCACCGGTGAGAGATGGAAGGCGAGCCAGCGCGCGGTCAGTCGCAGGGTGCGCAGCGGATGTTCGGAGAGGGGGAAGTCGAAGCGCAGATAGGCGAATCCGTTCACGGTCCCGTGCATGGGCTCCGGGATGAGCGGGCTGCGCGCGCGCAGTCTGCGCGGACCTCCCCAGTTCGTCGCCCACCGGTCGATGAGCGAGGGGAACAGCGTCGTGGCGAAGAGCGGGGAGAGCGGATCGGACAGCCACGAGTCGCAGATACTCATCCGGGCCCACCGTGCCCCGGGCACCTCGCTCGCCCAGTCGCCGAACTGCGTCGGCTGCGGGACGGCCGCGGTGATCGGGCGGGCCTGCAGCAGGTGCAGCCCGGTGCCGTCCAGGGCCCACTCGATGTCCTGCGGTCCACCCAGGGCCCGTTCCACGGCCAGCGCGGTGCGCACCAGGGAACGGAGAGGTCCCTCGCTTCCGTCCGTCCCGCCCATCTGTTCCCCGAACGCGGTGCTGAACACGGGCGCGTGCGGTGCCTTTCGGGAGAACGCCGCCCGGTTCGGCTCCGCGGTCCCGTCCACGAGCTGATCGCCGAGCCCTTCGACCGCCTCCACGAGCACCAGATGGTCGTCGTCCGCGACGGGTGCCTCCGCGGTGAACACCACCCCGGCCCACTCGGGGGCCACCATCGCCTGGACCACGACAGCCATCGCCGGGGCCTGCTCGGCAAGACCGAGCCGGCCCCGGTAGACCTCGGAGGCGACGGAGTGCCGGGACCGCTGGCAGCGGCCGACGGCGGCCAGCAGCTCGTCGAAGGTGCGGACACCGAGCACGCTCTCGTACTGGCCGGCGGCACTGCCCGCCACCCCGTCCTCGTTGGTGGCCGACGACCGCACGGCGACGCCGTGCGGGGAGGGCAGGGCCTCCCAGCACGCCCTCACCTGGGCGACCGCGTCCTCGCGCAGCCCCGACCCGCCGGTGTTCTCCGCACCGTCCCCGCCTGCCTCCAGACCCGCCGTGGTGGTGAAGACATCCACCGGGAGACAGAACCCCGGAGGCACGGGGAATCCCGCCGCCACCAGGCGGCCCAGCCCCTTGGCCTTGCCCCCGATCCGTTCGACGGGCAGGTCCGCGGCCTCGGCCAGGCTCACGACACCCTCAGCCATGTTCTGCGACCTCCACCCACTGCTGATAGAAACGCCTGAATCGCCGTACGGCCTCGTCACCGGGCACGTAGATGCCGTGCCGGTCCCCCGGCAGCAAGGTGTCGAAGACCGGGAGGTCCTGGCGGGCGGCCACCCGCACCTCCGCGCGGTGGACGAGCGCGCGCAGCAACCCCAGGGCCCCCGCCCCGTCGCGGTCGACGACAGCGTTGATGTGCTGAACGCTGTGGTGCTCCCCGATCGGGGTGACGGCCAGGATCATCCGGTACAGGCGCCGGCCGTCCGCGTAGTACTCGATCTCCTGGCAGCTTGCCCAGCCGCGCATCCGCAGGGTGAACTCGCCCGCGTTGAGCCCGAACACATTCGATACGGCGCCCAGCACACCCCGGTACGCGGGCCAGGTCAGGGTCGCGTCGCAGCGGGGGTCCGGTTTGTCGTCCGGCGCCCCGTCACCGGCCGTCTCCTCGCGCGGGTCCTGGAACGTGATCCGGGCCTCCCCGGTCACCGTCAGCCCGTGCAAGGCCACCAAGTGGTCGGGATCGTAGGTGTTCTCCAGGATCCGCCGGGTGGTGGCCCGGGTCGGGTCGGCCAGCCGGAACCTCCGGATGCCGGGAATCCGCCGCGATTCGAGGTCCGGGAGATCCGGCGGTTCGTAACGGGGCGCCCCGCCGCCGTACCACGCCCACACATAACCCGAGCATTCGCGGGTGGGCAGCGCGGTGACGGCGGCCCGCGCCGGAGGACGCCGCCCCGGCACGAAGACACAGGCCCCGGACTCGTCGAACCGCCAGCGGTGGAAGGGGCATTCGAGCGTGCCGTCGACCACCTTGCCGCCGTGCAGGGCGGCCCCCGCGTGCGGGCAGATCGCGCTCTGTACGTGGGCACGGCCGTCGGCGCCGCGCCAGCCCACGTAGGACTCGCCGAAGAGGGTGATCCGGCGCGGCCGCCGCTTCAGCTCCTCGGAGGGCACCGCGACGTACCAGCCCGAGGCGAGGTTGGTGACCGGCTTCGCCGACGCCGCGATCCGGTCGGACGTACTGCGCCTCATCGGGTGTCCCCCCGCCCCGTCCAACGGCGATGGAACTGGCGGAAGCGCAGCACTCCCTCGTCGTCGGCGGTGTTGATCGAACCGTCGGTTTCCCCGGCGTCCCGGTAGATACGCAGATCCGCCCGGGTCCCCCACCAGTGCTGGAGCCGGTACCCCCAGAAGACCGGGGACGAGCCGAGCAGGCCACCGGATCGCGGCACGACGGTCCAGCCGTGCATCGTGGTGCGCCCCTGCGCCACCGGTGTCACGGCGAGCAACTCGTGTGCCACCGGGCGGTCGTTCAGCTCGAAGGTCAGCACCTGGTAGGAGGGTGTCGACCGCAGGTGCAGACAGAGCCGGCCCAGACCGCCCGGCCGCCGGTCCAGGGGAGCCGGCAGGGTGATCGTGTCCGTCGTGATGCGCGCCGCGATCGTGTGCGGGTCCTCCTTGGTGTCCCAGGTGAGCCGCAGACCGTCGGCGAGCCCGTGCACCACCGGAAAGTGGGGTACGTCGAATCCGTTCTCCAGTACCCGGCGTGCCGGTGCGGGGGTGTCGAAGGCGAACCGGTAGCGCCGGTGGGCCGGTGAGCGCCTGTCCAGGTGGGGGAAGTCCGGCGGCGGGTACTCGGGGTCCGCCGAGCCCACCCATGTCCAGACGTAGCCGAGCCCTTCCCAGGAGGGATGGACCCGGGCCGAGGCCCCCCGCGGCACCCTCCGGGTGGCGGGCGCGGCCACGCACGTCCCCTCGCCGTCGAACCGCCAGTGGTGGAACGTGCACCGCAGCTCACCGTCGACCACCCGGCCCAGCTCCAGAGCGGCCCCCTGATGGGGACAGAAGCGGTCCATCACCACGGCCGCGCCGTCTCCCGCGCGCCAGAGCACCACCTCCCGCCCGGCCACCACGGCGGCCCTGGGCCGCCGCCCGACGTGGCTGGAACGCCCCGCCACGTACCAGCCGCGCGCCAGATCGCGGGGCGGTTCGAGATCGCGGGGTGGTCGCCCCCGTACCGGCGCGAGACTCATCGGCCGACCCTTCCGTCTCCCGCGGCGCGGTCGACCCATGACTGGTAGTAGCGACGGAACCGGAGCAGTCCGTTGTCGTAGCGCACGTACACGGTGGGCTGGGCGGTGCGGGTGGAGTCGTAGACCGGTACGTCCTGGAAGGTGCCGGCGCGGTTCTGGACCCAGAACAGGACGTAGTTGAAGAGAGTGCGGTACCAGCGGCCGGTGCGGCGCACCCCCGCCCAGCCGACCTGACGGGTGACCCGGTCGCCCTCGGGGACGATGCCCATGATCACCTTGTAGATCTCGGTGCCGTCCACGTACGCCGTGAAGCGCTGGCCGCCCGGCCACCCGTCGACCAGCAGCTGCATATGGCGGCCCATCGCGAAGGTGGAGACGACACCGGTGAGCCAGCCCAGGGGCGAGCGGCGCAGCGGCGGCCGCCAGGGCCGGCCGGAGAACCAGACGCCGAACCAGGCGTCGTCGCGCGTCAGCGGCGGGCCGTTGTCCGCGGCCTCGGACTGTTCGGCCAGCACGCGGAACTCCACCCCGTCCAGAGACAGTCCGTGCAGGGCGCTGAAGTGCTGGTGGTCGACCGCGTTCTCCAGCAGTTGGCGGATCGTCCCGGTGGTGGCGTCGTCGTAGTGGAAGCCGAGGTAGCGGCGGGGCCTGTCGGTCAGCGCCGGGAACTCCGGGAGTTCGAAGAGGGGTTCGGCGGTGCCGTACCAGACCCAGACGAAGCCGTATGCCTCACGGGTGGGGTAGGACCGGATCCGGGCTGTCGTCGGGATGCGTGAGAGACCGGGGATGGCGGAGCAGACCCCGTTCCCGTCGAACCGCCAGTGGTGGAAGGGGCAGCGCAATTCGCCTTTGACGACGTCCCCGAGGCCCAGGTTGGCACCCTGGTGCGGGCAGTGCGCGGCCACACAGCGCGCCGCTCCCTTCCGGTCCCGCCACAGCACGACCTCGCGCCCGAACAACCGCATCCGGTGCGGCCCCTTGCCCAGCCGGGTGCTCTTGATCGCGGCATACCAGGACGCGGCGATGTTCGCTCCGGCGGGATTCGGCGGAGCGGCCGAGGCGGGGACGGTCCGCAGCTCTTCCTGGGAGCCCTCCGCGCCGATCACGCCGCCGCCCGGTCGTGAACCACCTGCGCGGCCCAGCGAAGCATCGCCGCGCGCTCGCCGAACCCGTCGAGCTCGGCCACTGCCTGCGTGATCAGTCCGCGCACCCGCTCACGAGCCTGCTCCACCCCCACCAGCCGGGGATACGTCCACTTGCCCGCGGCCCGGTCCTGGCCGACCTCCTTGCCGAACTCTTCAAAACTCGATGTCTCGTCGAGAATGTCGTCGACGATCTGATAGGCGAGCCCGAGGTTTCGCGCATAGGTGGTGAGGCGCGCTATGTCGGCCTGCGACGCCCCTCCCAGAATCGCCCCGGTGACCACGGACGCCTCGATGAGCGCGCCGGTCTTCTTGATGTGCATCTCCTCCACGGTCAACGGGTCGACATCGTCGCGGCCCTGGGAATGGAGGTCGATCGCCTGACCGCCGGACAGCCCGGACGGGCCGACCACCTCGATCAGTTTGGCCATGACGCTCAGCAGTCTTTCCGGATGCAGTGAGCCGGAGTTCTGGAGTATGAACTCCAGCGCGTAGGCGAGCAGCGCGTCGCCCGCCAGGAGCGCCATGCCCTCACCGAACACCCGGTGGTTGGAAGGGCTGCCGCGGCGGAAGTCGTCGTCGTCCATGGCCGGCAGGTCGTCATGGATGAGCGAAGCCGTATGCAGCATTTCCAGCCCGCAGGCGGTGGGAAGCGCAACCGATACGTCGGTGGCGAATATCTGGTAGGCCAACAGGCACAGAGTCGGCCGGACGCGCTTTCCGTCGGCCAACAGCGAGTAGGCCATGGCCTCGCGCAGTCGAGGCGGCTCCACCGAGTCGACGGAGGAGCGAAGCTTTTCGTTGACCTGGCGACGGAATTCTTCCATCGGTGCCGGGAAGTCTGTTTCTGCTTGGGTGCTGTCGATCGCGAAAGACACGAATGCTCACTCTCCCCATGGATACGCCGACGGGCCATCGAGTGATCGGAGGACGGTGATGGCGCCGCTGGACGGCGATGAAATAGAGACTGACGGCGGATTCCAGCGCCCATCGCATGCATCCGGGCTGCGGAAGTGCTGCGTTCGGCTCGCCGGGGTCCTTCGTGCGGAGATTGCGGAGATGACGACGGGGGCCGCGATGTGCCGGCGGATCCGCTCAGATCGTCAGTACTCGCGCGCTCGCGCCGGACGTCGTCGTGGACAGCGGACTGCCGGCCACACTCATGCGCTTCAGCCAGCGGTCCGTGCCGTCGAAACGCGGCAGGAACGCCCGGCGGCCGTGCACGGCGCGGTAGTTGTCCACGATCAGCACGTCGCCCTGGCCGACCACCACGTCCTGCTGGGCGCGAGTGAGCTCGTCGACGATCGCGGCCAGCGCGTCGGCGGCCTCGCCGTCGCCGGCCACCGCGGTCGTGTACGGTGCGTCGATCCGCAGACAGGGGGACTCGGGGTCACCGAAGAGGAGCGCGACCGGCTCCGGGTTCTCGTACATCTCGCGCGCACGCCGGAGCATGTCGCTGTCCGGGGCGAACCTGGCCAGTTGCCGCAGGTGCTCCAGGTCGGGCCGGATGAGGAAGCGGCGCTCGCGGAGCACCGACCGGTGGTGCTCGGTCAGCCGCACGTCGTTGACCGTGCCGAGCGTGGTCGGCACCCGGTCGGGGTTCCTGATGCCCAGGAGCGCCAGATAGCGGCATCTGTCCTGGTGGAAGCCGTCCTCGGTGTGCCACTCCAGAGCGACTGAACCATGGCCGCTCTGCTCCTCCCGGTCGCTCTCGACCGGGACGAGGTTCTGCACCATCCGGCCGCGCTGGATGGTCGGCCATGCGAAGACCTCGCCCAGACCGGCGGCCAGCAGGGCCAGCTGCGCCTCCTCCAGCGCCTGGCGTTCGCAGTCGAGGGCTTCCTGCCAGGAGAGCGGTGTGGGCCCGCACCGGTCAGCGTCGACGCGTGCCCCTGAGATCTGCAGTGCGCACAGAGAGGAAGAGTCCTTGAACTCATTCAGTACCGAGCGAATCGACTCCGGTATTCGATGAATGTGCTCTTCCAGGCCTTCATGGAAAAAGGGCCTCGCGGGAGACCCCTTGGCGGCCAGAGCTGTCTGGGCCGCCGCGCACAAACCATCGGCTTCTTCAGCCGACAGAACGTGCTCTAAGACGGACGGAGATTTTTCTGATGCGACGTCCATTGCGAGTCCCCCATGGTCGGTTGGACATGAATCTATGTATCAGTCTTCCGAGCGAGCCTGGACGGTGCGGATCTTGATGGTACACCATGTTCATGACTCGTTCAGGTGGAGTCGTCCTGAACGACCCGTCCTGGCACCCCAGTTGAGCGTCCACGGATCGGACGCGCTGTGCGGGGGCCCGGCTCTAGGAGGCTGGATTGAGCACGATGCGAAATCTGAGGCTGGCGGCCTCTCGGCGCGCCAAACGGTTGTTGGCTTCAGCCGTCACCCAAGTGGCCCCGCCCATTCGACGCGGCACCGAGGCCGCCGTCGGCGAGCGTATGCACGGCCCCGTCCTCGGGTCCTCCCTGAAGCGGCAACTCCGCGCGACCCCGGTTAGGTTGACGGCGCGGTATCTCGCCTTCGCGGTGAAACGCGCACGCCTCGCGGCTCTCGCTCCGGAGCCCATTGGAGGCAACCTGTCCGGACATTTGGCAGAACTTCGGGACGCAGGTATCGAAAAGATCCTGAACCGCCTTTGCGCCCGTATCCCCGAGGGCGGGCGGGCCCAGCGGGACGTCACGGAACTCGCCGAAGTGGAGTTCGCGATCCGCGCGGGCGAGGCGAAGCCGGAACAACTGCGGCGACTGGTGGAGTTGGCTCCCAGCGAACTGCGCATCGTCCGCGACCTCGGCCGGCCCTGGGACCGGGACGGTGACGAGGAACTCCGCGAGGCGCTGCGCCCCGCCGAGAGCCTGGCCTATGTCGCGTGGGACCTGACGCAGTACGCCTCCGCCACCGGACCGATCAAACGCACCAACATCTACGCCGCCTTCGTCGACACCTACGGCGACACGGCCGCGGAACGAATACGCGAGGAAGTCGCCCACTTCGAGGCGCGGTTCGAGCAAGCGCTGCGATCGGTCGGGGCGGCGGACCGGGAGCGACTCGAACGTGCGTTTGCGCTCAACTGCGCCCCGCTCCGGGACGCCTTACCGGATCCGGCCACCGACCGGCACGAGGAGAGGAACGCCGCTGAAGGCGTCTCCAGCGCCGTCGTCCTGTTCGGCCTGCTGTGCGCCCTGGGATGGCTCGTGGCCTATGTGGCGATCGTCTACCGGGGATTCGCCGACCAGACGTACGGAGTGCCACTCGCGGCCTTCTTCGCCAACCTCACCTGGGAGTTCGCCTACGGCTTCCTCCTGGACCCGTTGGGCGACTACTTCCACACCGCGAGCATCGCCGGCTTCCTGGTCGACGTCGTGATCGCCTGGCAGGTGTGGAAGTACGGTGCGGCGCAGTTCCCGAACAGCACACTCGGCCGCTATTTCCGGCCACTCTTCGGGGTGTGCGTGGCCGCCGCCCTGTCGGTCAACTACCACGCGTTCATCGATCTGGCGGACCCCGACGGGGAGTACACCGGATTCGGCATCAACCTCATGATGTCCATCCTCTACCTCAAGATGCTGGAGGACCGCGGATCGCCCGCGGGCCAGTCGATGTACATCGCCGTCGGCAAGTGGCTGGGCACGCTGTGCGCCTGGATCGCCACGGCCCTCACCGTCACCACCTCACCGCAGCGGACCTGGCCCACCAGCTGGTCGGAGTTCGTACGGAAGTCGCTGGGGCATCGTTCGTACCCGCTGACGCCGTTGATCAACGTCATGTACGCCTGGACGTTCCTGCTCGACGTCGCCTACTGCGTCCTGCTCCACCGCTCCCTCAAGGCCGCCGGCATGTCGCCCTGGCGCCGGCTCTGAGCATCTCCGCTCCGCACCGAGGCTGCGGTCCGCGCTCGCACGACAGGAGGGAAGTGTGGTGAACGTGCCCCGTCGGCAGGACGCCGACCACGCCGTGACCGGCGCCGCGGCCGGGACCGCCCCCGGACCGCTCCTCGGATCGGCGGTCGCGGCGCTGGCGCTCGCCGCACTGGCCGCGCTGGTCGCCTCCGGGAGCGACCTCGTCAGCATGTTCGACGACCGGTTCCGTGCCGGGGCCGACCGCGCCTTCGGGACGTCGGCCGGTTCCTGGCTCGGCCCCGACGGGCCGGCCGACGCGGTCGGCTCGGCCCTGTTGGGGGCAGGCCTGCTCACGGCGCTCGGAGTCCTGCTGTACCGGCGCCGGCCCGGCGCCGCGCTGTGGGTGCTCGTCGGCCTGACCGTGCAGTTCGCGGCGGAGACGGCACTCGAGACGCTGGTGGGACGGCCCATGCCGCTGCCGGCCGACGGCTCTGCCCCCGACCCCGGGTACAGCTTCCCGTCCGGGCATGTGGCCTCCGCGACGCTCATCCTCATGGTGCTCCTGGCCGTGCTGCGTACCGGTACGCGAGTGTGGTGGTCGTGCCTGGGCCTGGGCGCGGCCCTCGTGGCGACCGTCGGCGTCTCGCGCGTGCTGGCAGACGCCCACCACGCCGCCGATGTCGCGGGCGGCGTCCTCCTGGGGCTCGCGGTCGGCTTCGCGGTCGCCTGGCGTGTCGACGCCCGCTCCCCGCACCTCTCCGGAAAGGAAACCCGATGAACAGCTTGGCCCGCCTGGCGGCGACCCCGTTGGGGAAGGCGGTGGGCATCACCCGGGACTACGTGTCGCGGATGTACTACGTCGTGGACGAAGTACCGCGAAGACAGCGCTTACGCCTGACGCCCGTGTTACTCGCCGTCGAGTACCTGGTCTATCGCGTCGACTCACTGGCGGAACGCAATACGGACGTGGACCTCGACGCCGAACGCAACAGCGACTACGAGGCGTTCCACACGTACAAGAAGGCCTTCGAGAAAGTCCTGCGGGCCCTCGGAGCGTGGAGTGAGGACGTGGCCTTCCTGGTCGACGAGGCGGAGCGGTTCATCCGCCTGGAGAACGCCACCACGTCGCGCGGCACCGTCACCCGTCAGGACACCCTCGCCCTGGTCGAACTGCGGCCAACCGACGTACGCCTGCTGCGCGCCATGACCTTCGCCCTGCGCGGACGGAGGATGGACCCCGCGACCCGCGACCTGCTCTGGCCGGTGGAAGTGCTCGCGGACATCGCGAACGATCTCCAACACTACGAACAGGATGTCGCCCTGGGCACCCTGAACGTCTACTCCGCCTTCGTGAAGCTCTACGGCGACAAGGCCGCCACCGAACTGCGCCGCGAGGTCGACCGGTACGAATCCATGTTCCGGGAACGCCTCTCGGCCCTGCCGCCCGAGCGGAGCGCGCGGGTCGCGGAGGTGTGCCGGCGCCGCTATGCGGCGGCCGTGCTGCCGTACCCCCGGGCGATCACCCAGCCCCCGGCCCTCGCGTCCCCCGCCTCCCCGGCCCGGCCGACCGGCACGAGCCCGCGCAAGAAGGCCGCCATCGGCGCGGCCCTGGCCGTCGGCGCGCTCGCGGCGGCGGCGTACGGCCGTGGACGGCCCCGGCCGTCGCTCACCTCCGCATTGCTTCGCAAGACGATGCGCAAGACGAGAGGACACACCGCATGAGCAGCGCGATGCGCCAGACCCCGGTCATGTTCAACCCGCTCTCCGACGGGTTCATGGAGGACCCGCACCCCCACTACGCCGAGGTGCGGCGGCACGCGCCGGTGCACGAGCACCCGGGCGGCTTCTGGATGGTCTCCCGGCACGAGGACGTGGAGGCGCTGCTGCGCGCGGAGCACTCGGTCGACAAACGCAGGGCCCGGGGTTCCGGTGGCTCCGCCCGCGCACCGCGCCTCAAGGGCCTCGCGCTGATCGACCAGGACCCCCCGCACCACACCAGGCTGCGCAAACTCGTCTCCCAGGCGTTCACCCCGCGGGCGATGAGCGGCATCGAGCTGGTGGTGCACGACCTGGTCGACAAGGCGCTGGACGATCTGGGCGCCGCCGGGGGCGGCGACCTGGTCGAAAAGCTCGCGTTCCCCCTGCCGTTCGCCGTGATCACCCGGATCCTGGGGATGCCGGAGATCGACACCGCACGCCTGCGCGAGCTGACCGGCCTGCTGATCCGGCTGGGCGAGCCGGGCGGCGACTCCCGCTCGAAGGAGGACATCGAGGCCGCCGACGCGGAGATGGTCGAGCTCGTGTCCGACGCGATCTCCCGCAAGCACCGGGATCGCGGCGACGACCTGCTCACCGCCCTCATCGACGCAGAGGACGACGGTGACCGGCTCAGCCACGACGAACTGGTCGCCCAGGTCGCCATGCTCTACGTCGCCGGATACGAGACGACCGTCAACCTGCTCTCGGGCGGGATACTCGCGCTGCTGCGCAATCCCGACCAGCTCGGACTCCTGCGAGCCACGCCCGAGCTCGACCGGAACGCGATCGAGGAACTGCTCCGCTACGAACCTCCGGTGCACCTCGCCCGACGCATCACCCTGCACCCCCACCGGGTGGGCGGGCACGAGATCCCGGCCGGTTCGGTCGTCCTGGCGAGCCTGGCCGGGGCCAACCGCGACGAGGAGTTCTGGGGCCCGGACGCCGGCCGACTGCGGTTGGACCGCGAGAACGCACGCCGCCATGTCTCCTTCGGCGGCGGTGCCCATTACTGCATCGGCGGGATGCTCGCCCGCATCCAGGGAAGGATCGCCGTCGGTGGCCTGGTCCGCCGCTTCCCCGGCCTGGAACAGGCGGGGGAGGTCCGCTGGAACGGCCTTCTGAGTCTGCGCGGAGCCACCCACCTCCCCGTCAGCGTCTGACCGTCACGCCCTGCGCGGGGCTCTGGGGCAGTAGGCGGAGGGCCTCTGCCCCAGGGGCCGGGTACGGCGGATGCGGCTCTCGCCGCGCTCGCTCCCAGCCGTCAGAACTTCTCCGGCCGGTCCAGATGCTCGACAAGCAGGCTCAACGCCCGCTCCACGGCCTGGCGGCGTACCTCGTCGCGTGTCCGTCCGGTGCTTGTGAACTCGTGGCTGACGGTGCGCTCCGCGTCGGAGACGCCGATGTGGACGAGGCCCACGGGCTTGCCGTCCTGGCCGGTGGGGCCGGCGACGCCGGTGGTCGAGAGACCGAGGGAACTGCCGAACAACTCCCGTACGCCGCGCGCCATCTGCTCGGCCGTCGCAGGGCTCACGGGGCCGTCCGAGGCGAGGGTCGCCTCGGACACGGAGAGGACCGTGGCCTTGGAGTCCGTCGCGTAGGTGATGGCGCCGCCGCGGTAGTAGTCCGACGCGCCGGGGGTTGCGGTGATCGTCGCTCCGAGCATGCCGCCGGTGAGGGATTCCGCGGTGCTGACGGACAGTCCGCCGGCGCGGAGCAGCGAACCGAGCTGTGCCGCGATGTCCTCCACTGTCACAAAGACTCCTCCCTCACGGGCCGCGCCGGGGTGCCCGTCGCCGCGTGCGCCCATTGAATCAACCCGATACGCGGCGGAGTCACGCCGTGCCGTGCCCCGGGGAATCGAATCGTCAGCAGATCCCCGGGGCACGGTACGTCTAGCGGGAGAGGTTGTTGATGTTCACCGGGAGGAGGCTGGTCAGGGGGTTGAGGGTGTTGAGGGCGCGGGTGGACCTGCTGAGGAGGTCGTCCCCGCTCGTGCTCACGGCAGTGCCGCCGGACCGGGCGCTGGTCTGCTCGCCCTTGTCGCCGGGGTCGGCGGCGTGAGCTGTGGTGGCAGTGGTCAGGGCGGCTCCCGCGAGAGCCAGGGCGGCGAGCGTGCGTCGTGTGTTGGTCATGCACTGCTGAACGATGGGGGACCGTATGCGTAACTAGGCCAAAACGGCGCTACTCGGTCGCCCGACGTCGTCCGCCGGGGCGGTACCGCGCACGCCGGTGAGGCCGTGCGCGGGACCGCCCCGGCGGACTACCGGCCGTCGGACGCGGTACCCCGGGGAACGAGCCGTCAGCCGGAGAACGGGACCGCGTCGGCCGGGTCGGCGTGCCAGTTGGTGGCGACGGGCCGGTCGACCAGGGCGGTGTCGGGGAGGTCGAGGCTGACCGAGTTGGCCTCGTCGCCCGTGACGGACAGGTGGATCCGCTCGAACTCCTTGCCGTGGTCGTTGTTGGTGGTCTTGGGGTTGATGCCGGCGTAGGCCCGGGTGGAGCCGGAGAGGACGACGTTCTCGCTGACGGCGTGCTCGGCCGGTCCCACCTCGGTGTCGGCGGCCGAGCCGAAGGAAGCGGAGGGGAAGACGCCCTTCAGGTAGCAGGTGACGCCCGGCTTGGCCTTGGCGGCGAGGAGGTAGTAGCCACCCGCCTGCGTCTCCGTGGTGATCTTGAAGGTCAGGTTCTTGGTCACGCAGGCCCGCGCGGTGCTGCCTCGGCTTTCGGCCGTGGCGGTCGCGGTCGCGGTGGCGGTGAGGGCCACCGCCGCGACGGCGGCCAGGGCGAGGCGGGCGGGGCGGGAGGCAAGGCGCGAACGCATCGGTATCTCCATCGTGCAGAGGTGTGTCGTCCAGCGGGCTGCTGGGACGACCGCAGCTTGTTCCGCGATCCGTCCCGCCCGCCACAGGTGGCGGTGATCGCGGGACGCCGGAACGCTGGAACGGGGTCTGACCTGCAGAGACGCAGGTGGCCTGGAACGGAGGACTGGGACGGAGGACTGGGACGGCTCGCGTCCAGAGCCGGCGTCCTGGGCCGACAGAGCCGGCGCCCTGGGCCGAGCGGTCGGGGAGCAGCCGCTTGAGCAGGGTGAGGGGGGAGTTCGTCAGCCCGGCGATGGCCAGTCCCAGGCCCGGCACCATGACCAGCACGACCGGCTGAAGCGGCGGGCACCGCGAGAAGGACGCCGGCCGTGGCCCGGTACGCTGCCGAGGCGTGCGGGGAAACCGGCCCTCGCAGCCCGACGCTTCCCGAAGGCCCGACCCTGATGCGACCGCACAGCCCGCGAGGACCCGCCTCCCCGGCGTCCGGTGTGCTGCGCGGGCTCAGGGCGGGTGTGCTCGCCGTGCTGTGTGTGCTGTTGCCGCTGGCCGGGCATGTGCTGGCGCAGTGCCACGCTCCTCGGTGGATCATCGTGGCCGGGACGGCCGCGGTGGCCGTGCCGGGCGCGACGGTGCTGACGCGGCGGAGGCTGACGGACACCCAGGTGCCGGTGGTGCTCGCTGCCGCGCAACTGGCCTGTCACGCCGCGTACTCCCTGCCCGGGGCGTGCGCGGCGGTCGCGGAACGGGGCGACTCCGGCGGCGGTTTGTCCCAGCTGATCGAGCACGACACGGTCGCCGGGCCGTCGCCCGGGGTGGTGCTGGCCGGTCACGCGGTCGTGCTCCTGCTCGCCGCCCGCCTGCTGGGCCTCACCGAGCGGCTGCTGTGGCAGAGCAGGACGCTCTGGGCGGCCGTACGACATCTGCTGCTGTTCCTGTGGCCGCTGCTGAGCGGCCGCCACGACAACGGCCCCCGGGTCGCGGTCCGCGAGAGCGCGGCTCCGCCGGTCTCGGCGCTGCTGGTACGGCTGAACGAGGGCAGGGCGCCCCCGCGTCACGGGCGCGGCCCGTCGGTCCCGCCCCTGCCCATGCCCCTGCCCCGGCTGATGCCGACGGGCGGCCCCTGCCTGCCCTGACGGGCACGAGGCGGGACGGCCGCCCTCCCTCCCCCTTGAGGAACCATGAAGAAGCTGTACAAACACCTGATCGTCGCCGCTGTCCTCGTGGCCGGTTTCGCGGCGGCCCTCGGCTCCTACCTGCTGCTCAGGCCCGACGACGGTGGCGACGCCGGGGCGGACGCGCGGACCGTCGCCGAGGCGCTGCCCGTCCGGCCCTCCAGCCACCGGCTGTCCGAGCCGGAGCGGAGCGAGCTCACGATCGTCGAGTTCCTCGACTTCGAGTGCGAGGCGTGCGGGGCGTACTACCCGGTCGTGGAGCGGCTGCGTGAGGAGTACGGCGACCGGGTCACCTTCGTCGCCCGCTACTTCCCCATGCCCGGGCACCGCAACGCCGAGCCGGCCGCACGCGCCGCCGAGGCCGCGGCGAGGCAGGGCAGGTTCGAGGCCATGTACACCAAGCTCTTCACCTCGCAGAAGGAGTGGGGCGAGTCGCGGGAGTGGAAGGAGCCCGTCTTCCGCGGCTACGCGAAGGAACTCGGTCTGGACATGAAGAAGTTCGACGCCGACTTCGCCGATCCGGAGACGGCCGGACGCGTTCAGGCCGACCAGCGTGACGGCCTGGGCCTCGGCGTCCAGGGCACGCCGACCTTCCTCGTCGACGGGACCAGGATCCAACCTCCCGCCTCCTACGAGGAGTTCAAGGCGCTCATCGAGGACAGGCTCGGCGACTGACCCCGCCCCGGCACCCCCGGAAACCGCTTAACATCACCGTGATGACGAGCAGGACGCCGCCGGCACAGCGCAGATCCCGCGGAGCGTGGTGGACCACGTGCGCCCGGGTCCTCCGTCCTGCCCTCGCCGTCCTGCTCGCGACGGTGGTGATGTGCCTGGGGCACACGGAACACGGCGTCGGCGACGACAGCCGGGCCGGGCATCACGCCATGACCACGGCGGCCGCGCACCTGGACGACTGCCCCGCCGGCGAGAGCTGCTGTGCCTCGGCCGTGCACCCGGTGGCCGGGGTGCTCGCGGCCCCCGTCCAGCCGGTGCCGGCGCTGCTGCCCCGCATGCCGGATCTCCCCAGGCGGCAGGGCGGCCCCGCGCCTGTCGCCCAGCCTCCTCCCGCGAGCGGCGCTCCCGACCTCCATGTCCTTCAGGTGCTGCGGACCTGAGCCGGATGCCATGACGCCGTGCGCCCATGTGCGCGCTCGGCGCCCCGCGACATCCATGCCATCCCCGCACCGACCGCCGTACGGCGTGCAGGAAGAAGGAGCCAGTCATGAGCAAGACCAGCAAGAAGGCCGCCGCCGTTTCCCGCAAGGCCCGGATCGAGGAGATGCGACGCGCGGAAAGAGCCCGCGAGCGCCGCAACCGCGTCCTCACCATCACGCTCAGCGCGGTCATCGTCGCCGCAGTGGCCGGCTTCGGCGCCTACGCCCTGAACAAGGCCGACGAGAAGGACGAGCAGCAGGCCGCCGCGGCGAAGAAGCCCGTACGCGGCGAGCGGACCTGGAACGCGAAGAAGCTCGGCCGCGATCACGTCCAGGCCGCCGTCGACTACCCGATGAACCCGCCCGTCGGCGGCGACCACAACCAGGCGTGGATGACCTGCGACGGCACCGTCTACACCAAGGCCATAGGCAAGGAGAACGCCGTCCACTCCCTCGAACACGGGGCGGTCTGGGTGACGTACAACGACAAGGCCGCCGACGCCGACGTCAAGGCGCTCGGCGACAAGGTCTCCAAGACCCCCTACACGCTGATGAGTCCGGTCGACGACCAGTCCGGGAAGATCATGCTGTCGGCCTGGGGCTACCAGCTCACCGTGGACAAGGCGTCGGACCCGCGGGTCGAGCAGTTCCTCACCAGGTACGTTCAGGGCTCGCAGACTCCCGAGCCGGGCGCCGCCTGCACGAACGGACTGACCCAGTAGGCGCGGGTGGGCTCGAATCACCCGTAATCGCGAGACTCATCCGCATCGCTCCGCTAGCATGTTCGAGCTTGTGACGAGTGCCCATCGCCCTTCTTCACCGGAAAACAGACTAAAAAATTGATATCCATGGCATCGCGGTTGTTCGCGCGAATAAGCAGCAGAATGACGTTCGCCGCATGGCGTCAACCGCGAGTGCTGCTATGGACCGTGGCGGGGGTGATCACCCTCGGATTCCTCGTCGCCCTGGAGATCGCCGCGCGTCACTACGGAGTGCCGGGGCCGATCACCTGCCAGGTGCAAGAGGTGATACTTCCACCCAAATCGGGCTGGCTGCTGTATGCCTGCCTGGCGATGGCGCTGATCGTCCTCAACCGACGGCAACGGTTCATCGCGGTCGGCGTCGCGGTCGGCGTCGACGCCGTCTTCCAGCTGGTGCGGTGGGCGATCGGCGCCCCCTTCCTGGCCGACGGCCACCCCTTCGGCAACGGCGCGTTGTGGGTGATCCTGGGCATCGCGGTCATGGCCGTCACGCGCCGCACCGGCGCGGAGCGTGTTCTGCTGCTGAAGGGCGTCGGGCTCGGCCTGCTGCTGGTGGCCGGCCGTAAGACCGGAGACACCTGGCTGCTCATCACGTCGAAGACCCGCCCGCTGGTCCTCGACCAGTACCTGGCGTCCGCCGATCACGCGCTCGGCAACCCGTCGTGGCTGGTGGGCCGCATCGTCACGGCGACCGGGCCGGTCGGCACCACTGTGCTCGACGTCGTCTACGCACAGCTCGCGGTGGGCGCGGTCGTCGTCGCGCTGTACCAGCTGCGCAACGTGGCGGCCGAGCGCAGCTTCCCGAAACATCATCTGGTGCGCACGTTCCTGGTGATCGGCCTCCTCGGGCCGGGCATCTACATGATCTTCCCGGTGGTCGGGCCGGTCTACGCCTACGGTGCCGACGGCGGCCACTGGGCGCTGGCCAACCTGTGGCCCGACCTGCCGCCGCCGATCGGCACCCCGCAGTCGATGCCGTTCGACGGGATCACCCCGCGCAACTGCATGCCCAGCCTGCACACGGCATGGGCCGTCGCGATCTACCTCCATTCCCGTCGGGGCCCGCGCCTGCTGCGCTACGGGGGCACGTTCTGGCTGATCGCCACGCTCGCCGCGACGCTCGGCTTCGGCTACCACTACGGCGTGGACCTCGTCGCCGGCGTGGTGTTCACGCTCACCATCGAGGCGGCCCTGCGAGCCCAGGCGCGCGGCTGGGACCGCTCGGGAATCCAGCTGGTCACCTACGGCACGACGGTGTTCGCCGCGCTCCTGGTGTCCTACCGCTGGCTGCCGGTGGAGATGGCCGCGCACCCGAAGCTGTTCGGACCCCTCCTCATCGCCTTGATGGCCTCCGTGATCTACGGCTACCTGCGGACCACTCGGGTGTGGGAACCCCAGCCCGCGCCGGTGCCGAAGCCGGAACCGCAGCCCGAGCTGGTCTGACCGCCGGACGGCCCCTCGTCACGTGCCGCGCAGGTCGACGGCGAGTTCGTCCCGCCAGTGGAGGGTGACCCGCCGCTGCAGTACCGCCTCGGCGGCGACGGTCAACGGGAGCCGGAGGAAGGACCGTAGGGCGTCGGCCGCGTCCCTTCCCGCGACCCATGCCGTGAGGTCCTCCTCCGCTACGGGGCCGCTGCCGCCGCCGGCGAGCGTCGTCCTGGTCGCGTGGACCTCCGTGACCAGGGTCCGCGACGGCGGTGCGCAGTCGCCCCGGCGGGGTGCGTTCCACGGGCCCGGCCAGGTCGAAGTCCCGGACGCACGGCCAGGGTTCACGCTCCTGCGGGGCCTCCAGGAGGGGCAGGACCAGAGCGCTGGCCGAGCGTGCGCTCGGCCGCCTCGATGCCGCCCTCGGCCGCCGGGGGGCGGAGGGTGGCACGGGTGAGGGGAGCGTGCCGGGTCAGCCAGGCGGCTATGCGGAGCCACGACTCCTGCCCTGCCGATTCCGGGGCGGCAGGGTCGTAATCCCGCCGAATTTGTGTGCGGGGCTACGGCGAGGTGAGCGGGGCGGCAAGCGGCGGAACAATGGTGAGTGAGGGCCTGGCGAGTTTCCAGGGCTGGTTCGGGCGAGGCGTTCCGCAGGCACGCTCCGCCGCCGGGCCCGCAGTCTTCGGACCGGCGCGAGCGCGCCGAAACGGAGGACCGACGCATGGCCACACCACTCACCGCCCCCCGGCTCGTCGCCGCGCTGAAGGCCGAGGGCTGCGCCGTCCACGAGGTCGGCGGCTGGCGTACCAACAACCGTAATCACAAGGGCCCCTGGGGCCCGGTGCACGGTGTGATGATCCACCACACCGTCACCGGCCCGAGCACGGACGTCGTCGAGTTGATCTACCACGGCCACAGCGCCCTGCCCGGTCCGCTCGCCACCGGGTGCATCACCAAGGACGGTGTCGTCCACCTGACCGGCAACGGCCGGGCCAACCACGCCGGCGGCGGCGACGGTGACGTGCTGAACGCCGTCATAGGCGAGTCGTACGGCACGTACCCGCCGGCCACGCACGAGCACGACGGCTCGGCAGGCGCGGTCGACGGCAACGCCCGGTTCTACGGCTGGGAGTGCGAGAACAAGGGCGACGGCAAGGACCCGTGGCCGCGCGAGCAGTACCTCGCCATGGTCAAGGCCACCGCCGCGGTCTGCCGCGCGCACGGCTGGGGCCACAAGAGCGCGATCGGTCACCTGGAGTGGAGCGACTGGAAGGTCGACCCGCGCGGATTCGACATGGCCGACTTCCGCCGTGATGTCGCCGACGCCCTGGCCCTCCCGGCGGGCCGGTGGGAAGGAGAGGACCCCATGCCCCAGTACGTCAACTTAGGTGTCGCCGGGGAGTACGAACTCGCGCCCGGCGCCTGGGACTCGGTCGAGTTCACCACGGAGTGGACCGACGAGACCGGCCACCACGCCACCGGCGGGAGCGTGTTCGCCCGTGGCCCGGCCCGCTTCAGCGGGACCCTCAGCCTCCAGATCGACGGTCTGCCGGCGGGCGCGGTCGTGCAGGCGCGCATGTCGGAGTACGAGGGCGACGAGCACCGCGCGGACCACCCGATCCACGAGATCACCGGGACCGGCGGCGGCAGCTTCGTCGTCGTGCCCCTGACCAAGCGGCTCGCCTCCGGGCGGAGTATGCGGGTGCGGCTGCTGAGCCAGGCCGCCGTGCCCGTCACCGTCGCGAACGCGGTGCTGACCGTGCTGGTGTGGACGGAGGCCTGAGGGCCGGCGCCCGTCACGGAACCGTCGGCAGGCCCGGGCCCGCGCAGCGCACGTCCGCCCCGGGCACCGTTCCGCGCACCAGATAATCCGCCACGGTGTCGTCCACGCAGGCGTTCCCCCGGCTCGCGAACACGCCGTGGGAGTAGTCGTCCTGGAGGGTGACCAGGCGTGCCCCGGGCAGCAGGCGCCGCAGGGCACGGGCTCCCTCGACCGGCGTGACGGGATCGTGCGCGGAGGCGACGAGGAGGACCGGCGGCGCGTCCGGACTGCCGAGCGGTGTGCGGTGGCCGGGCCGGTGGTGCCAGTAGGCGCAGGCGTTCGCCTCCATCCCCGTCAGGACCGGCTGCGGGTCGAGTCGGCGGGTGCGGCGGATGTCCGTGACGATGTCGCCCGGGCCGGGACCCGGCCCGTCGGCGCACTTGACGACCCGGTTGGCCGCCTCGTAGTTGCGGGACTCCGGGCCGTCGAAGGCGGTGGCCGGGCGCAGCCCGTCCGGGTCGCCGGCGGCCAGGTAGCCGCGCAGTCCGTCGGCGAGGCCCGCCCAGCGTTCGGTGCGGCCCAGCGCGCGGTACACCGCCCGGTCGAACTCCGCCGCGCCGAAGCCCGCGACGGGCCGCGCGGCCAGTCCCCGGCGCACCCGCAGATAGGACGCACGCACCTCGGCGGGAGTCTCTCCCAGGCCGAAACGCCCCGCGGACCAGGCGAAGAAGGTGTCGCGCTGCCGCAGCAGCGCCCGGCTCTGGATCACGTCGAAGTCGTACCAGTCCCACGGCCCGACCACGCTGTCCAGCACCATCCGGCCGACGCGGTGCGGGAAGCGGGCGGTGTAGGCGGCGCCGAGCCAACTGCCGTAGGAGACGCCGAGGAAGCTCGTGCGCGGCTCGCCGAGGGCCTCGCGTATCGCGTCCATGTCGTACGCCGTCTGCTCGGTGGACAGATGGGGCAGCAGGCGGCCCGCGTGCTTCGCGCAGTCGTCGGCCATCGCGCGCAGGGACGACAGGTTCGCCCGCTCCGCCCGGGGTCCGGCCGGGACCGGGTCCCCGCCCGGGCTGTCGAAGAGACCGCCCATCGGGCCGCAGGAGACCGGGGTGCTCCGCCCGACGCCGCGCGGGTCGAAGCCGACCACGTCGTACGCACGCCGCACGCTCTCGGGGAGCTTGGCTCGTTTCGTGACCGCGTAGGGGAGCCCGGAGCCGCCCGGTCCGCCCGGGTTGACCAGCAGGATGCCGCGCCGTTCGGCGGGAGTGCCCGAGGCGCGGACCCGTGAGACCGCCACCTCGATGCGGGACCCGGAGGGGTGGTGCCAGTCCAGCGGCACCGTGAGCCGTCCGCACTCGACACGGTCCGGTGCCGCCGGGCGGGGGACGGAGTCCGGGCAGGCGGAGAAGCGGAGGCGGGTGGGCGGCTCGGCCGCCCGGACCGGGCCCGCGGGGAGCAGGGCCGTGGCGGCCGTGAGAGCGCACAGGAGTGCGGTGCGGCGCAGAGAACGAGTCAAGGGGGTCTCCGGGGAACTTCACTCAAGAAGATGACAATGAAAATGATTATCGATAGCGTCTGCGGGTGGCAACCTTTTGAAAGGGGGAGTTGTGGCTCATCTGTTGGTGGTCGAGAGCTGGGTCGGGTCCATGAGCCGACTGCTGCCGCGGGCGATCCGGGAGAACGGGCACGCGTTCACGTTCCTCACCCGTGACCTGCACCACTACCTGCGCTCGGCCCCGGAGGGGACAGCCCATCCGCTGCTCGGCGCCCGCAACGTCATCACCGCCGACACCAACGACAACGAGGCGCTGCTGCCCGAGGTCGAGCGGCTGCACGGGGTGCTCGGCTTCGACGGCGTCGTCACGTCCTGCGACTACTACCTGCCGGCCGTGGCGCGGATCGCCGAGCGCCTCGGTCTGCCCGGCCCCGGGCCCGAGGCGGTCGGGAACGCCTGCCGCAAGGACGCAACCCGCCGCGTCCTCGGGGACGCGGGAGTGCCCGGCCCGCGCTTCGCCGTCCGGGAGGAGTGGGCCGACATCGCGCGGGCCGCGCGGGACATCGGCTACCCGCTGGTCGTCAAGCCCGTCGACCTGTGCGCGGGCATGTACGTGCGCCGCGTGGACGACGAGGTTCAACTCGCCGCCGCATGCCGGGCCCTGGCCGATTTCCCGGTCAACGCCCGCGGACAGCGCCGGACGCCCGCGGTGCTGCTCGAAGAGCTGCTGGACGGTCCCGAGGTCAGCGTCGAGACGGTGTCGTACGCGGGCGCGGTCCATGTGGTGGGCGTGACCGACAAGAGCGTCGGCGGGGCGCCCGCCTTCGTCGAGACCGGCCACATGTTCCCCGCCGAACTGACGACGGCCGACGCCGAGGCCGCCGAACAGACCGCGCTTGCCGCCCTCAAGGCCCTCGGGCTGACCGACGGGGTCGTGGCGCACACGGAGATCAAGCTGACCTCCGCCGGGCCGCGCGTGGTCGAGGTCAACCCCCGGCCCGCCGGGAACCGCATCACCGAGCTCATCCGGCATGTCACCGGGATCGACCTCGCCGCCGCCTTCGTGGACGTCGCCCTGGGCCGCGCACCCGACCTGCGGCCCACGGACACCGGGCTGCGCAGCGCGGCCGTCGGCTTCCTGGTGCCGGACTCCTCGGGCACCCTCGAAGCCCTGGACGACGACGGCGTGCGCGACCTGCCCGGTGTGCTGGAGGTCCAACTCGCCGAACCCGGCAAGGCGGTGAAGGCGGCGGGCAGCAACAACGAGTACCTGGGGCACGTCATGGCCGGTGACGCCGAAGGACTCGGCGCACGCGCACGCGTCGAGACCCTGCTGGACGGGCTGCGGGCGGGACTGGTGATCCGATGACCACCGCCCTCACCGGCCTGTCCTACGACCACCTGGTGACGCTCGTACGCGCGGGAGCCCTCGGGCCCGACCCCGGCACGCTGAGCATCGCCGTCGCCTTCACCACCCGGCAGGCAGTCCGGCACCACGGGCGGGGCACCGGCTACCGCAACGAGGTGCTCAGCCTGCGCCTCGCCGAGGCGGTCGGCTCCTGCGCGGTCGAACCCGGGGCGCTGCCCGACAGCGCGGTCGAGGAGTGCGTGGGCGCCGACGTGGCCCGGCTGCTGGAGCATCCGCTGCCCGCGGTGCGGGTGGCGGCCCTCGACGCCTATCTGATGCACGTCCTGCCGCACACCCCGGAGAACGGGGCCGACCCCGTCCCACTCCCCGCGGGGTCCTCCCTGGACAAGTCCCGGGCCCGCGCCCAAACCGTCGTCGGCCTGCTCGACCTGCCGCCCGGAGCCACGGTGCTCGTGGTGGGCGTGGTCAACTCCCTCCTGGAAGCGCTGCGTTCGCGTGATCTGCGCTACATCCCCTGTGACCTCAAGGGCGGCGCGACCGAATGGGGCGAGCCGGTCGTCGCCGACGCGCTCGCCGCGGCCGGTCGGTGTGACGCGCTGCTCGTCTCAGGCATGACGCTGGGCAACGACACCTTCGAACCGCTGCGGCGGCACGCCCTGGCGCACGGCAAGCAGCTCGTGATGTTCGCCCAGACCGGGAGCGCCGTGCTGCCGCGCTTCCTCGGGCAGGGCGGCGTCAGCGCGGTGTGCGCGGAGCCGTACCCCTTCTTCTGGCTCGACGGCGGCCCCGGTGTCCTGCACCGCTACGACGGCTCCTGTCCGGGAGGCGGGCGATGACCGCGACCGCGCTGCGACCGGCCGCGCGACGGGAACTGCTCTCCCTGGTCGGCCGTACCCCACTGGCCCGCATCACCGCCGATCTGCCGGGCCCGCACCCCGGGTTCTGGGCCAAGCTCGAAGGGCTCGCAGCGGGCGGGATGAAAGCCCGGGCCGCCGTGTCGATGCTGCTGGGCGCCCGCGAGCGCGGCGAACTGCTGCCCGGCGCCCCGGTGGTGGAGTCCACCTCCGGCACCCTCGGCATCGGGCTCGCCTTCGCCGGACAGGCCCTCGGCCATCCCGTAGTGCTCGTCGGTGACCGCGAACTGGAGCCGTCCATGCGCCAGTTGCTGCGCTCCCACGGAGTACGGCTTGAGATCGCCGACCGTCCGCTGGAGCGGGGCGGCTGGCAGGCCGCGCGCCTGGCCCGGCTGCGGGAACTGCTGGCGGAACTGCCCGGCGCCTACTGGCCCGACCAGTACAACAACCCCGACAACACCGCCGGTTACGCCTCCCTGGCGGCCGAGATCGCCGTCGAACTCGACCATCTGGACATCCTGGTGTGCAGCGTCGGCACCGGCGGCCACAGCGCGGGCATCATCGGCCCGCTGCGCCGGCACTGGCCCGCCCTGCGGCTCATCGGCGTGGACGCCACCGGCTCGACCATCTTCGGCCAGCCCGCCCGGCCCCGGCTGATGCGCGGCCTCGGCAGCAGCATCCACCCGCGCAACGTCGCCTACGACGCCTTCGACGAGGTCCACTGGGTGGGCCCGGCCGAGGCCGTCGACAGCTGCCGCCTTCTGGCGCGGGGCGCCTTCGTCAGCGGCGGCTGGTCCACCGGCGCCGCCGCCCGGGTCGCCGCCTGGGCCGCCCGCGTCCACCCCGGGGCGGTCGTCGCCACCGTCTTCCCCGACGGCCCGCACCGCTACCTCGGCACGGTCTACGACGACGACTTCACCGCAGACCACGGCCTCGACCCGGACGCCGCGGCCACCCGGCCCGTCGAGATACCGCACCCGCACGCGGCGGAGGCCGCCGGCTGGGTCCGCTGCACCCGCGTCAGCGATCCGCTCGCCGCCCCCGCCCCGAAGAAAGAGACCTTGTGAAGTCCAGCCTGCGCACCGTACGCCTCGAACTCGCCGAGCCGCTGCGCATCTCCCGCTCCACCATGACCGCACGCGACGCCGTATGGCTCACCGTCGAGCACGACGGACTGCGCGGCCACGGCGAGGCCGTCACCAGCGTGTACTACGGCCTCGGCACCGAAACGCTCGTACGGATCCTCTCCGCCGTGGACCTGAGCCGTTTCGCCGGTCCGGAGAGCGCCCTGGAGGCCCTGCGGGCCGGGGAGCTGACCCCGAGTGACACGCCGCCCGCGGTCACCGCCGCCGTGGAGTCGGCGCTGCTCGACCTGGCCGGCAAGCGCGCGGGCGTCCCCGTGCACCGTCTCCTCGGCACCACCGCCCCGCCCGTCGCCGCGACCGCCCGCACCATCGGCATCACGGACCTGGCCCGTGCGGCGGCCGAGGCCCGGCGTCTCGCAGCGAGCGGCTTCGAGATCATCAAGGTCAAGGCGGGCGCCCCCGACCCCGAGGACGACATCGAGCGTGTCCGCGTCATCCGCGACGCCGCGCCCCGCGCCCGGCTGCTCCTCGACCCCAACGGCGCCTGGTCCGTGGCACGGGCGGACGCCCTGCTGCCACGCTTCGCCGACCTCGGCGTGGAGGCCGTCGAGCAACCCGTCCCGCCCGGCGACCCGGACGCCCTGGGCGCCCTCGCGGAGCGCGCGCCGCTGCCCGTCATCGCCGACGAGGACGCCGTGACCCTGGAGGACGTCCGCCGCCTCGCCGGACGCGTCCAGGGCGTCAACGTCAAGCTCGCCAAGTGCGGCGGCGTCCACGCGGCCCTGCGCATCGCCGAGCTCATCGAGGGCAGCGGCACCGGCCTGATGCTCGGCTGCCTGACCGCAGGCACCCTCGGACTCGCCCCCGCCGTCCACCTCGCCGACCGGGCCCGCTGGGCCGACCTCGACGGGCATCTGCTGCTCGCCCACGACCCGTGGACCGGCATCGGCGGCACCGACGGCGTCGTCCGCACCAGTGGCCTCCCCGGCCTGGGCGTCGAGGAGGTGGCGGTCCGTGCGGACGTGGCATGAGATACGGCGCTTCCCGCTCGCCGTGCGGCTCCTGCTGGTCAACCAGCTCGGCGTCAACACCGGCTTCTACCTGCTCATCCCCTACCTCGCCACCCACCTCACCGAGAACCTCGGCCTGTCGGCGGCGGTCGTCGGCATCGTCCTCGGCGTCCGCAACCTCAGCCAGCAGGGCCTGTTCATCATCGGCGGCTCCGCCTCCGACCGGCTCGGCGCACGGGGCGTGATCATCGCGGGCTGCGCCCTGCGCACCCTCGGATTCGCGCTGTTCGCGCTCGGCGACGGGCTGACGGTACTGCTCGCCGCGTCCGTGCTGAGCGGGCTCGCGGGAGCGCTGTTCAACCCGGCCGTGCGGGCGTATCTGGCGCAGGAGTCCGGGGAGCGCAAGGCGGAGGCGTTCGCGCTGTTCAACGTGTTCGCCACGACCGGAGCGCTCATCGGCCCGTTGCTGGGCAGCGCCCTGCTGCTCGTCGACTTCCGCACCTCCGCGCTCACCGCGGCCGGGATCTTCGCCGTCCTCACCGTGGCGCAGGCGCTCGTCCTGCCCGCGCGGAAGGTAGAGCCGAGCGGCAGCGGCGTCCTCGGTGACTGGCGCGAAGTGCTCGGCAACCGCGCCTTCGTCGCCTTCGCGCTCGCCATGGTCGGCATGTTCACCCTGGAGAACCAGCTGTATCTGCTGCTGCCCGCCGGGGCCCGGGAGGCGACCGGCTGGGACGGGGCGGCGGGCATCGTCTTCCTCGTCGGCACGGTCGCCAACCTGGCGCTTCAGCTGAGGATCACACGGTCCCTCAAGGCCCGGGGCGACCGAGGGCGCTGGATCGCGGTCGGACTCGCGGTGATGGCGCTGGCCTTCCTGCTCCCGGCCTTCCTCGCGGGCGTCGTACCGGTGCTCGCCGGAGCCCTGCTGCTCTACCTCGGCGTCATGATCGCCCAGCCGTTCGTCATGGAGCTGGTCCCCGGCTTCGGCCGCCCCGAACTGACCGGCACCTACTTCGGCATCTTCTACGTCGTCTCCGGCATCGCCGCGGCCCTCGGCAACACCGCCGTCGGCTGGGCCATGGACAGGGGTGAAGACGGCGCCGGGTGGCTGCCCTGGGTGTGCTGCGCCTGCTTCGGCCTCGCCTCCGCGCTCGGCGTGGCCCGGCTGCGCCGGCTCGGTGCCCTGCCCGCGATCCCGGCCCCGGAGGTGCCCGCCCCGGCGGGGGAGAGGAGCAAGGCGTGACGAGCGGCAACCTCCTCACCGACCATCCGGCGCTGTACGAGGCCCGCTTCCCCGACGCCCAGCGGCTGGCCGCCCGGTGGACCGAGGACCGCCTGCGCTTTCACGGGGCCGGGCCGCGCGTACTGGACATGGGCTGCGGCACCGGCCGGGACGCGGCCGGACTGCACGCGGCAGGGCGCATCGTCACCGGCGCCGACCTGTCCGAGGCGATGCTCACCCACGCCCGCGCACACCACCCCGGCCCGCAGTACGTCCGCGCCGACCTGCACGGCTTCGACCTCGGCCCCTTCGACGCCGTCGTGTGCCTGGACAGCTCCCTCCTGTACTGCCACACCAACGACCAGCTCGACGGCTTCCTCGCCTCCTGCCACAAGGCCCTCAGCCCGGGCGGCCTGCTGGTCGCGGAGATGCGAAACGGCGCGTACTTCCTCGGCCGCACCGACCTTCTGGACCGGCCCACCGCCAACGCCTTCGCCTGGCAGGGCACGCCGTACCGCTCCACCACGACGCTGACGGTGGACCGCACGGCCCAACTCCTGCGCCGCACCCGCGTCTGGACCACCGGCGACGGATCCGAGCCCGTCACCCAGCACTCCGCCTGGCGGCTGCTCTTCCCGCACGAACTGCGGCACTTCCTCACGGCGCACGGATTCGAGGTGCTCGAACTCCACGACGGTCCCGGACCGCGCACCGAACCTCCCTGGCGGGAGGGCGAGTCGCCCGGCCGGACGACCGACGCGGACCGGCTCCACCTCGTCGCCCGCCGCCCGCACACCCACTGACCCGAAGGACCAGTCATGCACGACGCACACTTCCCCGGCCTGCGCCGGCGCGGCTTCCTCGCCGCCACCACCGGCGCCGCCGCCCTCGCCCTCACCGGCTGCGGCGGAGGCACGGACGACAGGACGGACAGCGGCAGCGGGGACAAGCCGAAGCGCGGCGGACGGCTGCGCGCCGCCTTCGCCGGCGGCGGCGCGAGCGAGACCCTCGCCCCGCATCTGGCCAGCCTGTTCGCCGACGTCGCCCGCGCCAAGGCCCTCTACGACAAGCTCGCCGACTACGACGCCGACCTCTCCGCCAGCCCCCGCCTCGCCGCCGCGTGGGAGCCGAACAGGACCCTCGACCGCTGGCAGGTCACCCTGCGCGAGGCCGCCTTCCACGACGGCAGGCCGGTCACCGCCAAGGACGTCCTGCACAGCTACCGCCGGATCGCCGACCCGAAGCAGGCGTTCCGCGCCAAGGCGTCCCTGGAACCCATCGACCTCGACGCCAGCCGCGCCACCGGCGAGCGGACCGTCGAGTTCGTCCTCAAGCGCCCCACCGCCGAATTCCCCAACATCCTGGCCGCGTTCGGCGCGTACATCGTCCCCGAGCACGCGAGCGACTTCGACAAGAAGCCGATCGGCTCCGGCCCCTTCCGCTTCGTCTCCTTCGCGCCCGGCCGCTCCGCCGTCCTCCGCCGCCACGAGGACTACTGGGACGGCGCCCCCTACCTCGACGAACTCGAGTTCGTGGTCGCCAACGAGGAGTCCGCGCGCGTCAACGCCCTCCTCGCCGGTCAGGTCGAGTACGCCCACGAACTCAACCCCACCACCGCACGCGCCCACGAGGGCCGGGGACAGATCGAGATCGTCCGGCTGCGCAACAGCGCCATGCAGGCGTTCTGCATGAAGACCGACCGGCCGCCCTTCGACGACCGGCGGGTGCGCGAGGCGTTCTTCCTCATCGCCGACCGGAAGGAACTCGTCGACGGCGCCCTCTCCGGCGCGGGCGAGACCGGCAACGACCTGTTCGGCAAGGGCTACGAGTACTACGCCGACGGCCTGCCCCAGCGCGAGCAGGACCTCGACCGCGCCCGCGCCCTGCTGAAGAAGGCCGGCGCCGAGAAGCTGAAGGTCACCCTGGACACCTCGGCCGTCGCCGCCGGCTTCACCGAGGCGGCCGGCATCTTCCGCGACCAGGCCGCCAAGGCCGGCGTCACGATCGACGTGCGGATGGGCAGCAAGGACTCCTACTGGAGCGACATCCTCGACGGCGGCACCCTGTGCTGCTACCGCTCCGGCGCCATGCCCATCGAGGCCCACATCTCCCAGCGGCTGCTCACCGACTCCACGACCAACGCCACCCACTGGCGGCACAAGGACTTCGACGCCCTCTACCAGCAGGCGCAGTCCACCCGCGACAAGGCCGGGCGGGCCGCCGTCTACGAGCGGATGCAGCGCCGCCTGTATGCCGAGGGCGGCTTCCTGATCTGGGGCTTCGCCGACTGGATCCTCGGAACGTCCAGGACAGTGAGGGGGGTCGAGACGAAGGCCCCCGCAAATACCCTCGACTGGGCCCGCTTCGACAAGGTATGGCTGGCGTGAAACGCGCCCTAAAGGGGCGCGGGGCTGTATCGATATGCGGCTCCGCCGCGGGGCGCCACAAGCCACGACGCAGCCGCACCCGACAGACGACACACCGTGGCACATCCTTCGTCGCCCGACGACTTGCCCTGGGCGCAGCCCAAACCGTGGCCGTCGTCCTCCTGGTCTTCGCCCTCACCGAAGCCCTCCCCGGCGACGCCGCCGTCGCGCTCGCGGGCGACCAGCCCGACCCCACCCGCATCGCGGCGATCCGCGAGGCCATGGACCTCGACCGCCCCGCCCACGAACGGCTGCTGAGCTGGGCCGCAGGCCTGCCGCACGGCGACTTCGGCACCTCCCTGACCTCCGGCCGTCCGGTGGCCCAGTACATCGCGGACGGTTTCGGCCCGAGCCTGCTGCTGGCCGCGCTCACCGTCGCCCTGCTCGTCCCGCTCGGCTTCGGGCTCGGCGTGCTGGCCGCCCGGCACGAGGGGCGGCTGATCGACCGGCTGATCAGCTCCGTCACGCTCGCCGTGTACGCCGTGCCCGAATTCGCCCTCGGGGTACTGCTGGTGACGGTCGTCGCACTCAAACTGGCCTGGCTGCCGCCGACGGCGGTGGGCTACGGCACGGACCTGCTCGGCCACCCGGCCGTGCTCGTCCTGCCCGTGCTGGTCCTGCTGTCCCGCCCGGTCTGCTCCCTGTCCCGCCTGGTCCGGGCCGGCATGGTCGACGCCCTCGCCTCGCCCTACGCCGCCCACGCCCGCCGCTACGGCGTCCCCGGCGCACGCGTCCGCTACGCCCACGCCCTGCCCAACGCGCTCGCCCCGGCGGCCCAGCAACTCGCCCGCACCGTCGACTGGCTGCTGTGCGGGGTCATCGTCGTGGAGGCGCTCTTCGTGATCCCCGGCCTGGGCACGGTCCTCCTCAACGCGGTCGCCGAGCGGGACGTGCCGGTGGTGCAGGGGCTGGCGGTGGTGTTCGGCGTACTGACCGTCGTACTGAACCTGGGCGCGGACGCGGTCGCGTACCGGCTGACGCCGCGGGCGGGGGTGGCGGCATGAGGGCGCGCCGGCTGCTGCCCGGCCTCGTCGTGGTCGCGGTCCCGCTGCTGCTCGCCCTTCTGGGGCCCGTGTTCGCCGGTGAACCCGGCCCCCGCGCCGTCTCCTTCACCCTCGGCGGCGGCCACTGGCTCGGCACCGACTTCGTCGGCCGGGACGTCTGGCGGCAGGTGCTGCACGGCGGCCGTACGGTCGTGCTGACCGCCCTCGCGGCGACCGCCCTCGCCTACGTCGTCGCCCTGCCGGTCGGGCTCGCCGCCGCCGTCACCCGGGCTCGGTGGCTGGAGGAGCTGCTGATGCGGCCGCTGGACGTGCTGCTCGCCGTACCGTCGCTGCTGCTGATCCTGCTGGTGGCGTCCGTGTTCTCGCCGGGCGCGGCCGGCCTCGCGCTGCTCGTCGCGCTGGTGAACGTGCCCGACGCCGCCCGGATCGTACGGGCCGCGGCGGCCGAGGCGGCGGCCCGGCCCGCCGTGGAGGCGCTGCGCATGCAGGGCGAGTCCTGGTGGCGCGTCGCCGTCGGCTACGTCGGCCGCTCCGCCCTGCGCACCCTGGCCGCCGACGCCGGAGTCCGGCTGACCGGAGTGCTGTACCTGGTCTCCACGGCCGCGTTCCTCGGCGTGGGCGTCGCCCCGGACGCCGCCGACTGGGCGGTCATGGTCGACCGCAACCGCACGGGCCTGTTCATCCAGCCCTGGGCCGTGGTCGTGCCCGCCCTGCTGATCGTCGCCCTGACGACGGGCACCAACCTGCTCTTCGACGCCGCACTGGACAAGAAAGGGCGCCGCCCGTGAGCCATGAGACCGACCTGGTCGCCGAGATCCGTGATCTGCGCGTCGAGATCGCCGGCCGGGCCATCGTCGACGGGGTGGATCTGCGTGTCGTCCCCGGCCGGGTGACCGCCCTGGTCGGTGCCTCGGGGAGCGGCAAGACCACCACCGGTCTCGCGCTGCTGGGGGAGTATCCGCCCGGCGCCCGGGTCACCGGGGAGGTACGCCGGTCCGGTGACGGCCCGGTCGGGTACGTGCCCCAGCACCCCGCAGCCGTCCTCAACCCGGCCCGTCGCGTCAGCGCCCTGCTCGACGACATCGCCCGCGCCCAAGTACGCCACCTGCCCCGCGCCCAGCGCGCGACGGCGGCCCGGGAACGGGTACGCGAAGCGCTGGCCGCCGCACAACTCCCCGACCCCGAAGCCCTGTTGCGCCGCCACCCCCACCAGCTCTCCGGCGGCCAGCAGCAACGCGTCGTCCTCGCCCAGGCCCTCCTCCTCGGCGCCCGTGTCATCGTCGCCGACGAACCCACCACCGGCCAGGACGCGCTCACCAAGCGCGGCATCGCCGGCCGGCTGACGGCCGTCGCGGCCCGCGGCATCGCGGTCGTCCTGCTCAGCCACGACCTGGACGTGGTCCGCGCGCTCGCCGACGAGGTCCTCGTCCTGCGCGCCGGCCGGGTCGTGGAGTCGGGCCCCGCGCAGCGCCTGTGGCACGCACCCCGCCACGCATGGACCCGCCGCCTGCTCGCTGAACACGTCCCGGCGCTCGCCGACGAGGCAGGCGCTGACTCGGCTCAGAACCGCCGCCCCGCCCCGCCGCAACCCGACCGCCCCGCCCGTGCCCCGGCCGGCGAGGACGCCCCCGCCCCGGCCCGTCACCCCGTCCTCCGCGTCAGTCACCTCACCGCCCGGCACCGCGAGGGAGCCCGCGGCGGCAGCACCACGGTCCTGCGCACCCCGCACCTCGACCTGCACTCCGGCGAATGCCTCGCCGTCGTGGGCCGCTCGGGGAGCGGAAAGACCACCCTCGCCCGCTGCCTGGCCGGACTCCACCGGGACCACGACGGCGAGATCCTGCTCGACGGGACCGCGCTGCCGCGCAGCCTGCGGCGGCGAAGCCGTGCCCAACTGGCTGCCGTGCAGTACGTCTTCCAGGACGCCCGGGCCGCCTTCGACGAGCACCGGCCCGTCCTCGCCCAGGTCGCCCGCACCGCCGTCCGGCTGCGCGGCGCCGACGAGCAGACGGCCACGGACGAGGCCCTGACCACGCTCGCGAGCCTCGGGCTCCCGGACGGTACGGTCCGCCGCAGCCCCGGCGAGCTCTCCGGCGGCGAACTCCAGCGCGCCGCCCTCGCCCGCGCCCTCCTCGCCCGCCCCCGGGTCCTGGTCTGCGACGAGATCACCTCCGGCCTCGACACCGTCACCCGCCGCGGCATCCTCGACCTGCTCACCGCACTCGTCCGCGACCGCGACGACCTCGCCCTCGTGCTCATCACCCACGACCTGGACACGGCGGCGCTCGCGCACCGCATCGCCGTACTGGACGGGGGCGAACTCGTCGAACAGGGCCCGGCCCGAAGGGTCCTGACCGAGCCGCGGCATCCATTCACCGCCGCCCTCGCGGAGACGATCGCCCGTCCCGGTACGTATACCCGGGCATGAGCCGAAGCGATTCACACCCGTTACGAGTTGAACGAGGGCGCGGCCCTGTGATTAAGGTGCGGGCGATGTTCTGCGCAGACACCACACCTTTACTCCAGGCAAGACAAGGCACGGCAGCTTCTAGTCGCTGGGGGAGGGCCCGTGAGTGACACGGTGGCGACGGCCCGGCCGGCGGCCGAAGAAGCCCGGGCCACCCGGACGAAAGAGCAGGACGCGCCGGCCCGGCCGGTCCGGCAGCGGGACGCGTTCTTCGACAACGCCAAGTACCTGGCGATCGTGCTGGTGGCCGTGGGGCACGCCTGGGAGCCGTTGCGGCCGGGCAGCAGGGCCGTCACCGCGCTCTACATGCTCGTCTACGCCTTCCACATGCCGGCGTTCATCATCATCTCCGGCTACTTCTCGCGCACCTTCGACGGGAGCCCGGGGAAGCTGAGGCGCCTGGTCACCGGCGTCGTCGTCCCGTACGTCGTGTTCGAGACGGCGTACACCCTGTTCACCCGCTGGACCAGCCAGGATCCCGATCGCCCGGTCAGCCTGCTGGATCCCCTGTATCTGACCTGGTTCCTCGCGGCGTTGTTCGTCTGGCGGCTGACCACGCCGCTCTGGCGTCATGTGCGGTGGCCGCTGCCGCTGGCCTTCGTCATCGCGATGCTGGCGACGCTCTCGCCGTCCATCGGCAACGACCTGGACCTGCAACGCACCCTGCAGTTCCTGCCGTACTTCGTCCTCGGACTGCTGCTGCGCCCGGAGCACTTCCGGCTGGTGCGCCGGCGCGAGGTGCGCCTGCTCGCCGTGCCGGTCGCCGTCTGCGCCCTCGCCGTGGCGTACTGGGCCGTTCCGAGGATGAACTACGCCTGGTTCTTCCACGCGGACAGCGCCCGGGCCCTGGCCGCGCCCTTCTGGTACGGGCCCCTGATGACCCTGGCCGCCTTCGGCTGCTCGGTCGTCCTGGTCGCCTGTTTCCTCGCCTGGGTGCCGGGGCGCCGGATGTGGTTCACCGCGTTGGGCGCGGGCACGCTGTGCGGCTATCTGCTGCACGGCTTCGTCGCGCAGGCCGCCGAGTACTGGGGCTGGTACGAACCGGCCTGGGTCCGGGGACCCGCCGGCGCGCTCATCGCCACGCTGGTGGCCGCCGCGGTCATGGCCGGGCTGTGCACGCCGTCCGTACGGCGTCTGTTCCGCTGTGTGACGGAGCCCGGGATGCGGTGGGCCTTCCGCCGGGCCGCGGGGTGAGCGCCGAGCCCGCGGGCCGGCGTCACTCACTCATGAACTGGGGTTGTGGCCCGCCGGTGTGACACCGTTCAGCGCCTCCGCCATCTGGTGCTGCGTCTCCTCGGCCACTACGCGGGCCTCCTCGACGACGTCACCGCGTTCGCGGATGAGGCTCTCGTAGATCGGAAGTTCTTCGGTCCGGATCGAGTCGGGTTTCACAGGGTTGGTCCTATCGCTTTACAGCCGGTTCTGAGGGGTCCGTGTAAGTCTGCGGCATGACCCTCCGCGGTGTTACCCACCCCCGTCGTGTCCATAATTCCGTCACGTGCTTCGCGAATTCCCCAACATTGCGACCACGGACAGCGCGAAGGGCCCCGGGAATCGTTCCCGGGGCCCTTCGCGGGGGGTTCGTTCAGAGCGAGGTCGTGTGAACGCCCGCGTTGGCGCCCGCCGCGGCGCCCTCCGTCGACAGCGCCGCCTGCAGGTTCCCGCAGACCTCGGCGGTCAGCGGCCCGACCAGGCCGGCGGAGAGGCCGCCCGCGAGGCCCGCGGAGGCGGCGGCGCCCGCGTTGCCGCCGGAGACCTGCTCCAGGTCCGCGTCGGAGAGCTCGGCGATGTCGACCCGGGGGGTGAGGTTCATGGGGGTGTTTCCCTTCGCGTGAATGTGCGCAATGGCGGAGCGGCGCGGGTGGTCGCGGAATTCCGGTACCGGCTGTTCCGCACCCGCGGCACCGCCGTGCGCAGGATCAAAGCATCCCCCTGGGCGGAGGGCCAGCCGCATGCCTTCGCGGCACCCGGCATTTCGGCGACCGCCTTCACCGCCATGACCACGGAGCCACCGAATTGCGCGTACTCCTTCACACACCCCGTCGACCGGCGGCACACACGTGTATTGCGCCCCGTATTCCGAAGCGGGCACTTCGGCGCCTAGTCCCCATGCCGGGGGACGGACTTGGTGCCGGGCGCACCGCCCCGCGGCGTCCTGGTGCGCCGTGTGCAGATGTGCTGGAGGTTCGGTCCCGCCCCGTCAGGCCGCCGCGGCCGGCTGCATCAGACGGGCCAGCAGGTCGTCCAGGGTGACCAGGCCGGTGAGCCCGCCGGCGGGGTCGCGGACGACGGCCAGGGAGGCCCGGCGGCGGCGCAGCACCTCGATCGCTTCCGCGACCGTGGCCGCCTCCGTCAGCTCGGGCACCGGCCGGGCCAGTTCCCGCGCGGTCGTGGCACGCCCCCGGGCCCGGGCGACCAGGGCGTCACGGGCGTGGACCGAGCCGAGGACGACGCCGTTCTCCCGGACGAGCAGCCGGGTGCGGTCGTGCTCGGCGGCGAAACGCAGCAGCGCGTCGACGTCCGCGCCGCCCTCGGCCCAGGTGATCTCGGCGGCCGGGATCCGCAACGCCGCGACCGGTGTCTCCGGCTCGGTCAGCGAACGGGTCAGCAGCTCCGAGTCGGTCGCGCTGATCAGGCCCAGTCGCTCGGACTCCTCCACCAGCCGCGTCAGCTGCTCCCGGTCGTGCACCGAGGCCAGCTCGTCGCGCGGGGCCACCCGGCACAGCCGTACCAGCGCGTTGCTCACCGCGTTGAGCAGCCGGATCAGCGGGCGCACGGCCCGCACCACGGCCCGGAAGGGCGGGGAGAGCAGCATCGCCGAACGCTCGGGATGGGCGATCGCCCAGGACTTGGGCGCCATCTCGCCGACGACCATGTGCAGGAACACCACCACGACCATCGCCACGGCGAAGGCCACGCCGTAGCTCACGGCGCTGGGCAGGCCCAGCGTGTGCAGCAGCGGGTCCAGTTCGTGCGAGATCGCCGGCTTCGACACCGAGCCGAGGCCCAGCGTGCACACGGTGATGCCCAGCTGCGCGCCGGCCAGCATCAGCGACAGCTCGCGGATGCCGGCCAGTGCCGCCCCGGCGCCCCGCCGCCCCTCGGCCGCCGCCTTCTCCATGCGGTGCCGTTTGGCGGCGACCAGCGCGAACTCGGCCGCCACGAAGAAACCGCTGCCGATGAGCAGCAGCACGGTCACGAAGACCGCCATGGGGAAACTCACGCCATCTCCTCGGCTTCCACGAGCGGGCTGATCCGCACCCGGTCGGCCACGTGCCGGTCGAGCGTGCGGACGTCGATCACGGCCCGGCCGCCCTCGGGCAGCTCGACCGTGACGCTGTCGCCGACGGTCGGGAAGCGGCCGAGCCGGTCCACGACCAGGCCTGCCACGGTGTCGTAGTCGTCGTCCTCGGGCAGCAGGACACCGGTGGCCTCGGCCACCTCGTCCAGTCGGCGGCCGGCGTCCACCAGCCAGCCGTCGCCGTCCGCGACGGCGAGCACGGTCACCGTGTCGGACTCGTCCGCGATGTCACCGACCAGTTCCTCGGCGATGTCCTCGTAGGTGACGATGCCCGCCACGCCGCCGTGCTCGTCGAGGACGACCGCGAACTCGTCGTCCTGCTCCCGCATCCGCGTCACCGCGTCGGGCAGCGCGAGCGTGTCCGGCAGCAGCAGGGGCCGCCGGGCCACCTCACCGGCGGTCGCGCCGGCGATACGGGCGGCGGACAGCGCCATCAGCTCGCGCACGCCCAGCACACCCGCGATGTCGTCGGGGTGGTCGCCGAGGACCGGGTAATTGGAGTGGCCGTGCCCGGCGATCAGACCGATCGCCTCCTCGGCGCCCGCGTCCTTGCGGACGAACACGGCGTCGGCGCGCGGCACCATCACCTCGTCGAGCGTGCGCTCGGAGAACTCCAGTGCGTGGTCCAGCAGGGCCGCGGTGTCCTTCGGCAGCGCGCCCCGCTCATGGGACTCGCCGATCAGATGGCCCAGTTCCTCCAGCGTGGCGCCGTGGTGCAGTTCCTCGACCGGCTCGATACCGACCTTGCGCAGCAGCTTGTTCGCCGCGTTGTCGAAGACGCGGACGACGGGGCCGACGACCTTCAGATAGGCCAGCGTGGACGGGGCCAGAGCCTTCGCCAGCCGCTCGGGAACCGCGATCGCGAGGTTCTTCGGGGCCAGCTCGCCCAGCACCATCTGCACGACCGTGGCCAGCACGAAGGCGAGGACGACGGCGATTCCGCTGACGGCCGCGTCGGGCAGCCCGAGCCCGGACAGAGCGGGCCGCAGCAGCGCGGACACCGACGGCTCGGCGATGAAGCCGACGACCAGGCCGGTGACGGTGATGCCGAGCTGCGCGCCCGACAGCATGAACGACAGCCGCTCCAGCACCTTCAGGGCCCCGGCCGCCTTGCGGTCCCCGGCCTCGGCCGCACGCGCGAGGGCGAGCCGGTCGGCGGAGACGTAGGCGAACTCCTGGGCCACGAAGTAACCGGTGCCGGCGGTCAGCAGGAACACGGCGAGCAGGCCCAGCAGGGCCTCGGGGGCGCTCATCGCGGCGGGTCCGTCGTTCTGGCGGACAAGAAGTCGCTCCTCAAGTGGGGTGTGTACTCGGGTCAACGATCCTTCTCGTGCCCGTGTTCCCGGATTCTACGACGGTGTAGAGGAAGCTGGCCCTCCTGCGGGGCAGGGCGGGTGCCCCTCACTCGGCGCGGGACTCCTCGGCGAGGTCCGGCACCAGTGCGCACAGCGCCGCACGCTGGTCCGGGCCCATGAAGCGGGCGAGGGCCTGCCGGACCGTCTCGGCGAGCGGGGCGGAGGCCTCGGTCAGGAGGCGACGGGCCTTGTCCGTGAGGGCGACCTCGATGCCGCGCTTGTCACCGCACACCGATCCGCGGGTGACGAGGCCGGTGTGCTGGAGGCAGGCGATCTGGTAGGTGAGGCGGGTCTTGGGGCGTCCCAGCAGCTCCGAGACACGCGTCATGCGCAGGCCGCCCTCGGGCTGCTCGGCGAGCAGGCACAGGATCAGGAACTCGTCGTGCGAGATGTCCAGCTTCTCCTTCACGACCGCCCGCAGTCGCTGCTCCACCGCTCCCGTCGCGGCGAGCAGCAGCATCCAGGCGCGCAGCTCGGCGGGCAGCAGCCCGCTGCCCTCGGCGGAGGGGCATCCGGGCAGGTCGGCGGGGTGCTCCTCGGGGTCGGCCATGCCGTCCAGTCTACGTGTTGTCCAAATTTGGAGCAGAAGGGTTGTTCAAATTTGGACCAGCCACTAGCGTGCACTCATCGCAGTCATCCAAATTTGGACGATACGACGATACGAGTGGGAGAAGGATCATGACCGTTGCCGTGGAAACCGGACTCTGGCAGCTCGACGCGACCGCCTCGACCGTCGGCATCCGGCACAAGACCATGTGGGGCCTGGTCACCGTGAAGGGCGGCTTCGGCGTGTTGAGCGGCACGGGCGAGGTCCGGCCGGACGGCTCGGCCGTCGGCACACTCACCTTCGACGTCGCCTCCCTCGACACCGGCAACGCCAAGCGCGACACCCACCTGAGGTCCGCCGACTTCTTCGACGCCGACCACCACCCCGAGATCACCTTCGCGGCCCGCGGTGCCGAGCTCCGCGACGGCGACCAGGTGCACGTGACCGGTCAGCTGACCGTGCGCGGCATCAGCAGGCCGCTGTCCCTCACCGCCCGCCTGACGGACGGGGGCGCCACCGGGCTCACCCTGGACACCGAGTTCAGCGTGGACCGGGACCAGTTCGGCATGGGCTGGAACCAGCTGGGCATGATCCGCGGCCGGACCGCGGTCACCGCCACCCTCCGGTTCGTCCGCACCACGGGCTGACGGCCGGGCCGGCACCCCTCCCGGCCCCCCGGGTCAGTACACGTCCCGCACGTACCGCTTGTCCGACGCGAGCTGCTTCACGTACGCGGCGGCCTCCGCCTCGCTCAGCCCGCCATGGGTCACCGCGATGTCCCTGAGCGCGCGGTCCACGTCCTTGGCCATGCGCGAGGCGTCGCCGCAGACGTAGAAGCGGGCACCCTCGCACAGCCAGTGCCACAGCTCGGGCCCGTGCTCGCACATCCGGTCCTGCACATACACCTTGTTGCGCTGGTCGCGGGAGAAGGCGGTGTCCAGGCGGGTGAGGACACCCTCGTCGAGCAGCGCGGTCAGCTCGTCCTCGTAGTAGAAGTCCGTCGCGCGGTGCTGCTCGCCGAAGAACAGCCAGTTGGGAGCCCGGTGGCCGAGCGCCCGACGCTCCTGGAGGAAGCCGACGAAGGGCGCGACGCCGGTGCCCGGGCCGACCATGACCATCGGCGTCGAGGCGTCACCCGGGGGCCGGAAGTGCGGGGAGCGCTGCACGAACACGGGCACCTCCGTGTCCGCCTCGGCATCCGCGAGGAAGGGCGAGCAGACCCCGCCGCGCGCCCGGCCGCGCAGGTTCTCGTACCGCACCACGGACACCGTCAGCGACACCCGCCGGGCGTCGACCAGCGGGCTGGACGATATGGAGTACAGCCGCGGCTGAAGCCCCCGCAGCACCCCGGCCCACTCCTCGGCGCTCGCCCGCACCGCGTACTCGGCGACCACGTCCACGGCCTGCCGGCCCCAGCTCCACTGCGCGAGACCGTCCTTGTTGTCGGGCCGCAGCAGTCTGCGCAACTCGTGCTTGTCCCGGGCGCGTTCGGTGACGAAGCGCAGCAGGTCGGGCGTGATCCTCGTGATGTCGAAGTGCCGGTGCAGGGCCTCGGCGAACGGCACCTCGCCCACGCCCCTGACCTGTACGGACGCGGTCGCGTCCAGGCCGGTCACCGCCAGCCACTCGTCCACCAGGGCGGGTGCGTTGACCGGCCGCACACCGAGCGCGTCCCCGGCCTCGTACGTCAGGTCCGTCCCGCTGGTGTCGAAGGTGAACCGGCGGACCTCCTTGCCCGCGCCGGGCCGGCTGAGCAACTCGTTGCCGACGAGCCGGGCGGCGGTGGCGGCGGGCTTGGACCTGGTCCTCGGCCGCTCAGCCGGTGCCGGGGCCGAGGCGGGGGCCGAGGTCGCCACCGGGGCCGTGCTCGTGTCGCCCAGCGCCGAGAGCACCTGGTCGAGCCACTCCCCGGCGGAGGGCTCGTAGTCCGGCTCGCAGTCCGTGCGCGGGGCCAGCCGCACCCCGCCCAGCTCGTCGAGCCGCGCGTCCAGCCGCCGCCCGTGCCCGCAGAAGTCGTCGTACGAGGAGTCCCCGAAGGCGAGCACGGCGTACCGCACGCCGTCCAGCCGCGGGGCCCCGGCGTCGGCGAGCGTGTCCCAGAGGCCGCTGCCGTTGTCGGGCGCGTCGCCGTCCCCGAAGGTGCTGGTGATGAAGAGCAGGTCGGCCGTGCGGGCCAGCGCGCCGACGTCGGCCTCGTCCATGCCGACGAGGCGCGCGCGATGCCCGGTCGCGGTCAGCCGCTCGGCGGTGGCGGAGGCGAACTCCTCCGCGTTCCCGGTCTGCGAGGCCCACAGCACGACGATCTCGCGGCCGGCCGGCTCCTGCGGCGCGGCCCCCGCCGACGCGGTCCGGGAGTACATGCCGGCGAGGACCCCGTTGACCCACAGGGCGTGCTCGGGGGAGAAGGGCGCGTCGGGCGGCAGCACCGGGACACCGCCGAGGGTGCCCGAACGGAGCCCGGCGAGGAAGCCGGTGAGGTACCGGCGCTCCTGGGCGGAGAGGACCGGCGGCGGGGAGGGCTCCAGACCGAAGGGGTCGGCGGCCCCCGGGGTCACCTCCGTCGGTACGAGCGCCTCGGCGGGGAGAGGCGCCGGTGCCGGCGCCGGTGCGGCCACCTTCGCCAGCGAGACGGCACACACCTTGAACTCCGGCTGGAACGACAGCGGATCCACCGCGTCGCTCGTCACCGCGTTGATGCTCAGATACTCGCCGAACAGGTCGTTCCAGTGGAACGGCGCGAAGCAGCACCCCGGCCGCACCCGGTCCGTCACCACCGCCGGCAGCACGGCCCGCCCGCGCCGCGAGGCGACCTCGACCAGATCGCCCTCCGTGACGCCGAGCGCGGCCGCGTCCAGCGGATGGAGCTCCACGAAGGGCCCGGAGTTAAGCTTGTTGAGCTTCGCGACCTTCCCGGTCTTGGTCAGCGTGTGCCACTGGTGCTGCACCCGCCCGGTGTTGAGCACGAACGGATAGTCGTCGTCCGGCATCTCGGCGGGGGGCAGATGCGGGCGCGCGAAGAAGACACCCCGCCCGGAGGCCGTCGGGAAACGGAGCCCGTCGTCACCGACGTACCGGATGGGATTGCGCTCCGGCCCGTCCTCCCGCGCGGCCGGCCACTGCACGGGCGTCTCGCGCAGCCGCTCGTAGGACACCCCGCGCAGGTCCCACCCGGTCTTCGGGTTCCAGAACCGCCGGATCTCCTCGAAGACCTGCTCGGCGCTGTCGTACGAGAACCCCTTCTCGTACCCCATCGCGCACGCCACCTCCGCGATGATCCGCCAGTCGGCCATCGCCTCCCCGGGCGGGTCCGCGGCCGGCTGTGTCAGCGTGAGGTTGCGCTCGCTGTTGACGAAGACGCCCTCCGCCTCGGTCCACATCGCGCCCGGCAGGACGACGTCCGCGTACGCGTTCGTCTCGGTGTCGGTGAACACGTCCTGCGCGACGACGAACTCGGCGGCCTCCAGACCCTCGATGACCGTACGGCGGTTGGCGACCGAGGCGACCGGGTTGGTGCAGATGATCCAGCAGGCCTTGATCTCCCCGTCGGCCATCTTCTGGAACATCTCGACGGTGCCCTTCCCGACGCCGTCCTCGCGCAGTGTCCCCGGCGGCAGCTCCCACACGTCCTCGACGAAGGCCCGCTCCTCGTCCACGAGCACCGACCGCTGCCCCGGCAGCCCCGGGCCCATGTACCCCATCTCGCGCCCGCCCATGGCGTTGGGCTGACCGGTGAGGGAGAACGGCCCGGCGCCCGGCCGGCAGATCGCCCCCGTCGCCAGATGCAGATTGACCAGGGCGTTGGTGTTCCAGGTGCCGTGCGTGGACTGGTTGAGCCCCATGGTCCAGCAGCTCATCCACCGCTTGCCCGCCTCGCCGATCAGCCGGGCGGCGGTGCGCAGATCGTCCTCGGCGATCCCGGTGATCTCCGCGACGGCGGCCGGGGCGTAGTCGGCGAGAAACCCGGGCAGGGCCTCCCAGCCCTCGGTGTGCGCGGTGATGAACTCCTGGTCGGTGTGCCCGCCCTCGTGCAGCAGACGCAGCAGTCCGTTCAGCAGCGCCAGGTCGGTCCCGGGCTTGACCTGCAAAAACAGATCGGCCTTCGCCGCGGTCGCGGTCCGCCGCGGGTCGACGACGATCAGCTTGGCGCCCGCCTTGACCCGCTCCATCATCCGCAGGAAGAGGATCGGATGGCAGTCGGCCATGTTCGATCCGATGACGAGAAAGGCATCCGCCTGATCGAAGTCCTCGTACGACCCGGGCGGCCCGTCCGCGCCCAGCGACAGCTTGTAACCGGTGCCCGCGCTCGCCATGCACAGCCGCGAGTTCGACTCGATCCCGTTCGTCCGCACGAACCCCTTGGCCAGCTTGTTCGCCAGATACTGCGCCTCCAGGCTCAGCTGCCCCGAGACGTAGAAGGCGACCGCGTCCGGCCCGTGCTCGTCGACGATCGCCCGCAGCCGCGCGGCGGTCTCGGCGATCGCGTCGGCCACCGGTGCCGGGACCGGCTCCTCTCCCCGGTCGTCCCGCACCAGCGCGCTGGTCAGCCGCCCGGGCGCGGCGAGCATGTCGGCCGTGGTCGCGCCCTTGGTGCAGAGCCGCCCCGCGTTCGCCGGATGCGCCCTGTCCCCGGACGCCTTCAAGATCGTGCGCCGGCCGTCCGGTCCTGCCCCGACATCGAGGACGAGACCGCAGCCCACACCGCAGTAGGAGCAGACGGTGCGCACCTGCTGCGTCTCCTGCTGCGGCCGGGGGGTCGTGGTCATGCCGTAGACGGTACGAAGACCCCGTTACGCAGGTGTCACATCGCTTGATCACGAGGAGTTAAGCCCGTCACACAGCCGCCTTCCGGCCGTTGTGAGGTGCATTGACGTCGCGGAGCGTGTCGCATTGGGCCGAACGGGTGACTCTGCGCAAGAATTGCCCGATGCAGACAGCGACCGCGAGCCAGGACGGAGCATGCCGGTGAACAGCCACGATGTCACCGACGAACAGTGGGAGGGGCTCGCCCAGGTCGTGCCGCTGCGGGGCCGGGACGCCTGGCCGTCCTCCGTCGGCCACCGCTCCATACCCGAGGCCGAGACGGAGACGCGCCGCCGCTTCGTCGTCCTGCGGGTGAACGTCTTCGCCGACGCCCGCGATGTCGCCGAGCGGCTCATGGCGGGTGTCCCGGTGCTGCTCGACCTGACCGGCGCGGAGACGGAGGTCGCCAAGCGCGTCCTCGACTTCAGCACGGGCGTCGTCTTCGGCCTGGCCAGCGGAATGCACCGGGTGGACCGCAACGTGTTCCTGCTGACACCGGCCGGCACCGAGGTGACGGGGCTGATGGAGGGGGCCGGGCTGCCCGGGGTGTGACGCGGGCTCGACCGGTGTTCACGCCGACTCGACCCGTGTGAAGCCGATGCGACCTGTGTGACGGTAGCTCGATCGTAGGAACGCCCCGGGGACGGAACGGTTCGCCCTGTCGCCGGAGCCCTACCGTCCGGATATGACCCAGCCCCCCGCCGCCACCTCGCCCGCTGACGCGCCCCTCGCGCACACCGGCCGCCCCCGCCTCACCGAGCTGCGCCTGACCGCCTTCACCAGCCACCGCCGCGCCGCGTTCCCGCTCGGACCGCTCACCCTCCTCGCCGGCCCCAGCGGCTGCGGCAAGACCAGCGCGCTACGGGCGTACGAGGCCCTGGCCCGGCTCGGCGGCGGCGCCGGGCTCGGCGAGGCGTTCCCGGACCCCGTCGCCTGTGTCCCGGAGCGGGCCCGGCCCGACGCGCAGCGCCGCCGCGGCTTCCGCATCGGCTGCACGGCCGACGGCCCCGCGGGCCCGGTCCGGCTCGACGTGGCCGTGCAGGCCGAGCCCGAACTGCGGGTCGTGGGCGAGCGCCTGACGGCCGACGGCCTGATCCTCCTGGAGACCGCCCTGCGCGACCCAGGGAAACGTGCCGTGCAGGCCTCCTGGCACACGGCCGGGCCGACGCCGGTGACCCGGGGCCCGTTGCCGGACGACCGGCTCGGCACGGCCCTGCTGCCGCTGCGCGTGGCCGGCAGGACCCCCGGCCAGCGCCGGGTGCTGGCCGCGGCCGAGCAGATGGTGGTCGCCCTGCGCTCCGTCTTCGCCTGCGACCCCCAGCCCGCCCGGATGCGCGGCCCCGTACCGTCCGGCTCCGGCCGGCTGTACGGGGGCTGCGGCAACCTGGCCGACGTACTGGGCCGCACCCGCGCCGAGTGCGGACGACGGCACGCGCTGTTCGTCGCCGCGGTACGCGCCGGCTGCGCCGGGCCGGTCGCGGACGTCCTCGCCCGGGCGGAGGAGGCGACGGGAACGATCAGCGCGACCCTCGACCGGGGCGACGGCGTCCGCACCGACCTGCGGCGCCTCGGCGACGGCGAACTGCGCTACGTGGCCCTCGCGCTGGTCCTGCTCACCGGACCGGGCGTGCTGGAGGTCGACCCGGCCGGCGAGGTGCCCGCCGCACTCCAGACACTCACCGTCCTCGCCGACGGCTTCGACCGCGGCCTGGACGGACGGCAGCGGCTGGAACTGCTGCGGCTGGCGGCCCGGATGTGCGACAGGGGCCACATCCGGCTGGTCGGCACGGTCAGTGACGCCTCGTGGGCCGCCGGGACGGAGGGTGTCACGGTGGTACACCTGGACCGTGACTGATCCCCTGGACGTGGCCGGACTGCAACGCCGCCTGGCCGATTTCGCGGCCGCGCGGAACTGGCAGCAGTACCACACCCCCAAGAACCTGGTCGCCGCGCTCAGCGTGGAGGCCTCCGAACTGGTCGAGATCTTCCAGTGGTTGACCCCCGAGGAGTCGGCCCGCGTCATGACCGACCCCGGCTCCGCGCACCGTGTCACCGACGAGGTCGCCGACGTGCTCGCGTATCTGCTCCAGCTGTGCGAGGTACTCGGCATCGACCCGCTGGCGGCGCTGAACGCGAAGATCGACCGGAACGAGCGGAGGTTCCCGATCCAGGAGTAGCAAAGTCCGTTTGTACGCTGCGTAACCAAAATGCGGCCCGAATCCGAATTGTTGTCCGCAGATTTCCGTCTTCCTCTGGCTTTTCGTCTCAGGCCCCTTCACTCTGGGTAGTGAACAAGGGAGTTCGGGCAGGCGTACGCGCGCAAGCGCGTCGGGACAGACGGGGCAGCGCATGGACGCGGTGCGGCTCATCGTGACGAGCAGGCGGTCCCTGGCCGTGGGCGGGGACCAGCGGGAGATCCTGGCCGAGGTGTGGCAGGCACAGGCCCTCGCGCAGGCGATCGGCAGCCGCCTCGCGGTCGCCGGACCGCCCGAACTACGCGGCGAGGCACTGGGATTGACGGAGCTGGCGGGCCGGGGCTGCGGCGTCCTGGACCCGCCCGAACTGGCCCCCGGTGAGCTGCGGGCGGGCCAGCTCACCGAGTTGGGCGACGCCCGCCACACCCTGATGTTCCTCGGCGGCCTCCTCGGCGAGGTCGGCATCGCCCTCGTCGGCCTCGCCTGCGCCGCGGACGACGAAGGCACGTACTGGCAGTGCATGGAGGCCATCGACGCGGCGGACGAGTCCCGCGACCGCGTCCTCGAAATGCTCCGCAGACTCGCGGACCGCGAGCAGGTGGTGCCGGAGCGGGAGGCGGGCTAGGTGTGCTGTCCGGGGACGTTGGTGACGGGCGACACGCCTTGAGCGGGGTCTGGTGCGTGCAGCTGCAAGGCGGAGGAGGGCGTCGACGCGATGGGGGCCCCGCCCGCGCGAGCGAAGCCGAGCGTGGGGGAGTCGGCAACCGACGACAACGCGGCAGATGCGCGTGCCAGACCCCGCGTCTGCGGCGTGATCCAAACGACAGGCCCTAGGCCGGGCGGTCGCCGTCCGGGTGCGGGCCGGTGGGGGGTGTTCGCGCCGTTCCCCGCGGCCCCCAGGGCAACGCCGTCACCCCGAACACCCCCGCCCCCGGCCCTCAGCCCACAGACCCCTCTTCGCCCGGCCCCCGGCCGGCATCCCCCGCTGCCTGAAGATCCGCGTCCAACGCCGACAAATCTGCGTTCAACGCCGCCATCAGCTCCTCCATCTGCTGCAACAGCCCTTTCGGCTGCCCGGTACCGCCCTGCTGCGGCACGGTCTCTTCGGACATGACGGCCTCCTCGGCCCATGGCCCCCGGGGAGGCCGACGCGGGTGACGCCCCGGCGGTCGCCGGCCGGCGCGGAAGCCGGGGGCTCCGGCTCCGCCCGAGCCAACGATCACCACCGGGGCCGGTCACTGGCCGGGGCGCGCGGGGCCAGCGGTATGCAGGTAATTTCACCCGACCGGGGACGCTGTGGGACGGGGGACCGATCACCTCGCCCCGCACCCCCGGCGTGCAGGATGGAAGCATGGAACTCCGCATCTTCACCGAGCCCCAGCAGGGGGCTACCTATGACACGCTGCTCACCGTCGCCAAGGCCACCGAGGACCTCGGCTTCGACGCCTTCTTCCGCTCGGACCACTACCTCCGCATGGGCGGCGGCGACGGCCTCCCCGGCCCCACCGACGCCTGGCTCACCCTGGCCGGACTCGCCCGCGAGACCAAGCGCATCCGGCTCGGCACCCTGATGACCGCCGGCACCTTCCGGCTGCCCGGTGTGCTCGCCATCCAGGTCGCGCAGGTCGACCAGATGTCCGGCGGCCGCGTCGAACTCGGCCTCGGCGCCGGATGGTTCGAGGAGGAGCACAAGGCCTACGGCATCCCGTTCCCGAAGGAGAAGTTCTCCCGCCTCGAGGAGCAGCTGGAGATCGTCACCGGCCTCTGGGCGACGGAACTGGGCAAGACCTTCGACTTCCACGGCACCCACTACGACCTCACGGACTCTCCCGCGCTGCCCAAGCCCGCGCAGCAGAAGATCCCCGTGCTGATCGGCGGCCACGGAGCCAGCCGCACCCCGCGGCTGGCCGCGAAGTACGCCGACGAGTTCAACATGCCCTTCGCCTCCGTCGAGGACAGCGAGCGCCAGTTCGGCCGGGTGCGTGCCGCCGCCGAGGAGGCGGGCCGCGCCGGCGACGACCTGACCTACTCCAACGCCCTCGTCGTCTGCGTCGGCCGGGACGAGGCGGAGATCGCCCGCCGCGCCGCCGCGATCGGCCGCGAGTCCGACGAGCTGAGGCTCAACGGCCTGGCCGGCTCCCCGTCCGAGGTCGTCGACAAGATCGGCCGCTACGCCGAGATCGGCGCTCAGCGGATCTACCTCCAGATCCTCGACCTGGACGACCTCGACCACCTGGAGCTGATCTCCTCGCAGGTGCAGTCGCAGCTGTCGTAAAGCGGGCGCGGCAGGCCGGCCGTCCGGCGGGTCGGGCCGAGGAGCGCGATCCGCCGGGCCTCCGCCAGGGCTCGAGGGCGACCGGGCGGCCGGCGAAATTCCCGGGTGCTGCCGGTGCCCGCTCTGTACGGTGTGGGCGTACCCGCAGTTCAGGCCACTGATCAGAGGTCGACCCACCGTGTTTCTGACCATCACCACGACCGGCACCCCGGAACGCCCCGCCACCGATCTCGGCTTCCTCCTGCACAAGCACCCCGAGAAGGCCCAGACGTTCTCCACCTCCTACGGCACGGCCCACGTCCTCTACCCCGAGGCGACAGCCGAGCGCTGCACGGCGGCGCTGTTGCTGGAGGTGGACGCGGTGGCACTGGTCAGGCGCGGCAAGGGCAAGGGCCGGGGCGGTGCCCCGGACGCGGCACTCGCGCAGTACGTCAACGACCGCCCCTACGCGGCCTCCTCCCTGCTCGCCGTGGCACTGAGCAACGTCTTCTCCAGCGCGATGAAGGGCGTCTGCAACGCCCGGCCCGAACTGCCCGCCGTACCCCGGCCGTTGCGTGTCGAGGTACCGGCGCTGCCCGCCCGCGGCGGCCCCGGGCTCGTACGGCGGCTCTTCGAGCCGCTGGGCTGGACGGTCACCGCCGAGCCCGTGCCGCTGGACACCGAGTTCCCGCAGTGGGGGGACTCCCGCTACGTCCGGCTCGAACTGGAGTCCACGGACCGTACCCTCGCCGAGGCCCTGCGCCACCTCTACGTCCTGCTCCCGGTCCTGGACGACGCCAAGCACTACTGGGTCGCCCCCGACGAGGTCGACAAGTTGCTGCGTGCCGGTGAGGGCTGGCTGCCCGGCCACCCGGAGCAGAAGCTGATCACCAGCCGCTACCTCTCGCGCCGCTGGTCGCTGACCCGTGCCGCGACGGAGCGGCTGGAGCTGGTGCGGCTGGCCGAGACGGACGACAGCGAGGTCGAGGAGATCGACAACGCGGTCGAGGCGGAGACCGAGATGGAGGAGCGGCCGACCCCGCTGGCCGTGCAGCGCCGGGAGGCCATCACCGAGGCGCTCAAGGCGTCCGGGGCGGCCCGCGTCCTGGACCTCGGCTGCGGGCAGGGCCAGTTGGTGCAGACCCTGCTCAAGGACCCGGCGTTCACCGAGATCGTGGGCGTGGACGTGTCGATGCGGGCGCTGACCATCGCCTCCCGGCGGCTCAAGCTGGACCGCATGGGGGAGCGGCAGGCCGCGCGCGTCAAGCTCTTCCAGGGCTCGCTCGCCTACACCGACCGGCGGATCAAGGGCTATGACGCCGCCGTGCTCAGCGAGGTCATCGAGCACCTCGACCTGCCCCGGCTGCCGGCCCTGGAGTACGCCGTGTTCGGCTCGGCCCGCCCGCGCACGGTCCTCGTGACAACGCCCAACGTCGAGTACAACGTGCGCTGGGAGAGCCTCCCGGCCGGCCACGTCCGCCACCGCGACCACCGCTTCGAATGGACCCGCGCAGAGTTCCGCTCCTGGGCGGAGGCGGTCGCCGAACGGCACGGCTACACGGCCGAGTTCACACCCGTGGGCCCCGACGACCCCGAGGTGGGCCCGCCCACCCAGATGGCCGTGTTCACCCTGACCACACCGAAGGAGGCGAAGGCGGCATGACCGACGTACGCGAGGGACGGGTCCTGCCCGTCACCGACCTCTCCCTGGTGGTGCTCGTCGGCGCCTCCGGCTCCGGCAAGTCCACGTTCGCCCGCAGGCACTTCAAGTCCACCGAGATCATCTCGTCCGACTTCTGCCGCGGTCTCGTCTCGGACGACGAGAACGACCAGAGCGCCACCAAGGACGCCTTCGACGTCCTGCACTACATCGCGGGCAAGCGCCTCGCCGCCGGCCGCCGCACGGTCGTGGACGCGACCAGCGTGCAGCCCGACGCCCGCCGCCAGCTGATCGACCTGGCCAGGCAGTACGACGTCCTGCCGATAGCCGTCGTGCTCGACGTGCCCGAGGAGGTGTGCGCCGAGCGCAACGCGGGCCGCACCGACCGCGCGGACATGCCCCGCCGGGTGATCCAGCGCCACACCAGGGAGCTGCGCCGCTCCCTCAGGCACCTGGAGCGCGAGGGCTTCCGCAAGGTGCACGTCCTGCGCGGCGTCGACGAGGTCGAGCACGCCACGATCGTCACCGAGAAGCGCTTCAACGACCTGACCCACCTCACCGGCCCCTTCGACATCGTCGGCGACATCCACGGCTGCGCCGCCGAACTGGAGACGCTGCTCGGCAAGCTGGGCTACACCGACGGAGTGCACCCCGAGGGCCGTACCGCCGTCTTCGTCGGCGACCTGGTCGACCGCGGCCCCGACAGCCCGGGCGTGCTGCGCCGCGTCATGGCGATGGTGAAGTCCGGCAACGCCCTGTGCGTGCCCGGCAACCACGAGAACAAGTACGGCCGCCACCTGCGCGGTCGCAAGGTCCAGCAGACCCACGGCCTCGCCGAGACCATCGAGCAGATGGCGGGCGAGAGCGAGGAGTTCGTCGCCGAGGTACGGGAGTTCCTCGACGGCCTCGTCAGCCACTACGTCCTCGACGGCGGCCGGCTGGTCGTCTGCCACGCCGGGCTGCCCGAGAAGTACCACGGCCGCACCTCCGGCCGGGTCCGCAGCCACGCCCTGTACGGCGACACCACCGGGGAGACCGACGAGTTCGGGCTGCCGGTGCGCTACCCGTGGGCGGAGGACTACCGGGGCCGCGCCGCCGTCGTCTACGGCCACACCCCCGTCCCGGAGGCCACCTGGCTCAACAACACCATCTGCCTGGACACGGGCGCCGTCTTCGGCGGCAAGCTCACCGCGCTGCGCTGGCCGGAGCGCGAGCTGGTCGACGTACCGGCGGAGCGCGTCTGGTACGAGCCGGTGAAGCCGCTGCTCACCGAGGCCCCCGGCGGGCAGGACGGCCGTCCGCTGGACCTGGCGGACGTACAGGGCCGCCGGGTCGTGGAGACCCGGCACCAGGGCCGGATCTCGATCCGCGAGGAGAACGCGGCGGCGGCCCTGGAGGTGATGAGCCGCTTCGCGGTGGACCCGCGGCTGCTGCCGTACCTCCCGCCGACCATGGCGCCGACGGCGACCAGCAAGGCCGACGGCTACCTCGAGCACCCGGTGGAGGCCTTCGCGCAGTACGCGGCGGACGGCGTCCAGCGGGTCGTGTGCGAGGAGAAGCACATGGGTTCGCGTGCGGTGGCCCTGGTGTGCCGGGACGCCGACGCGGCGCGCAAGCACTTCGGGGGCGGGGGAGGGCCCGCCGGGTCCCTCTACACCCGCACCGGCCGCCCGTTCCTCGACGACGACGCCCTCACCGAGGAGATCCTCGACCGGGTGCGCACGGCGATCGGCGAGGCCGGCCTCTGGGACGAACTGGCCACCGACTGGCTGCTGCTGGACGCCGAGCTGATGCCCTGGTCGCTGAAGGCGTCCGGGCTGCTGCGGTCGCAGTACGCGGCGGTGGGCGCCGCCTCCGGCGCGGTGCTGCCGGGCGCGCTGGCGGCGCTGGAGGGCACGGCCGCACGCGGCGTGGACGTGACGGGCCTGCTGGCCCGTACCCGCGAACGCTCCGCCGACGCCGCCGCCTTCACCGAGGCGTACCGCCGCTACTGCTGGACCACGGACGGTCTGGACGGCGTCCACTTGGCGCCGTTCCAGGTCCTCGCGGTCCAGGGCCGCAGCCTCGCCGCCCTGCCGCACGACGAGCAGCTCGCCCTGCTCGACCGGCTCGTCGAGCACGACGGCAGCGGACTGCTCCGGACCACCCGTCGGCTGTACGTCGACACGGCCGACCCCGAGTCCGTCCGGGCCGGAGTCGACTGGTGGCTTGAGATGACCGGCCGCGGCGGCGAGGGCATGGTCGTCAAGCCGATCGGCGCCCTCGTCCGCGACCCCCAGGGCCGCCTCGTCCAGCCCGGCATCAAGTGCCGGGGCCGCGAGTACCTGCGGATCATCTACGGCCCCGAGTACACCCGCCCGGAGAACCTGGCCCGGCTGCGCTCACGGTTCCTCAACCACAAGCGGTCCCTGGCGATCCGCGAGTACGCCCTGGGGCTGGAGGCCCTGGACCGGCTGGCCGAAGGCGAACCGCTGTGGCGCGTGCACGAGGCGGTCTTCGGTGTACTGGCCCTGGAATCGGAGCCGGTGGACCCGAGGCTGTGAGCCGCTAGGGCGACGTCCGCGGCGCCCGGGCCCGATCGAATCCGGCCAGGCTTGTCCCGCCTGGGGTGATCCTGGCCGGACGTCGCCCTTCCGGTCCCATTCGTCCCTGGTTAACCGCTGGTTGCCGTGCTAACTTCGCTGGTCGATCAGGCAGGTATACCGGCTCAGGGGGAAAGTCGGTGGAGACACACGCGGGGTTCGGCGAACCCGAGGGCGGGTCCGGGCGTGCGGACGGCTTACGGCTGCTGCTGGGGCTGACCAACGCCCTGTGCGTCCTGAGCTGCATGGAGGACGCGCAGGGGCGGCTGCACTTCGGTGTCGTCCTGGGAGACCTGCTGGGGCGCCGGATCGACCTGCGCGGCGTCAAGCTGCGCGAGGACGTGGTGCTGCTGACGCGCGCCGCGCTGAACATGCCGGGCGGCGAACGCGTACTGGTCGAGGTGGTGCGGATCCTCGAAGGCGAACTGGCGGGCGACGAACTCGACCGACTGCTCGACCAGTGGCTCGCGCCCGCCCCGCCCCCCGCCCTCCAGGGGCCCCTCTCCCGCGCCGACGAGACCAGCGCCCGCGCCGTCCTCGCCAAGGGCGAACTCCCCGCCGCCCGGCTGCGCGACGCCCTGGTCGAGGAACTCAACGGCCTCGACCTGCCCACCGGACTCGCCCCGGAACAACTCCTCGCGCACGTCCTGGACTGGAACGTGCAGCCGGACGGACTGCCCCCCGCCGTCCTCCTGATCGACCACGCCGCCCGGCTCGCCGCCACCCCCGGGCACCGCGCCGCCCTGTCCGGCTGGACCGACGACTGGGCCCGGCGCGCGGGCCTGACCGGACCGGTGGAGGAACGCCGCAAGGCCCGCGACACGACCGAGAGCGACCCGGACATCCCGCGCTGCCTCGTCGTCGCCGTCGAACCGGCACGGGACGGTTCCGGCGAGATCGTCGTCCGCCCCTGGCTCAACACCGTCCCGGGCCGCTGGGACCCGCAGCCCGGCGAACCCGCCACGACCACCCTCGACGAGCTGGGCCCGGCCGTCCAGCGCGCGTTACGGCAGGGCGCCCGCCTCTGGTCGGCGCCCCGCGACCCCGACCCGGGCGGACGCCGGCAGCCACCGCCGTACATCGAGTTCGTCCTTCCGTACGACCTCCTCAACCACGATGTGGCCGGTCTCACCTTCCGGATCGGTGACGGGCAGCCGCTGCCGCTCAGCCTGAAGTACGGGGTGCACCTGCGCAGTCTGGAGCGGATGCGCACGGACGACGCCCTGGTCCGGGACCAGTGGCGGGAGCGTTGGCGAACCCTGCGCGAGCACGGCGTCCTGGTGCACGGCTGGCGCGAACCGGACGGTGGCCGGCTCGGCGCGTGGCAGGCCGGGCTCGCCGGGGAACCAAGACATACGGCGGTGGTGCTCGACGCCCCGGCCGACGTCCTGGCACTGGAGGCCCTCAAGGCCGCCATAGCGGAGGGGGTGGGGCTCGCGATCTGGGACCGCAGAGGCGTCTTCCGCGAGGAGCGCCGGGAAGTGGTGACCGCCCTGTTCGCCGCGGCGCCTACACCGGCGAGGATCCCGGTGGCCGTCCACCTCCTGCGCAGGAACGCCGAGAGCGAGGGCCGGGGCCCCGGCGAGCTGCTCGGCCGGCACATCGGCTTTCTCTGGGACGATCCGACACGTCCCGTTGACTTCCAGCCCACCGACCCAGGCGATCTCGCCAGCGAGGAGGCATCCGCATGAGCGGGCAGGAGCAGACGGTCCCGAACGGCTGGCGGGTCTTCCACGGCACGGGCAGCGCCCCCGCCGTCCCGCCCGACCTGCCCGCGCCGCCGCCCTGGCGCCGGTTCCGGGGTGACCCGGCCCAACCCGTGCCGGCGGCCGACCCCCAGGCCGCGCTGCGCCGGCTGGGCCCCGGCGACGTCACCCCGCAGCTGGGCGAGGAGGAGATCGACGTCGTCAACGCCGCACTGTTGCTGCGCCGGCCCCTGCTGATCACCGGCCCGCCCGGTGTCGGCAAGTCCACCCTCGCCTACCTCATCTCCCGCGAACTCGGCCTCGGCAGGGTCCTGGAGTGGAACATCGTCAGCCGCACCACCCTGCGCGAGGGCCTCTACGCCCACGACGCCATGGGCCGCGCCCAGGCCATCGCCGCCTGGCGGGCGGGCCTGCGGCACGCCGCGTCCCTGGAACCGGACGGCGCCGTGCCGCCGGAACCGGACGACGACGCCGTGCCGGCCGCGGACGTCAACACCGCGCTTCCTCAAAATCCTCGTCAACTTCCCCCGGTTCTGGGGGACTTCCTCACTCTCGGCCCCCTGGGGACCGCGCTGCTGCCCTACGATCGTCCCCGTGTGCTTCTCGTCGACGAGCTCGACAAGAGCGACATCGACCTGCCGAACGACCTGTTGCACGTCCTGGAGAACGGAAGCTATGACGTCCCCGAGCTGGTACGCGACGCCGCGGACAGCGCGCGTGTCCACACCAGCGACCCCGGGGGCCGTGCCGAGGTGCGCGACGGGCGGGTCGAGTGCCGGGAGTTCCCGGTCGTGGTGATCACCAGCAACGGAGAGCGGGAATTCCCCGCGGCCTTCCGCCGGCGCTGCCTGCCGCTGGAGATGCGCACGCCCACCCGGGAGCAACTCCTGGCCATGGTCGAAGGGCACCTCGGAACCCGTCCGCAGGGCACCGAAGACCTCGTCGACCTGTTCGTTCAGCGGGTCCAGGCCGGCGGAACCCACTCCCTGGACCAGTTGCTCAACGCTGTCCAGATGACGACCGCGGGTGGTTTCCAGGCGGATGGTGACGGGCGTAAGCTCGTGGAAATGCTCCTGCGCGACCTCGCGAAGGGCCGCTGAATTGAAGGGCTATCCCAGGGAGCACGCATCCGGGCTCGGCGACGGATTTCCCGTTTCGGGGTCGTCGCCTCCTTCGGCGTTGCCCGAATCCGCCGACCAGGCGGCTGAGCACGGAGTGGCGGTACCGCCCGCCCTGGAACAGTCCCTCCCGCGCTGGCAGGACGTCGCCGACGCGGTCTGGCTCGCCGCGCACTGGAACCGCCACGGCGGCCCGGCCCCCTCCGGAGCGGAACCGGCGCCGGGCCGGACGGCAGCCCCCGCCCCTTCTCCCGTACGCCCGCGGGAAACGGACGACGCGGACCGGCCGGACACCCCACCGGCCGGCCGGCCGGACCCCTCCCCTGACACCGCCCCCGACGCGGTACGCGCCCCGCGCCCGCCCGCCGATGCCGGTGGGCCGGCCACCCCCGACGGCCCCGACGACCGGCCGGGGAGCGGCGCCGCCCCGCCCGCAGAGCAGGGCTCCTCGGCGCGCCTGTTACCCGACGCCGGGGGCCGCCTCACCCTGCGCCTCGGGCAGCCGCTGCTGCCCGCCGACGACCGCCCGCGGCAGGCCCCGGGCCGCACCACCGCCCGGTTCGCCCGCGCCCTGCACCAGCTGGCCCGCCGTGTGCCGTCCCGCGACACCCTCGAACTCGACGAGGAGACCACGGCCGAGCAGGGGATCATCGACGGCATGTGGATGCCGTTCCTGCGTCCCGCCCGGACGGCCGCGTTCGACCTGGTCCTGCTGGTCGACGACGCGCCGACCCTGCGGATCTGGGAGGAGTCCACCGCCCGTCTCGCCCAGGCCGCCGAGCACAGCGGCGCCTTCCGGGCCGTGCGGACGGTCCGGGTGAACGTGCCGCGCACCGGGACCGCCACCCTGCGCTGGAGCGCCGGCCGGGCCGCCGCCGACCCCGCCGAACTCCTCGACGGACGCGGCGACCGCGTCTTCCTCGTGGTCACCGACGGGCTCGCCCACGGCTGGGCCTCACCCGCCGCCGACGACTTGCTCGCCCGGCTCGCCCACGCCGGCCCCACGGCCCTGGTGCACCTGCTCCCGCCGCACCTGCGCCACCGCGCCTCGCTCTACCCGTATCCGGCCGTTCTGGAGGCGGGCGGATTCGGCGCCGCCAACGACGGACTCGAGCACTGGGCGCCGCCCGGCGGCCCCGACCCCCTGCGACCGCTGCCCGACGCCGGCGACGGCTCCGTGCCCGTCCCCGTGCTCTCCCTGAAACCCGGCTCCCTCGCGGCCTGGGCCGACCTCGTCACCGGGGAACGCGGAGTGCGCCGCGCCCTGCCCGTCGTGCTGGCCGGCACCCTCACCAAGGGATCGCCCGCACCGGGCCTGCGCGCCCCGCGCTTCCCGCACGCCGCCAAAGCCGCCGTCCGCCGGTTCTTCACCCTGGCCACTCCGGCGGCTCGCCGACTGGCCGCCCAACTCGCCACCATCCCCTTCGAGTTCGACCTCGTGGAGCAGCTGCGGCGGCGCACCATGCCGGAGACCGGCCCGGACCACCTCGCCGAGATCCTGATGGGCGGGCTGATCGACTGGGACACCGGCGGCGAGGGGCGCCCCGAGTTCGCCGACGGAGTCCGCGAGGAACTGCTCGCCACCACCACCCGCAGCCAACTCGCCCACACCGTCAGCGTGGTGGGCGAACTGCCCGCCGCGGGCGCCCGGGGTGTCGCCCTGCGTGCCGCCCTGCGCGACCCGATGGGCGCCACGCTGCCCGACCCGTCCGAGCGGGGCTGGGCGCGCAGCGAGCTGGCCGTGATGCGCGCGCTCTCGGGCCCGTACTCCGAGCGGGCCCGCCGTATCGAGCCCGGTCTGTCCAGGGCCCGAGGGCCCGGTGACGCCGAACGAGTGAGTCCGGGAATGTCCGGAGTTACAACTTCTGAGGTGAACCGCGCGGCTCCTGGGGGATTGTCCGACGGAACGGGAAGTCTGCCACCGTCGAAGACCCCCCAAGAAGCTGGAGAACCACCCGTGCCACCCCTGGTATCCGACGCCATCCCACAAGAACCCTCGGAGGCTGAGCCCCCCATGCCGAGCACCACGACCGGAACGCCCGCCGCCCTCCTGGTGAACGTGCCTCTGCGCAACACCTCGTTCGTCGGCCGGCAGGCGCTGCTGAGTGCCGTGGAGGAGCAGCTGGGGGCTCAGGACACGGCGGCGGTGCTGCCCAACGCCCTGCACGGCCTCGGTGGCGTCGGCAAGTCCCAGCTGGCACTCGAGTACGTCTACACCCACCAGCACGACTATCGGGTGATCTGCTGGATCCCCGCCGAGCGGGAGAGCCTCATCCTCGCCGCGCTGGCCCAGCTGGCGGCACAGCTGGGCGTCGCCCCCACCGGCCAGGACAGCCTCGGCGCCCCCGCCGCCAACACCGCCGTGCCCGCCGTGCTGGAGGCGCTGAGCACCGGGACGCCGTACGACAGCTGGCTGCTCGTCTTCGACAACGCCGAGGACGTCGACACGGTGCGCCAGTACTTTCCGGCCAACGGACCGGGCAAGGTCATCGTCACGTCCCGGAACCGGGCCTGGGAGAGGGTGGCCACGTCGCTGCCGGTCAACGTGTTCGAGCGCGAGGAGTCGATCGAGCTGCTGCAGCGGCGCTCGCCCGACCTGACCGTCGACGACGCCGGGCGGCTCGCCGAGGCGCTGGGTGACCTGCCGCTCGCGGTGGAGCAGGCGGGAGCCTGGCGCGCGGTGACCGGCATGCAGGTCGACGAGTACCTCGATCTGCTCGCGCAGCGCAGTCCCGAGATCCTCGAACTCGACCCGGCTCCCGACTATCCGGTCTCGGTCGCCGCCGCATGGGACATCTCGCTGGAGCGGATCAAGGAGAACAACCCCGGCGCCCGGCAGCTGCTGGACATCTGCGCCAGCATGGCCCCCGAGCCCATCCCGAGGGCGATGCTGCGCGGCAGCCGCGGCGTCAACGTCACGCCCGAGGTCGATCCCCTCCTGAGGGAATCGATCAAACTCAACCGCGCCGTCCGCGACCTGAGCCAGTTCTCCCTGGTCCGGGTGGACCCGCGGTCCGACACCCTCCAGATGCACCGTCTGCTGCAGACGGTGCTCCTGGCCAAGCTGAGCGCCGAGGAGCGGGAGCGGATGCGCGACGCCGCGCATCAGCTGCTGTCGGCCGCCAAGCCCGGCCCCTCCGGTTCGTCACTGGAATGGCGCGCGTATCAGGCGCTGCTGCCCCACGTGCTCACCTCACAGGCCGTGACGAGCACCGACACCTATGTGCGGGAGCTGGTCTTCGACACGGTGTGGTTCCTCTACTACTGGGGAGACCACGTCGGCGCCGCGGACTTCGCCCGCCAGGCCTGGAGCGCCTGGCTCGGGTCCTCGGGCGAGGAGGACCTCCACGTCCTCCGGATGACGAAGAGCCTCGGCTTCCTGTTGCGGCAGAACGGCCAGGTCCCCGAGTCCATCCCGCTCACCGAGAAGGCCCTGGAGATCTCGCGCCGCACCGACATCGACTCGGAGAACCTGATCGACTCGCTGTGCGAGATGGCGGACGCCCGCGGTTATCAGGGCGGGTTCGAGGAGGCCCGGGCGCTGACGCAGGAGGCCACCGAGCTGGCCCGGTCCCTGTTCGGTCCGGACGATCCGATGACGCTGCGTGCCACCCACGCCTGGGGAGTCGCTCTGCGGTTGTGCGGCCGGTTCAGGGAGGCCCTGCCGCTGGACCAGGAGAACGCCCAGCAGCGCGAGCTGCTGTTCGGCCCCGCCAGCTTCTTCACCCTCAACACCCTCAACGCGCTCTCCATCGACATGCGCGAGAGCGGGGACTATCCCGGCGCCCGCGACTTCCAGGAGGACGCGTACCGCCGGGCGCGCGCCGAACTCGGTGAGGAACATCCCCTCACTTTGCGCATCGCCCGCAATCTCGCGGTCTGCCGACGCCGGGACGGGGCCCACGAAGAGGCGGCCAAGCTCTCGGACGAGACGCTGCGGCGCTTCGTCTCCCGCTACGGAAGGGACCACTTCGACGCGGTGTCGTCGGCGACCAACGTCTCCGTCGACCGGCGCCTGAACGGTGACCTCGACGGCTCCCGGGAGCTGGCGGAGGAGACGCTGCGGCGATTCGAGCAGCGCCTCGGTGAGAGCCACGCGTACACCCTCCTGACCAAGGCGAACCTGGCCGCCACCCTGCGTGCCCTCGGCGCACTGGACCAGGCTCAGGAGCTGGAGGACGACGCGGAGCGCCGGCTGTCCGCGGGTGTGGGCCCCCGGCACATCACCACGCTGACCGTCGCCATCGGCCGGGCCAACACGGCCTACGCACGCGTCGACTTCGAGCGGGCGCACGAGATCGACGAGGCCAATCTGCCGCTGCTCGCCGAGATCGCCGGCGAGGAGCACCCGCTGACGCTGGCCTGCATGGCCAACCTCGGCCTCGACCTGCGCGGCCTGGGCCGCAGGGCGGAGGCCGACGAACTGCAGCGCAAGGCGACGGACGGCTTCTCCCGTGTGGTGCGTGCCGACCACCCCTGGCATGTGGCCGCACGCCAGGGCCGCCGTATCGAGTGCGACATGGCGCCGATGCCGCTGTAGTCCGCTGTCTCGTCCGGGGTGGCACCCGTGTGCCGCCCCGGACCCGTCAGCCCGCGTCCGCCACCGGCGTGGGGGGCGCGCCGTCCGAGGGGTGCCGGGGTGCCGGGGCGTCGCCCGCGTGGTCCGGGAGAGTCAGACGTACCGGCACGACCTCGGTGCGGCGCGGGGCGCGGGTGGGCTCGTGGCCGGACAGGCGGCGGACCAGGATCAGCAGCGGCTGGGTGAGCAGTGTCGTGGCCAGGGCCATGAAGACCAGCACCGTGTAGAGGGGCTTGCTCACCAGGCCCGCCTGGAAGCCGGCGTTGAGGGCGATCAGCTCCGTGAGACCGCGGGCGCTCAGCAGGACACCGACGGTCCGTGCGTCGTCGCGGTCCAGTCCGCCCATCCGGGCCGCCACCACGCCGCTGCCGACCTTCGTGGTGATCGCCAGCACCGTCACCACCAGCAGGGTGATCCACCCGGTGGCGTCCATGCTGTCGAGGGTGACGGACTGCCCGGAGAAGACGAAGAAGTAGGGCACCAGCAGCGAGCCGACGACATGCAGGTGGCGCAGCAGATCCGGGTCGAGGGTGCCGCCCTCCTCACGCGGGCAGACGATCCCCGCGAGCAGCGCACCGCAGATCGCGTGCAGCCCGAGGAACTGCGTCACGGACGCCGAGGCGCAGGCGAAGCCGATGAGCAGCGCCAGCCGCAGGGACGGCTCCATCCGGGTCCGCCACAGCAGCCCGCGCAGCACGGGCCGGGCCGCCAGCAGCATCAGCACGGCGAAACCGGCCGCGATGACGGCCCGCCACTGCCAGCCGAGCCCCTGCTCTCCGCTGTCGCCGTCCAGCATCGTCCCGGCCAGCACCGTCCACCCGATCACGTCGAGCAGCCCGGCCGCGGACACCGCGAGGACGCCCGGCACCGTGTCGGCCAGATTGTTCTCCCGCACGATGGCCGTCAGGACCGGTACGGCCGTTATCGACAGGGCGACCCCGGCGAACAGCACCATGCCGGTGGTGAGCGGGGGCATGTCCAGGGCCCGCAACTGCTCCCGGAACAGCAGCGCACAGCCGCTGCCCACGACCATCGGGACCACGAACGCCGCCAGTGCCACCGTCACGACGGTGCGCGCCCGGTCGCCCAGGATCTTCAGATCCAGCTCGTACCCCACCGCGAACAGGAAGACCACCAGGGCGAACTGCGCGAGCCCGGTCAGCGCGGTGCCGATCTCCTCGGGGAACAGCGTCCGGTAGGCATCCGGCGCCGTACTGCCGAGCAACGAAGGACCGAGGGCGATGCCCGCTGTCAGCTGCCCCACGATGTAGGGCTGCTTCAGCCGCTGGGCCACCCAGCCGGCGCCATGGCCGATCGCGAGGATCAGGGCCGAGGCGAACAGGAAATGCGTGACCACCGCGTCAGCGCTCACTGCGTCCCCCTGTGTCCAGTTGTCTTGGCCGGTGGTTCGGCCCCGGGCGGGTCCTCGCACATGTGCTCGACCCCCAACCTCCTTATGATACTGGTAAGTTGACGGCGTATCGGCAGTCGTACACAACTCTGTACCGGTGTCACGGGGGGCACATGGCGACGGTCGTCTTCATCCATGGAACAGGGGTGCGCGAACCAGGCTTCTCGAAGCTTGCGGGGCGCGTGGCGGCCGGACTGACCGCCCTGCGCGAGGGACTACGCATCGTGCCGTACTACTGGGGCGGCACGCACGGCGCCACGCTCGCGGCGGACGGGCTCAGCCTTCCCGCCGAGCCGGGCGGCACGGCCCGGGGCGTGGCGGAGGGGGACCCCGACGACGCGTCGGCCGCCGCGTGGGCCGCCCTCTACGCCGACCCGTACGCGGAACTCGTGCTCGCCGCGGCCGGTGCGCCGCAGGTCATCGAGCGTCCGCCCGGTTCCCTGCCTCCCGACCAGCTGATACGGGCGCGGCTGGCCTCCCTCGCGGCGGGAGGTGACGCCCCCGCCGTCGAGCTGGGGCCCGGTCTGGCCCGCGCCGCCACCGATCTGGCCGCCCATCCGCTGCTCGCCCCGGCCGCCGACGCCCTGGCCCCCGACGACCTCGCGGCGCTCGCCGGACGCAGTCTCGCGGCCCGGGTCATCGCCGACGCCCTGGACTCCGACGCCCCGTTGGTGCCGGTCGGCGACAGCCGTGACGCGGTCGTCGACCGGCTCGCCGTGGCACTCGGTGCACAGCCCCGGGGCACGGAACGCGGGGTGCGCTCCCTGGTGCTGCGGGTCGCGGGTTCGGCGGCATCCCGTGCCGTCGTGCGCCGCCGCCGCGCCCTCACCGAGGCCGCCCACCCCGCCGCCGCCGACATCCTGCGCTACCTCAGCCGCGGCGCCGCGGTCCGCGCCGAACTGCGTCACCTGGTCACGGGCCTCGAACCGCCCGTCACCCTGGTCGGCCACAGCCTGGGCGGCATCATCGCCCTGGACACGCTGGTCTCCGCCCCACTGCCGCAGGTCCGGCTCCTGGTGACGGCGGGCTCCCAGGGGCCGTTCCTGTACGAGTCGGGATCGCTGCCCTCCCTCGAACACCCCGCACCCCTGCCGTCCCACGTACCGGACTGGTTGAACCTGTACGACTCCCGTGACCTGCTCTCCTATCTCGGCGGGGGCCTGTTCCCCGGACGGGTCACGGACGTGGCGGTCGACAGCCGTCAGCCCTTCCCGGCCTCGCACAGCGCCTATTGGACGAACCCCGAGGTCTACCGGCACATCGTGGACCGGCTGCCGTGAACCCCGCCCGGGTGCACGCGCTGATCGTCGGTGTCGAGCGGTACGACGCCGGTCCCGGCTGGGACCTGCCCGGGCCGGCGCGCGATGCCGTGGCCTTTCACCGGCTGTTGCGGGCGGCCGGGGTGCCGGACGACCGGCTTCGGCTGCATCTCGCCCCGTTGCCGCCGTACACGCCGGGCGTTCCGTACCAGCCCGCCGACCACGCCACCCTGCGCCGCGTCCTCGTCCGCGAACTGCCCCTGGTCCAGGGCGATGTCCTGTGGGTGTGGTGGGGCGGGCACGGCGTCCTCGACCGGGCCGGGCACCTGCGCCTGTTCTGCGCGGACGCCAGTACCGCCGACAAACTGGGCATCGACCTGGACTCCGCCCTCGACCGGTACGCCGGGGACGCCGTACCGGCCTTCGGCGATCAGCTGTGGATCGTGGACGCCTGCGAGACCTTCGAAGAGGACCTGGCCTTCCGGGAGCAACTGCCGCCGGACGCCCTGCCGGTGGGCCGACGGACCCTCGCGCATCGCCAGACGGTGCTGAGGGCGGCCGGGCGCGGGCGGGCCGCCGCCAACGACGCCGGGCGGGGCACGGGGCTGTTCTCGGAGGTCCTGCTCGGGCTGCTGGCCGACCGAGCCGCCGTTCTGCCCGCGCTGCCCGATCCGGAGGGACTGTTTCCGGCCGTCCGGACACGTATCGCGGCCCTCAGGGAAGCGGGACGTACTCTGCAGTATCCGGAGATTCGGCTGCAGAGCCCCGAGCGCACCGAGATCGTGGCGCCGGCCGCACCGTCACCCGAGCCGCGCCGGGCCTCGCCGTTGCAGCGGGCCGTGGACGCGCTCCTCGCCTATCCGCTGATGGGGGACCCCACCGAACGGCAGACGGTGGTCGCCTCGTTGGACCCGCGTGTCACTGCCACGCTGCCCCGGCACAGCAAGGCCCGCACCGATGTCGTCGGCATCCTCAACAGGCTGGCCCGGGGCCGGCCGGAGATGCTGTGGCAGCTGTTCGACGCCGTGGTGTCCCTCGATGACGATCCGGACCTCAGGGGCGAACTGGACGCTGCGTTAAGGGAGTTCGAGTCCTCGATGATGCGTCCACGTGATCGGAAATGATCGAGTGGCGTGATCGGACGGTTTTCGACCCGGGCAGGAATGGCCATGATGGAAAAGGAGACGAGTGCGGGGCATCGCGTGCCACCGTGCGAGAAGGGGGAGCACCTTGGACCAGCCGCCCGCTCTGTGCCACGCCGGAGCCGCCGTCCGTGAGCATGCCACCGCTGCGGGTACCGACGTCTGGGAGTCGGATCTTGCCGACCTGACGGGGCTGCCCCTGACCGCCCTCGACGGTGTCGCCCCGTTGGGAACCTCCGCCCGGTTGCTCGGGGAGGTACTGCGCGCTCGCGGCAGTATCAGAGGGGGCAACGAGGGGACCGCCCGGGCCGAATAGCCCTCCAGTCCCCGACGGCAGGCGGCCCGGGAGGCCTCACAGACCGCCGGGGCCCTACTCCCTGACCGCGACCGGAGGTCCCGCATGCCCAGCGAGCCGCGCCCCGCCCCGTTCCGCATGCCCGAACGGCTCTTCGCGGAACTGGCCGCGGGAGGGGGCTCCGCAGAGGCGGTCGCCTTCCTCGAACGGGCGGAGCGGGCACGCAGGCTGCTGCTTCTGCGGACCCTGCTGGACCGCCTCGGCACCCTGCACACGCCGCTGAGCCCGGCCGCCGAGGCCTGGGACGTCCTCAAGGAGGCCGCCGCCGCGGCACCCGGGCCGGTCGACCGGCTGCTGCTCGCCCCGGCGACCGGCGGCTGGCTCGCCCATGCGCTGCGCCGGCTGCACGGCACCGCGTCGGGCCCGCCGCTGTGGGCGGAGGCCGGGCATCTGTGCGCCCTGGCCGTCGCGGCGTCGCTGCGCGCCGGCACGCGGGCGGACCTCCGGGTGCCCCTCACCGACGGCGCACTGCCGCTGCCGGGGCTGGGACTGGCCCGGCTCACCGGAGCGGAGGACGGGTTGACGGTCGCCCACGCCCGTACGAGCGGCGGCGAGCTGACGCTGTCCGGCCCGGGTCGCGACGGCGGCACCCTCACCGTGACGATCAGCCCGGCGACGCAACCCCTGCCGAGACCGGCCCCGACGGCGTCGGACGCCGACGCCGCCTGGACACCCCTGCGCACCCTCACCCACCCCACCCCAGTCGGAACCGTCGCCATCCCCCTCGAAGACCTCGACCCCTACCGCGACCTGGACGACCCCCTGCCGCCCGCACGGCTCGACACCGGCGAAGCCGAGGCCTGGCAACGGCTGTTCGAGGAGGCCGTCGCGCTGCTCGCCGCGCCGGGCGGCGAAGGGCCGGGCCGGTTCGACCCCGGCGCGATACGGGCCGTGGTGCCCTGGGGGCGTACGAGCACGGAGCCGCCCGCGCCGCCCACCGTCCTGGTGTCCGCCACCAGCGGCGACTCCTTCGGCGCCATGGTCATCGCCCGCCCCTCCTGCCCGCTCGCCCTCGCCGAGACCCTGGTCCACGAGTTCCAGCACAGCAAACTCGCCGCCCTCCTGCACCTGTTCCCGCTGCTCGACGACGACCGGGAGGAGCGCTACTACGCCCCCTGGCGGCCCGACCCGCGGCATCTCACCGGTCTGCTGCACGGTGCGTACGCCTTCACCGGTGTCGCGGGCTTCTGGCGGGACCGCCTGGCCGTGGCGCGGGACGACGGGGCGGCCGACACGGCCGGGTACCACTTCGCGCTGCGCCGTCTGCAGAGCCGGCTCGTCGTGCGCACCCTGCTGATGGAGGGGCGTCTCACCCCGCAGGGCCGGGCCCTGGTGTCGGGGCTGGCCCGTACGCTCGACGGCTGGCTGCGCGAGCCGGTTCCGTACGCCGCGCTCACCCGGGCCCGGACGGCCGCGGCGCTGCACCGCACCGAGTGGCGTCTGCGCAACGTCGCCCCGCCGTCCTCCGGTTCCGGAGGCCCCCGCTTCCGCCTCGACCGCACCTCCTGGCCCGACGTCCGCACCCACGCGTTCGCCGCCCGGCCCGTCGCTCCGCACACCGCCGACGAGCAACTCGCCGCCGGGGACGCCGCCGCCGCGCTCGCCCGTTACGCCGGTCAGCTGGCCGCCGACCCCGCCGAACCGCACGCCCTGGCCGGCTGGATCGTCGCCCGCGCCGTGCTCGACCCGGGGCGGACGACCCGGCGGATGCTGGCCCGGCCGGAGCTGCTCCAGCCGCTGCCCAGCGGATGACCGTGCCGGTTGTCGTCACACAGACACAAACAAGAGTTCGCGGAAACGCGCGAGCAGCGAGTCAACGGGCGCCGCGGTGGTCAGGATGGAGGCATGGCATACCACGTCCACTCCGAGGCCGGGCGGCTGCGCCGCGTCATCCTGCACCGGCCCGATCTCGAGCTCAAAAGGCTCACCCCCAGCAACAAGACCTCGCTGCTCTTCGACGACGTGCTGTGGGTGCGCAGGGCCCGCGCCGAGCACGACGGATTCGCCGATGTGCTGCGCGACCGGGGCGTCGCCGTCCACCTCTTCGGTGACCTCCTGGCCGAGACCCTCCAGGTCCCGGCGGCCAGAGCCCTCGTCCTGGACCGGGTCTTCGACGAGAAGGAGTACGGCCCGCTGGCCACCGACCATCTCAGAGCCGCCTTCGAGAACCTGCCGGCGCGGGAACTGGCCGAGCTCCTGGTCGGCGGCATGACGAAACGCGAGTTCCTGGACGGGCACCCGGAGCCGACGTCGGTCCGCTTCCACGTCATGGACCTGGACGACTTCCTGCTGGACCCGCTGCCCAACCACCTCTTCACCCGCGACACCTCCGCCTGGATCTACGACGGCGTCTCCATCAACGCCATGCGCTGGCCCGCCCGGCAGCGCGAGACCGTGCACTTCGAGGCGATCTACCGGCACCACCCGCTGTTCCGGGACGAGGCCTTCCAGGTGTGGTCCGAGGGGCAGGCCGACTACCCGTCGACCATCGAGGGCGGGGACGTCCTGGTCATCGGCAACGGGGCCGTCCTCATCGGGATGAGCGAGCGCACCACCCCGCAGGCCGTCGAGATGCTGGCGCACAAGCTGTTCGCCGCCGGTTCCGCCGAGACGATCGTGGCGCTCGACATGCCCAAGCGGCGTGCCTTCATGCACCTCGACACCGTGATGACCATGGTCGACGGCGACACCTTCACCCAGTACGCGGGCCTCGGCATGCTCCGCTCGTACACCATCGAGCCGGGCGTCGGCGAGAAGGAGCTGAAGGTCACCGACCATCCGGCGGAGCACATGCACCGCGCGATCGCCGCCGCGCTCGGCCTGAACGAGATCCGGGTGCTGACCGCCACCCAGGACGTGCACGCCGCCGAGCGCGAGCAGTGGGACGACGGCTGCAACGTCCTGGCCGTCGAACCTGGCGTCGTGGTCGCCTACGAACGGAACGCCACCACCAACACACACCTGCGCAAGCAGGGCATCGAGGTGATAGAGATCCCGGGCAGTGAGCTGGGGCGGGGGAGGGGCGGGCCGCGCTGTATGAGCTGCCCCGTCGAACGCGAGCCCGTGTAAGCATGCGGGCTGTATAGGCATGCTGAGCTTCGTATAGTATTCCAGGAGTCTTGTCCCCGTATCCCTGGAGCGCCCCCATGGCGACAGCCCCGAGCGCCCTCGCCGGCCGCCACTTCCTCAAGGAGCTCGACTTCACCGAGGAGGAGTTCCGCGGTCTGGTCGAGCTGGCCGCCGAGCTGAAGGCCGCCAAGAAGGCCGGGACCGAGACCCAGTACCTGCGGGGCCGGAACATCGCGCTGATCTTCGAGAAGACCTCCACCCGCACCCGCTGCGCGTTCGAGGTCGCGGCCGCCGACCAGGGCGCCTCGACCACGTACCTCGACCCGTCAGGATCCCAGATCGGTCACAAGGAGTCCGTCCGGGACACCGCGCGGGTGCTGGGCCGGATGTACGACGGGATCGAGTACCGGGGTGACAGCCAGCAGAAGGTCGAGGAGCTGGCGGCGCACGCCGGGGTGCCGGTCTTCAACGGGCTCACCGACGACTGGCACCCCACCCAGATGCTGGCCGACGTGCTGACCATGACCGAGCACTGCGCCAAGCCGCTGAACGAGATCGCCTTCGCCTACCTGGGCGACGCCCGCTTCAACATGGGCAACTCCTACCTGGTCACCGGCGCCCTGCTCGGCATGGACGTGCGTCTGGTCGCGCCGAAGGCCTACTGGCCGGCCGAGGAGATCGTCGACCGGGCCCGCGCGCTCGCCGAGAGCAGCGGCGCCCGCATCACGCTCACCGAGATCCTGGACGACGGCGTCCGCGGCGCCGACTTCGTCGCCACGGACGTCTGGGTCTCGATGGGCGAGCCCAAGGAGGTCTGGGACGAGCGCATCTCCGCCCTCGGCCCGTACGCCGTGACCATGGACGTCCTGCGCGCCACCGGCAACCCGGACGTGAAGTTCCTGCACTGCCTGCCCGCCTTCCACGACCTGGGCACCAAGATCGGCCGCGAGATCCACGCCTCGCACGGCCTGGGCTACCTCGAGGTCTCCGACGAGGTCTTCGAGTCGGCGCACTCGGTGGTCTTCGACGAGGCGGAGAACCGGATGCACACCATCAAGGCGGTCCTGGTGGCGACCCTGGCCTGAGGGCCCGAAAGCGGCCTCACGCCGACGGGCGTCGCTGTTCCGGCACCGCGGGCAGCCTGAACCACACCGCCTTGCCGGACTCGGTCGGCCGGTGTCCGCACGAGGAGCTCAGGGCGCGGATCAGCAGCAGCCCGCGCCCGTGCTCCTGCCAGGGGTCGGGCGGCCCGTCGGCCGGGCGGGTGAGGTCGCCGGGCGGGGCCGGGTCGGTGTCGTGCACCTCGACCTGACATCCCGACGGCATCAGCTCCACCACCAGCTCTATCGGCGCCTCCCCGGTGGTGTGCTCCACCGCGTTGGCCACCAGCTCCGCCGTGAGCAGCTCCGCCGTGTCGCAGTCCGCCCCGTACTCCAGCTCGGCCAGCGCCGTACGGACCAGGGCACGGGCCACGGGCACCGCCGCGACGGTGTGCGGCAGCGCGATACGCCAGGAGGCGGGGGCTGAGGGGAGTTCGTGCAAGGCGGGTCCGTTCATGGAGCAGGACATCCTGCTTTCAACCTGATGAATGGTACGGCGCCGCTCTTCAGAGGCGTCCGAGGGGCCGTCGTCGGGGAGCGCCTTCGCCCCCTTGCCGGACGGCTTACCCAGGTGAACGCGGTGCCGCGCGCCGCTGCTCCCGCCGTTACGCCGGTGTGGATGATCTGTGACGGATGTGACCGGCCCGGGTCACCCGGGCTCCGTACGGAAGTCCTACCCGGACGGCCTATCGCGCACTCATGACGACAGTCACGGATGAGTGATAGCTTCGTGGGGTAGAGCTCAGTGAGACAGTGCCCGCCCGAGGAGGCCGCACGTCATGAGTCCCTTCACCGGCTCCGCCGCCCGCACCCCCCGCTGGGGGCACCTGCGCGTCGATCTCACCGACGGCGTCGCCACCGTCACCCTGGCCCGCCCCGAGAAACTCAACGCGCTCACCTTCGGCACCTACGCCGACCTGCGCGACCTGCTCGCGGAGCTGTCCCGGGAGCGGGCCGTACGGGCCCTGGTGCTGGCCGGCGAGGGACGCGGCTTCTGCTCCGGCGGCGATGTCGACGAGATCATCGGCGCCACCCTCGGCATGGACACCGCCCGGCTGCTGGACTTCAACCGCATGACCGGCCAGGTGGTGCGCGCCGTCCGGGAGTGCCCCTTCCCGGTGATCGCGGCGGTGCACGGCGTGGCGGCGGGCGCCGGAGCGGTGCTCGCCCTGGCAGCGGACTTCCGCGTCGCCGACCCCACGGCCCGTTTCGCCTTCCTCTTCACCCGGGTCGGTCTCTCCGGCGGCGACATGGGCGCGGCCTACCTCCTGCCCAGGGTCGTGGGCCTGGGCCACGCGACCCGCCTCCTGATGCTGGGCGACCCGGTCCGGGCCGTCGAGGCCGAGCGCATCGGCCTGATCAGCGAACTGACGGAGGAGGGCGCCGCCGACGAGACGGCCCAGCGACTGGCCCGTCGCCTGGCGGAAGGCCCGGCCCTCGCGTACGCCCAGACGAAGGCCCTGCTGACGGCCGAACTGGACATGCCCCTGGCGGCCTCGGTGGAACTGGACGCGTCGACCCAGGCGCTGCTGATGAACAGCGCGGACTACGCGGAGTTCCACGCGGCATTCACAGAGAAGCGCCCTCCGAAATGGAGCGGACGGTGACGGCAACCCCCTCAGGGGCGCGGGGAACTGCGCGACCAGCCCCCACGCACCCGCAGCCGCACCACGACACGAGCCACCCCCTACGCGTCGCAATCATCGGCGGAGGCCCGGGAGGCCTCTACTCCGCGGCCCTGCTCAAGCGCCTCGACCCCACCCGGGAAGTCACCGTCTGGGAACGCAACGCCCCCGACGACACCTTCGGCTTCGGAGTCGTCCTCTCCGACGAAACCCTCGGCGGCATAGAACACGCCGACCCCCAGGTCTACGCGGCCCTCCAGCGAGACTTCATCCGCTGGGACGACATCGACATCACCCACCGCAACACCCGCCACACCTCCGGCGGCCACGGCTTCGCCGCCCTCGGTCGCAAACGCCTCCTCGAAATCCTCCACACCCGCTGCCGCGACCTCGGCGTGGCCCTCCGCTTCCACACCGAAGCCCCGAAGGACCTCCCGCAGACCCACGACCTGGTCATCGCCGCGGACGGCGTCCACAGCACCACCCGCGAGACCTACGCGGACGTCTTCCGCCCCCGGGTCACCACACACCACTGCCGCTACATCTGGCTCGCCACCGACTTCCCCTTCGACTCCTTCCGCTTCGACATCGCCGAGACCGAACACGGCGTGATGCAGCTGCACGGCTACCCCTACGCCCGCCCGTCGCCCGACCACCACCCCTCAACAAGGCCCTCCGGGCCGCAGAATCAACTCGGCTCCTCCACCGTGATCATCGAGATGCGCGAGGAGGTCTGGCAGCGGGCCGGTTTCGACGAGCTCGACGAGACCGAGTCGATCGAACGCTGCGGCAAGATCTTCGCGGAAGCCCTCCGCGGCCGCCCCCTGCGCTCCAACAACTCGGCGTGGACGACCTTCCGCACGGTCGTCAACGACCGCTGGTCGCACGGCAACCTCGTCCTGCTCGGCGACGCCGCCCACACCGCCCACTTCTCCATCGGCTCCGGCACCAAGCTCGCCGTCGAGGACGCCCTGGCCCTGGCCGCCTGCCTGGAGGAGCGGGACTCACTGGAGGAGGCCCTGGCCGCGTACGAGGCGGAGCGGCGGCCCGTCGTCGCCTCCACACAGCGCGCGGCCCGCGCCAGCCTGGAGTGGTTCGAGAACCTCGGCCTGTACCTGGACCAGCCGCCCCGGCAGTTCGCCTTCAACCTGCTCACCCGCAGCCGCCGCGTCACCCACGACAACCTGCGGTTGCGCGACCCGGACTTCACGGCGGCGGTGGAGCGCGAGTTCGGCTGCCCGCCCGGCACGCCCCCGATGTTCACCCCGTTCCGGCTGCGCGGTCTGACCCTGCGCAACCGGGTCGTCGTCTCGCCCATGGACATGTACTCGGCGGCCGACGGCGTCCCCGGCGACTTCCACCTCGTCCATCTGGGCGCGAGGGCGCTGGGCGGGGCCGGGCTGGTGATGACCGAGATGGTGTGCGTCAGCGAGGAGGGCCGGATCACGCCCGGCTGCGCCGGCCTCTACACCGGCCGGCAGGCCGAGGCATGGCGGCGTATCACCGACTTCGTGCATGCCCAGGCGCCCGGCACCGCGATCGGCGTGCAACTCGGCCACAGCGGCCGCAAGGGCTCCACGAAACTGATGTGGGAGGGCATGGACGAGCCCCTCGACGAGGGCAACTGGCCGCTCGTGGCCGCTTCCGCGCTCCCGTACAAGCCGTACAGCCAGACCCCGCGCGCGCTGTCCCGCGCCCAGCTCACCGACATCCGTGAGCAGTTCACGGCAGCCGCCTGCCGCGCCGCCAGGGCCGGCTTCGATCTGCTCGAACTGCACTGCGCCCACGGCTACCTGCTCTCCGGATTCCTCTCCCCGCTGACCAACCGGCGTACCGACGCGTACGGCGGCTCACTGGAGAAGCGGCTCCGTTTCCCGCTGGAGGTCTTCGACGCCGTACGGAACGCGTGGCCGGGGGAGCGGCCCATGACGGTCCGCGTCTCGGCGACCGACTGGGCAGAAGGCGGCACCACGGCCGAGGACGCCGTCGAGATCGCCCGGGCCTTCGCCGCGCACGGCGCCGACGCGATCGACGTGTCGACGGGGCAGGTCGTGGCGGACGAACGGCCGGAGTTCGGGCGGTCGTACCAGACGCCGTTCGCGGACCGTGTCCGGCGCGCCACCGGTGTCCCGGTGATCGCGGTCGGCGCGATCTCCTCCTGGGACGACGTCAACTCCCTGATCCTGGCAGGCCGCACGGACCTGTGCGCACTGGCCCGTCCGCACCTCTACGACCCGCACTGGACCCTGCACGCGGCGGCCGAACAGGACTACACGGGCCCGGGCGTCGCCTGGCCGGCCCCGTACCGCGCGGGCAGCCGCCGACCCCAGACGGGCCGCACTGACGCACCGAAACCGCGATTGAGTATCTAGTTCGCGGCAGGCGCGAAGTCCGTCTCCTTCGCGTCGGTGATCCGGGCGCCCATATTGCGCTCCATCATCTCGAGGGCGGCGGAGGCCAGATGCGGGTGGATGGAGGCGACGGCGTCCCTGGGCACCGTGACCTCCAGATGGCGGATGTGCGCGTCGAGGGCCGAGTAGAGGACGCACTGCTCGGTGACCTGGCCGGTCAGCACGACGTGTCCGACGTCCAGGCTCCACAGGAGGTAGGACAGCGGAGTCTCGAAGAAGACCGAATGGCGGGCCTTCACCACGAACAGCGACTCGTCGTCCGGCCGGATCGGCTCGACCAGGTCGCCGTGCGGTCGGGCCAGCGCCGACTCCACGAGCTCTCCGTGGTGCGAGCGCCACCGTCCGAAGTTGTCGTTCGCGTAGATCACCGGCGCATCCGCCTCACGGGCCCGGCCGATCAGCTCGGCGATGACGGGCACGACCCGCTCGGCGGACGGCACGAGCAGCTCGGCGTCCTCGTGGTCGTACGTGTTGATCATGTCGACCACGATCAGAGCCGGCCGCGTCGGACCTGCCCGCCGTTCCATCGTCTCCGCCGTCCGTCCGGTGCTGTCGTACGGGCCACCGGGTACCCGGTGGCCCGGTGGGACCAAACAGGGCTACGCGGATGTCCTGGGGGCGGTGGGAGCCACGGGACGCGATCTACAGCCCCACGAATTCCGCCCCCGCGTCCCGCAGCCGCTCGTGCAGCCCCCGGAACACCGCCGACGAGCGCTCCCCGGGCCAGTCCCCGGGCAGCAGCGCGGACGGCAGGCCGGGGTCGGTGTAGGGGAGGTGGCGCCAGGAGTCCAGGGCGAGCAGGTAGTCGCGGTAGGCCTCCTCGGGCGGGGTGTCCTCTCGTTTCTCCCAGCCGAGCAGCACGGGCGCGTGGCGGTCGAGGAACGCCTCGTGCTCCTTGGCGATGGCGGCCAGGTCCCACCAGCGGGTGACCGCCTCGGCGGTCGGCGCGAAGCCGAGGTGGCCGCCGCGGAAGAAGTCGACGTACCCGTCGAGCCGCAGCCGCTCAAGGGTGTGCCGGGACTCCTCGTACAGGCGCGCGGGCGCGATCCACACACCAGGAGCGGCCGTGCCGAAACCGAGGCCGGCCAGCCGGGAGCGCAGCACGTGCCGCTTCTGCCGCTCCGACTCCGGCACGGAGAACACCGCGAGCACCCAGCCCTCGTCCTCGGGCGGAGCCGTGGCGTAGATGCGCCGGTCGCCGTCGTCGAGCAGCTGCCGGGCGTCCGGTGACAGTGCGTACCCGGCGGCACCCTGGGCGGTGCGGGCGGGCACGAGCAGTCCGCGTCTCTTGAGCCGCGACACCGAGGAGCGTACGGACGGGGCGTCCACACCGACCGCGGCCAGCAGCCGGATCAGTTCGGCTACCGGCACGGGGCCCGGTACGAAGCGGCCGTACGCGCCGTAGAGCGTGACGATGAGAGACCGTGGTGCATGCTGGTCGGACACGTTGATCATCTTAGGTCGTACGGATCAGTCCTGGTCGCCCGCGGTGCCGCCGTCCGGGGCTCCCGCGCCGCGCAGCCGGAATCGCTGGAGCTTGCCGGTGGCGGTGCGGGGCAGCGCGTCCAGGAAGACGATCTCGCGCGGGCACTTGTACGGCGCCAGCTCGCTCTTCACGAAGGCGCGCAGCGCCCCGGCGTCCCGTTCCATGCCTTCCCTGAGGACGGCGTAGGCCACCACGACCTGGCCGCGCGCCTCGTCGGGCCGTCCCACGACCGCCGCCTCCAGCACGTCCGGGTGCCGCAGCAGCGCGTCCTCGACCTCGGGTCCGGCGATGTTGTACCCGGCCGAGATGATCATGTCGTCGGCGCGGGCGACGTACCGGAAGTAGCCGTCGGGTTCGCGGACGTAGGTGTCGCCGGTGATGTTCCAGCCGCCGCGTACGTACTCCCGCTGCCTCGGGTCGGCGAGATACCGGCAGCCGACCGGTCCGCGCACCGCGAGCAGCCCCGGCTGCCCGTCGGGCACCGGCCGGCCGTCCGCGTCCTGCACGCGCGCGTGCCAGCCCGGTACGGGCACGCCCGTCGCCCCGGGCCGGATATGTTCGTCGGCCGCCGAGATGAAGATGTGCAGGAGTTCGGTGGCGCCGATGCCGTTGATGACGCGCACGCCGGTGCGTTCGTGCCAGGCCTGCCAGGTGGCCGCCGGCAGGTTCTCGCCGGCGGAGACGCAGCGGCGCAGGGACGAGACGTCGTGGCCGTCGAGCGCGTCGAGCATCGCGCGGTACGCCGTCGGCGCGGTGAACAGGACGGAGACCCGGTGCCGGGCTATGGCCGGCAGCAGTTGCTTCGGGCCCGCCTGCTCCAACAGCAGGGCGCTCGCCCCGGCCCGCAGCGGGAAGACCACAAGGCCGCCGAGCCCGAAGGTGAAGCCGAGCGGCGGACTGCCGGTGAAGACGTCGTCGGCGCGGGGCTTCAGCACGTGCCGGGAGAAGGTGTCGGCGATCGCCAGCACGTCCCGGTGGAAGTGCATACAGCCCTTGGGGCGGCCGGTGGTGCCGGAGGTGAAGGCGATCAGCGCCACGTCGTCGGCCGCCGTCCCCACCGCCTCGTACGGCGTGCCGGGCGCCGGGCGGTTGAGCAGGTCGTCCGGGGCGTCACCGCCGTAGGTCGTGATCCGCAGGTCCGGGATCTCGGCCTTGGCGAGGTCGTCGACGGCCCTGATGTCGCACAGCGCGTGCCGGACCCGGGCGATCTCGCACATCGTGCCCAGCTCGTGCGGGCGCTGCTGGGCGAGCACCGTGACCGCCACGGCCCCCGCCTTCAGCACGGCCAGCCAGCAGGCGGCGAGCCACGGTGTGGTGGGGCCGCGCAGCAGCACCCGGTTGCCGGGGACGACGCCGAGGTCACCGGTGAGCAGATGGGCGATGCGGTCGACGCGGGCGCGCAGCTCGCCGTACGTCCAGGGCTCACCGGTGGGGGTGAGGAACGCGGGCCGGTCGTCGTCGGGGCCGTGGAGCAGTTCGGCGGCGCAGTTGAGCCGTTCGGGGTAGCGCAGCTCCGGCAGATCGAAACGGAGCTCGGGCCAGTGGTCCGGGGGCGGCAGATGGTCGCGGGTGAAGGTGTCGACGTGCGCCGTGTCCCGTGGATTCATACGGTTCGCCCCCTTGGCGTGGTGGGCTCGCCCCTGGAGCGTATCGTGTTGGTGACGACAGTCAACGGTCCGCGATAGCCTCGGAGTGGCCCGGCCGGGAAGCAGGGTGGCGGAGAAGGGACCGGCAATGACCGCATTCTCGCTCGAACCGGCACAACTCGCCTGGTGTGCCGAGCTGCGCGCCCTGGCCGCCGAGCGGCTCCGCCCGCTGGCGGAGAAGGGGGAACCGGGTCATGTGAACCGCGCGCTGGTCGCCGAACTGGGCCGACTGGGCCTGCTCGGGCGGCTCTTCACGTCCGGCGCCCTCGATCTGTGCCTGATGCGCGAGTCCCTGGCCCACGGCTGCACGGAGGCCGAGACGGCCCTCGCCCTCCAGGGTCTCGGCGCTCACCCGGTCCACGCCCACGGCACCGAGTCGCAGCGCGCCCGCTGGCTCCCTCGGGTGGCGGACGGCACGGCGGTCGCGGCGTTCGCGCTGAGCGAGCCGGGCGCCGGGTCGGACGCGGCGGCCCTGACCCTGCGGGCGGAGCGGGACGGCCCGGCCCGCTGGCGCCTCACCGGCGAGAAGTGCTGGATCTCCAACGCGCCCGAGGCCGACTTCTACACCGTCTTCGCCCGGACCGTCCCCGATGCCGGGGCCCGGGGGGTCACGGCCTTCCTGGTGCCCGCCGACCGCCCGGGTCTGACCGGCACGGGCCTCGACATGCTCTCCCCGCACCCCATCGGCACGCTCGACTTCGACGCCGTACCGGTGACGGCGGAGGACGTGCTCGGCGAGGCGGACCGGGGCTTCCGGGTCGCGATGGGGACACTCAACCTCTTCCGCCCCAGCGTCGGCGCCTTCGCCGTCGGCATGGCCCGGGCCGCTCTCGACGCGACCCTCGCCCACACCGCCGGGCGGGACGCCTTCGGCGGCAAGCTGAGGGACCTCCAGGCCGTCTCCCACCAGGTCGCCGAGATGGCCCTGCGCACGGAGGCGGCCCGCCTGATGGTCTACGCGGCGGCGACGGCCTACGACGAGGGCGCCCCGGACGTGCCCCAGCGCTCAGCCATGGCGAAACTGCTCGCCACCGAGACCGCTCAGTACGTCGTCGACACGGCCGTCCAGTTGCACGGCGCCCGGGCGCTGCAACGCGGCCACCTGCTCGAACACCTCTACCGCGAGGTGCGCGCCCCACGCGTCTACGAAGGGGCCAGCGAGGTGCAACGCGGCATCATCGCCAAGGAGTTGTACGCCACGTCGTCCGCCGAGTCGCACGCCCACCAGGAGGCCCGGTGACCACCGAGCGCGTCAACCCGCCCGAGCTGTCCCCGCCGGCCGGCTTCTCCCACGCCGTCGTGGCCTCCGGGTCGAGGGTGGTGTTCCTGGCGGGCCAGACCGCACTGGACACCGACGGCAAGGTGGTGGGCGCGACCCTGCCGGAGCAGTTCGAGAAGGCGCTGACGAACCTGCTGGCCGCTCTCACGGCGGCCGGCGGCACCCCGTCCGACCTCGCCCGCGTCACCGTCTACGCCACGGACGTCGCCGCGTACCGCGCGCACGCCCCCGAGTTGGGGCGGCTGTGGCGCGAGGCGGCCGGGCGCGACTACCCCGCCATGGCGGTCGTCCAGGTCGTCCGGCTGTGGGACGAGGAGGCGCTGGTCGAGCTCGACGGCTTCGCGGTGCTGCCCTGACCTTCTTGAGGTCAGGCCGCGACGGTCAGTCCCGCCGTCACCCGGTGCGGCTCCACCACGCGTCCGTCCGGCAGCAGCTCACCGGTGTCGTCGAAGACGATCACCCCGTCGCACAGCAGGCTCCAGCCCTGCTCGGGGTGGGCGGCGACGACATGTGCCGCAAGGGAGTCGGTCGCGGGGCACTGGGTCTGGTGGGCACACATGGCGCACCTCCACGTCGGTAGGGCCATCCGGAGGATTCGTATGACTCTTACGTACAGACCATGCTCCCGACTCGAATTCATCGGAACGGCTCGTCAGGAAGCGTGACACGCCCAGGACATTCCCCGGACCGTTCCACGACGGCCGGTGCGGATTCGCCACCGAAGGAGTGAGGGGTACGGGCGTCGGCCCGGGCGCCGGGTACGAGTGGAACACAAAACCACTCCTTTCGGGAGGTTCCCCCCATGCGTGTTCGCCCCCTGCTCGGCGCGACGGCCGGTGCCGCGCTGCTCCTGCTCACCGGTGCCGGCGCGGCACCCGCCACCGCGTCGACCGCCGCGGCCCCGTACGAGGCCGTGACGGTCGACGCGGTGGGCCGGATCACCGCCGACGGCACGGTCACCCTCTCCGGCACCTACCGCTGCCGGAGCGCGGTCGGCCCGGTCTTCGTCAGTTCCTCCGTCAGCCAGGGCACCTCCACCACCCGCTACGGCATCGGCGGCACCCGTGCCGTGTGCGACGGCGTGAAACACCGCTGGGTGAACACGGGCCGGCCCAAGCCCGGCGCGCTCGCGCCCGGAGCGGCCCACGTCGAGGCCACCCTGATGGAGCTGCGCACCTTCAGCGGCCTGCCGCTGCCCAGCTTCCACGCGGTCCACGGGCGGGACATCACCCTGACCCGGCGCTGAGCACGGGCCGGTGAACACACCGGTGACCTGGGCCTCCCGCACCGAGGTGGTGCGCGGAGGCCCTTCTTGACTGTTTAATTGCGAGGCCTGTGCAAGAACATGACGACAGCAACAACGGGGTGAGGTCATATGTCGACCCGTCGGATACGAGGAGCCGCCGCCACGGCGGCACTGGCCGCGGCGGTCACCGCCTGCTCGGCCCCCAGCGGCGGCGGACAGGGCGACGCCAAGTCCGCCGGGTCCGTCGTCATCGGGGTCGCCTCCGAGCCGGACACCCTCAGCCCGCTGCTCGGCTACGGCAAGGACGGCAACTCCAAGATCTTCGACGGGCTGCTCGCCCATGACGCCGACCTGAAGCTGAAGCCCGCCCTCGCGGCCGCGCTGCCCGAGGTCTCCGACGGCGGCCGCACGTACACCTACACCCTGCGCGACGGCGTGGAGTTCAGCGACGGCGAGCCGCTGACGGCCGCCGACGTCGTCTACACGTACCGCACCGCCCTCGACGCCAAGACCAACAACACCTTCAAGAGCGAGCTGGACGCCGTCAAGGAGGTCGAGGCGAGCGGCGACGACAAGGTCGTCTTCACCCTCAAGTACCCCTACGCCGCCTTCGCCGCCCGTACCGTGCTGCCCATCGTCCCCGAGCACATCGCGGGCGAGCAGGACCCCAACACCGGCGCCTTCAACACGAAGCCGGTCGGCACCGGTCCGTACGTCCTCTCCAAGTGGAGCAAGGGCGAGAAGCTCACCTTCAAGGCCAACCCCCGCTACTGGGGCGGCGAGCCGAAGGTGAAGACCTTCACCATGGCGGTCATCGCCGACGACGACGTACGCGCCACCCGGCTGCGCTCCGGCGACCTCGACGGCGCGGTCCTCCCGCCCAACCTCGCCGCCACGTTCAAGGGCGACGACGCCAAGCGCACCTACGAGGCCCGTTCCTACGACTTCCGGGCCGTCACCCTCCCCACCCCGAACAAGGTCACCGGCGACCGCGCGATCCGGCAGGCCCTCGACGCCGCCGTGGACCGCGAGACCATGGTCGACAAGATCCTCGACGGCGCCGGCCGCCCGGCGTACGGGCCGCTGCCCGTCGACGACCCCGCCTTCACCAAGGCCGTCGAGCGCGCCCAGGACCTCGGCAAGGCCAGGAAGATCCTGGACGAGGCCGGCTGGAAGCCCGCCGGCGACGGCATCCGCGCCAAGGACGGACAGCGGGCGTCCTTCACCCTGCTCTACCCCTCCGGCGACAAGGTCCGCCAGGACCACGCCCTCGCCTACGCCTCCGACGCCAAGAAGGCCGGCATCGAGGTGAAGGCGGAGAGCGCCACCTGGGAGGTCATCGAGCCGCGCATGAAGAACACCGCCGTCCTCGCGGGCTTCGGCAGCACCGGCGACCCCGACTTCGGCCTGTACACCCTGCTGCACTCCTCCCTCGCCGGCGACGGCTTCAACAACATGGCCCGCTACGACAACCCGGCCGTGGACCGCGCCCTCGACAACGGCCGCCGCGGCCAGGACCCGGCGGAGCGCAGGGCCGCCTACGACAAGCTCCAGCGAGCCCTGGTCCAGGACCCCGGCTACACCTTCCTCACCCACATCGACCACCTCTACGTCCTGGCCGACCGCTGGGAAGGCCTGAGCACCCAGCTCGAACCGCACGAGCACGGCTTCGCCAGCGGCCCCTGGTGGAACATCGAGGACTGGCAGCCGAAGAAGTGACCCGCCTCCCCTGGGGAGCGATGGCACGGCTGGCGGGGCGGCGGGCGCTGTTCGCCGTCCCCGTCCTGCTCGTCGTCACCTTCGGCGTGTTCGCGATCGCCGCCGCCTCCCCCTTCGACCCCGTCAAGGCATACGCCGGCACCGCCGCGCTCGGCGCCGACCAGCAGACCCTGGACCGGCTGCGCGAGAACCTCGGCGCGGACCAGCCCTTCGCCGCCCGCTGGTGGCAGTGGCTCACGTCCGCGCTCACCGGCGACCTCGGCCACTCCAGCGTGCTGCGGCAGCCGGTCGCCCAGGTGATCGGCGAACGGCTCGTGTGGTCCTCACTGCTGTGCGCGGTCGCCTTCGCCGCCGCTGTCCTGGTGGGCACGGTCCTCGGCGTGCTCGCCGCCCGCCGCCCCGGTTCGCTGACCGACCGGACCGTCACCTCCCTCGCCTACACCCTGGAGGCGGCCCCGGTCTTCTGGATCGCCCTGCTCGCCGTCTGGCTGTTCGCCCTCCAGTGGGACGTCCTCCCGGCGGGCGGCCTGACGGACACCTCCAGCGAACAGGTCACGTCGGGACAGGTCGCCAGCCACCTCGTCCTGCCCGCCGGAGTCCTCGCGGTCTCCCAGCTGCCCTGGTTCACGCTCTACGTCCGCCAGGGCGTGGGCGACGCCCTGGCCGAGGACCCGGTACGCGGCGCCCGCGCCCGCGGCCTGAGCGAACGCACCGTCCTGCTCGGCCACGCCCTGCGCTCCGGAGTGCTGCCGGTGCTCACCCTGATCGGTTCCCGGGTGCCCGAACTCATCACCGGGGCCCTGCTGGTGGAGAGCGTCTTCAGCTGGCCGGGCATCGCCGCCGCCACCGTCGAGGCGGCCACCGCCGTCGACTTCCCGCTGCTCGCCGCCCTGACGACCCTGGCCACGGCCGCCGTCCTCGCCGGGAACCTGCTCGCCGACCTGCTCTACGGACTGTTCGACCCGAGGGTGAAGCTCAGTGACATGTGACGCACCGGCACCGGCCGGGACCGAGTGGCGCTCGCACGGCCCGAAACGCCGCTCCACCCGCACCTTGCGCGTGCGCACCTCCGCCGTGCTGGTGGGCGCGACCGTCCTCGCCGTGCTGCTCGTACCCCCGCTGGTCCAGCTCGACCAGCAGGCCGTCGACCTGGCCGCCAAGCTCCGGCCGCCGTCCTGGTCCCACCCCTTCGGCACGGACGACGTCGGCCGCGACCTGCTGCTGCGCTGTGTCTACGGCCTGCGCGTCTCGCTGCTCGTCGGAGTGGCGGCGGCGCTGACCGCGACGGTGGTCGGCACGGCCGTCGGTGCGGCCGCCGGGGCGCTCGGCGGCTGGGCCGACCGCGCCCTGATGCGGGTCGTCGACGCCTTCTCCTCCGTGCCGCACCTGCTGCTCGGCATCTTCATCGTCGCGATGTTCCGCCCCGGTGTCTGGCCGGTGGTGATCTCGGTGGCGCTGACCCACTGGCTGTCCACGGCCCGGATCGTCCGCGCCGAGGTGCTGTCCCTGCGGTCCAGGCCGTACGTCGACGCCGCCGTGTCCGGCGGGGCGTCCCGGTGGCGGGTGACGGTACGGCATCTGCTGCCCGCCGTCCTTCCCCAAGCCGCCCTGGCCGCCGTGCTGATGGTGCCGCACGCCATGTGGCACGAGTCGGCGCTGTCCTTCCTCGGACTCGGGCTGCCCACCCACACGGCGAGCCTCGGCACCCTGATCCAGACGGCCCGCGGCTCCCTGCTCGCCGGACAGTGGTGGCCGACCCTGTTCCCGGGCCTGTTCCTCATCGTCCCCACGCTCGCCCTGGCCGGTCTGGCCGGGGCGTGGCGGGAGCGGATCAATCCCCGACACCGATCGGAGCTGATGCTTTGAGCACCGGAGTCGAGACCGGGCCGGGCGACATCGCCGCGGCGTCGGCCGGAGACCGGCCCGTGTTGTCCGTGCGCGGCCTCTCCGTGCGATTCCTCATGCCCGGCGGGCGACGTGTCGCCGCCGTCACCGACGCCCGGTTCGACGTGGCGGCAGGTGAGTGCCTGGCGCTGATCGGGGAGAGCGGCTGCGGCAAGTCCGTGCTGGCCTCGGCCCTGCTCGGGCTGCTCCCCGGCAACGCGCAGACCGCCGGGGCGGCTCACCTCGGCGACCTGGACCTGCTCACGGCCGACGAGCGGACCCTCGCCCGTACCGTACGGGGCCGGCTCATCGGCCTCGTACCGCAGAGCCCGGCCGCCCACCTCACCCCCGTGCGCACGGTCCGTTCCCAACTGGAGGAGACGGTCGCCGCGCTGACCGCGACCCGGGGACGCGCCGCCCTGCGCGCCGCCGCCGAGGCCGCCGCCGAACGGGCAGCGTTCCCCGCGGACCACCTCGACCGGCACCCCCACCAGCTCTCCGGAGGCCTGGCCCAGCGCGCCGCCACCGCCCTCGCCCTCGTGGGCGACGCGCCCCTGCTGCTCGCCGACGAACCGACCACCGGGCTCGACCGCGATCTGGTGGACCGTACGGTCGACGAACTGCGGCGGCACGTCGACGAGCCGGGGGAGACGGGCAGCAGGGGCCGGGGCCTGCTGATGATCACCCATGACCTGGCCGCCGCCGAACGCATCGCCGACCGGGTCGCCGTGATGTACGCGGGCCGGATCGTCGAACTGGCCGCCGCCGAGGACTTCTTCGGCTCACCCGGGCCCCGCCACCCCTACAGCCGCGGGCTGCTCCAGGCCCTCCCCGACCGCGCCTTCAAGGCCATCCCCGGCATGCCGCCCGAACTCGGCGACCTCCCCGAGGGCTGCGCCTTCGCCGCCCGCTGCGACCGGGCCACCGGCACCTGTGCCGCCCCGCCGCCCCCGGGCATGGTCGCCTGCCACCACCCGCACCTGCCGGAGGACGCCCGTGCTTGAACTGCGTTCCATCACCGCCGGATACCTCAAGAACGCGCCGGTGGTCCGGGGCGTCTCCCTGACCGTGGCAGCGGGCGAGTCCGTCGGCCTGCTCGGCCCGAGCGGCTGCGGCAAGTCCACCCTGGCGCGGGTCGCGGCCCTGCTGCACCGGCCCGACTCCGGAAACCTCGTCCTCGACGGCGAGCCCGTACGGCACTGGCGCCACCGCGCCCCGCGCGCTCTGCGCACCGCCTTCGGGGTCGTCTTCCAGCAGGCCAGACTCTCCGCCGACCCCCGGCTGCCGCTCACCGACCTGATCGCCGAACCCCTGCGCGCCACCGGCCGGAGCAAGGAAATCCCCGACCGCGTGGCCGAGTTGGCTCCCGCCGTCGGCCTCACCCCGGACCTGCTGACCCGACGGCCGCACGAGGTCAGCGACGGCCAGCTGCAACGCGCCTGCCTCGCCCGCGCCCTCGTGCTGCGCCCGCGCCTGCTGGTGTGCGACGAGATGACCGCCATGCTCGACGCCTCCACCGCCGTCGCCCTGGTCGCGGCCGTCGAGGACTACCGGTCGGCGACCGGCGCCGCCCTGCTGGCCGTCGGCCACGACCGCACCCTGCTCGGGCGCTGGTGCGACCGCACGGTCGACTGGGACAGCCTGGCCTGATACGCGCTACCCGGGGTTCGCCGGGGTTCAGTGATCGTCCCAGTGCCCCTGGTGGCCGGCGTGCCGGTGACCGTCGTGCACGTAGTCGGTGTGGTCGCCGTGCCGCACGGCCAGATGGCCGCAGTCGTCGCCATGCTGGTGGTCGTGGTTCTGGTGCACCGTGTGGCCGCCGTTCGCGCACTCGTCGACGTGGCCCTCGTGCATCCGGTGGATGTGGCCGTCATGGGCGTAGTCGGTGTGGTCGCCGTGGGCGAAGGCGACGTGCCCGCAGTCTTCGCCGTGGGCGTGGGGGTGGTCGTCGTGCGTGATGTGCTCGGCGGTGGTCATGGGGGTGGCTCCTCGGGACTATGTGGCGATTTCTGCGTACATTGTCCGAGTGCTCGCCGCCGTCCGCCATGTGACGGAGCGCGAGAGGGGCCATGCGGCCCTAACGCACCGCCACGACCACGCAGCTGTCCCCGTACTGCCAGACCGGCCCCGCCGTGCCGAACCCCGCCTGTCGCAGCAGCTCCAGATGGGTGGAGAGGGGGAGTTCGGCCGGGCGACCGCTGTTCAGCGCGTCCTCCCGGCGGCGGCGTTCCGCGAGGAGGTCGGTCAGCTCCGGCTCGCGGGAGAGGGCTGCCCACCAGGAGCCCCAGTCCTCATGGGCGAACACCCGCTGCCGGTCGGCCCGGCACTGCCCGACATACGCGGCGATCCCGGCCGGGCCCGTGGCGTCCTGGGGGAGATGGTCGCCGTTGACGAGGACGCCCCCGGGCCGCAGCAGCGAGGCGAGCTGCCGGTAGACGCGCAGCAGGGTGTCGCGGTCGAGGTAGTGCAGGGCCGTGGTGGAGACGGCCGCGTCCAGGGGCCGGTCCAGGCCCAGTTCGCCGGTCCAGCCGGGTACGCCGATCTCCGCGTCGACGTAGCGGGCCGCGTCCGGGTGGTGCGTCCGGCCCAGCTCCAGCAGGACGGGGTCCCGGTCCACGGCCACGATCTCCGCGTCCGGCAGCCGCCTGACCAGCCGGGCCGCCAGCGAGCCGGGCCCGCAGCCCAGGTCGACGACGAGCGGCCGGCCCGCGCGACCCGCCGTGACGTGCTCGACGACATCGGCGATCACCGTGAACCGCTCCTCGCGGTCGACGGCGTACCGCTGCTGCTGGAGCTCCCAGCGCTCCACCCACCGCTCCGCCGTCGCCAGACTCAGTCCCATCCGGACGCGCCACCTCGCCGTCTCGCACCTGACTCCTGCCGGTCCGAGCCTACAGGTGGAAACGGTTCTCATTACGCCCAGCGGAACGCCCAGCCGGCGGAGTCACTGGAGTGACGCAAGGACGGTCAGCAGCCGGTCGATCTCCTCCACGGTGTTGTACACATGCAGACTCACCCGCACCGAACCGGTCTTCTCGCCCGCGTCGCCCTGGCAGTGGTGGTCGGAGCGGACCATGAAACCGTGGCTGAAGAGGATGAAGCCCAGGTCGCCCGAGTCGATGGCGCGATGCCGCAGGGTCACGATGCTCTGGCGCCGCTGCACGGTCGAGTCGGCCGCCAGGCTGAGCGGGCAGCCGAGGATCTCGTAGGAGTCCAGTCGGCGCAGCCCGTCGGTGAGCCGGGCCGCCAGGGCGACCGTCCACCGCTCGACGCGCTCCACACCGGCGGCGTCCAGCCAGTCCAGGGCCGCCTCCAGCGAGGCGATGCCCACGGTGTTCGGCGTGCCGCTCCACCCGCCGGGCGTGAACGCCGGACCGCGCGCCTGCCGGGCCCACACCGCGCCCGACCCCGGCAGGGCCAGCGCCTTGTGCCCGGAGAAGACCACGAAGTCGACGTCCAAGTCGCCCACGGACACCGGCAGATGCCCGACACTCTGGGCCGCGTCCAGACAGATCACCGCGTCCGGCCCGACCGCCTCGCGGATCCGCCGCACATTCATGTCGCCGCCGTACACATGGTGCACATGGGTCGTGGCGACGAACCGGGTGCGCGGCCCGGCCCGTTCGGCCAGCGCGGTGTGGTCGTAGTCCCCGGAACCGCTCTGGTACGGCATCGGCAGCACCCGGACGCGCACGCCCTGCCCCGCGAGCACCCGCTCGGCCTCCAGCCAGGGCGCGATGTTGGCCTGGTGGTCCGCCTCGGGCACGACGATCTCGTCGCCGTCGCGCAGGAACCCCGGCAGCCAGTCGCGGGCGATCGTCCGCAGCCCCTCCGTCGTGCCGCTCGTGAAATGAACGGCCGAGCGCTCCGGCCCGGTGTCCCCGAGGAACCGGGCGACGCGCTCCCGGGTCCGCTCGACCAGCTCCGTGGTCCGGTTGGCCCAGGTGTAGGTGCCGCGCGCGGAGTTGGCATTGCTGGTGGTGAGATACGCCTGCACGGCGTCCAGGACGGCCTGCGGCTTCTGTGCCGTGGCCGCGCTGTCCAGATACGCCAGCTCCGGGTGCCCGGTGACGATCGGGAACTGGGCGCGCAGCGCCTGCTGCCACTGCTGCAGGTCCTCGCGGATGATCGGTGCGGTCATGGCCGTCAGTCCCGCACCAGGGGCGCGCCCGCGTCCCGCCAGGCGATGATGCCTCCGCTCAGGCTGCGCACGTCGGCATGCCCCATCCGGGTCAGCAGCGCCGCGTACCGCGCCGACTGCTCGCCCACCGGACATGCCAGCAGCACCGGCCGGCTCCGGCTGAACGGCAGGCCGCCCCGCAGGAGTTCGGCGAACAGCTCGTCGACGATGTTGACCGACCCGTCGATGTGCAGCGCCGCGTACGCGAACGGACTGCGCAGGTCGACCACGAGCGGCCGGTCGGTCTCGATCCACCGCCGGGCGTCGGCCACACCGACCGACGGAGCCCCGCGCACCTCGGCCTCGGTCAGGTCGGCCACCGAGTTCCTCCGGGCCGGCCGGGCCAGCAGGTCGGGCCGCCGCTCACGGACGTAGCTCAGATAGCTCTCGACCCGGTCGCAGACGATGAACACCGCGGTGCGGCGCTCGCTCAACTCCGCGTCGACGGCGCGCAGATGACGCACCGCCCCGAAGTAGGCCGCCCCTCCGGTGGGCCCGCCCAGGATGCCGCAGCGGCGGTTGAGGGTCAGCATCCCCTCGATGGCCTCGTCGGCGCTCACCGACTCCATCGAGTCGTAGGTCTCCGGATCGAACAGGCCGACCTCCTGCACCTCGTCGATCGTGCGGATGCCGGGGATGAAGTCGGACTTGGCCGCGACCAGCCCGACCACCCGCACCGAGGGGTCCTCCTCCCGCAGCGCGCGGGCCACGCCCGTGGAGGAACCGGCCGTGCCCACACAGGCGACGAACCAGTCCGGCACCCGGCCGTCCAGGTCCTTGACGATCTCCGGCCCGGTCCCGGTCAGATGGGCCTCGGTGTTGCGCGGGTTGAAGTACTGGTCGGTGTGCAGATAGGCGCTGCCGGAGGCGGACAGCGTCCGGTGGAAGAGGGTCAGCGGATCGTCCGTCGCCGTCGGGTCCAGGCACTCGCTCTGCCCGGGCAGCTCCTCGATCTCCGCGCCGAGCAGCAGCAGGAGGTCCTTGATCTCCGGTACCCGCATCCGGTTGGTGACGCTCTTGAAGCCCAGTCCGTGCATGCCCGCGACGACCGCCAGCGCCTTCGCCGTGTTCCCGCTGGACAACTCCACGACCTGGCTGCCCTGTTCGACAGCCTCGGAGAGCAGCGGACGGGCCATGCTCCAGGCCGCCCGGTCCTTGACCGAGCCCCAGGGGTTGAGCATCTCCAGCTTGGCGAACAGGTCGATGTTCCGCAGTCCGTGCACGGCCGGGTCCAGCCGTACCAGCGGGGTGTTGCCTATCGCCTCCGTGATGCTGTCGTACCTCACTGGGCTCCCCCCGAGGGCGTGATCGGCCAGAACTGGTCGTCGAGGCACCAGCGCCACCCGTCGCCGTCCTGCCAGGCGGCGACCTTGCGGGCGGCGGGCTGGTGCTGGGCGCGGGTGGCGTGGAAGTCCATGGCGTATCCGGCGGTGTTGGCGAACGCCAGCAGGTCGCCGGGGACCGGACGGCGGGGCAGGAACACCGTGCGCCGGGTGATCAGGTCGGTCTCCAGACAGAGGCCGCCGAAGAGGTGGACGGCGACGGGCCCCTCGCCCGGCCCTGCTCCACTCCGGGGCACGACCACGGGGTCCATCAGCACCCCGTGGTCCTCCAGGGCGACGTCGTCGGCCTTGGCGGCCAGCCGCACGAGCAGCTCGCCGCCGTTCTCCCTGCCGCCCTCCTGCTCGCGGACCTCCAGCACCTTCGCCAGCGTCAGCCCGCACTGGTCCAGCAGCGCCCGGCCGGGCTCGGTGTGCAGGTCGTACAGGTGCTCCAGCAGCAGTCCGGCCAGCGGACGGCCGCCCAGGGAGACGGCGGGCCGGCCCAGCAGCTCGTCGAGGTAGGCCGCGCCGGCGACGGGCCGGTGGGCGGGGTAGAGACCGAGCGCGCCGCGCAGGGTGCCGGACTCGTTCCGCAGCCCGTAACCGTGCCCGCCCCAGGTCAGGGGCGGGCGGTGGCCCAGGACGGCGGCCGTGAGCGCGGTCGTGTACGCCTCCCACTGCTCCCGCTCGGCGAGGTAGCTGACCCCGAACCCGCCGCCGACGTCCACGGCCCGGGGCCTGAGTCCCCGGCTCCGGCACGCCTCCAGAGCGGCCAGACACCCTTCGAGGGCTGCCGCCTTCTCCGCGACGCTGGTGGTGTCCAGATGGAAGGCCGCGCCCGTCGGCTCCACCGCGTCCCCGTGCCGCTCGACCGCCTCCAGCAGCGGCTCCAACTCCCGTACGGGCGTACCGAACCGGCTGCGCCGGCTCAGCACTCTCACGCCCGCCGTCTCGAACCCCGACAGCCGCAGCATGACCCGCACCGGGGCCAGTGCGTGCTTGCGTACCAGGGTGGCGAGTTGGTCCAGCTCGGCCACGCCGTCGACGCTGACCGTGACCCCCGCACGGGCCGCGAGCCACAGGAACTCGGGGTTCTTCGGCCCGGTGGCGATGATCCGGTCGGCGGTGAACCCGGCACCGAGCGCGTGCTGCAACTCGCCCAGCGACGCGACGTCCACACCCGCGTCAGTCGCGGCGAGGCGGCGCAGCAGGGCGCTGGACCGGTTGGCCTTGTGGGCGTAGAAGACCTGGCCCGACAGGTGATGCGCGCGGTACACGGACCGGAAGCGCTCCAGATTCTCGGCGATCTGGTCCGGCACCACCACGTGCAGCGGTGAACCGAGCGCGTCGGTGAGCGAGTGCAACGTCCCTGTCGCCGCCACGAGCGACCTCAGCCGTGGCTCCAGCCGCGGTTCGAGGTACAAGGGCCGGCCGTCCATGCGCGCTCCCTCCCCTGAAGCCGCTGCGCCCGGCATCCGGGCACGTCGGACACTCCCCGCGTTTCGCCGTATAGCCCATATCCATTCTTCGGTCGCTTTACGCCCTGAAGGCCCGGTCCTGTCCGGTCGCCGGTGTGAAGCGGATCACGAACTTCTTCAGCTTGTCCGGAAGCCGTCCCTGACATGGTCGAAGACGGGGCGGTGGGTGTCCCAGTCCGCCTCGGGCGCCGAGAGGTAGATGTCGAACTCGCGTCCGCCCTCACGGCCGTAGCCGAGGTCGATGGCGCGGAACGGGCGGGCCCGGCCCTGGAAGGTGAACTCCCAGATCGCGGCGGGCTGGTCGCGGAACGTCGTCCGCTGCATGCGCAGTCTGCGGTACGTGGGGTAGTTGACCTTGGTGTTCGCCTCGATGTCGGCGAAGTGGTCGGCCGGGTTCGGTCCTGCCGGGGTGACTGTGCCGATGGTGATGCCGGCGAGGCCGGTGGGGTCGGCGTAGGTGACCTGTTCCGCGGTGCGGGTGCGGGCGGTCCAGTCGTTCGGGATGGGGAAGGAGGCGCCGAACTTCTTCTCGTGGACGAGGTGGTAGCCCTGGGGGACAGGGCTGGGTGTGGCGGTGAGTCGGCTTGTGGTTTTGCGTGGTTTGTCGGCTTGGGGCGGGTTTGTTGCGTAGAGGGTGGCCGCTACGGCGAGGGTGGCGGTGAGTGCGGCAGCGATGGTGGTGATGCGGCGACGACGGCGGGTGCGGGCTCGTTGGGGCTGGTCGCGCAGTTCCCCGCGCCCCTTCAGGGCGTCCACTGCTGTCCGTAGGGAGTGTTCGGTCTCCTCCGCCGACGGGCGTTCCTCCGGCTCTCTGGCCAGGAGGGACTCTATGAGCGGGCCCAGGGGGCCGGCCTGGGTCGGTGGGGTCACGGGATCCGTGGCGATGGCGTAGGCCGTCTCCATCGCCGTGGGGCGGCGGTAGGGGGTGTGACCCTCCGTCGTCTGGTACAGCGTCGCACCCAGGGCCCACAGGTCCGAGGGCGGGCCGGGGGTGAGGCCCCTGACGCGTTCCGGGGCCATGTAGTCGATGGATCCGACCATCTCGCCGGTCCTCGTCAGGGTGGGCGAGCCTGCCGTGGTGGCGATGCCGAAGTCGGTGAGCACGACCCGGTCACCCGAGCCCAGCAGCACGTTGCCGGGCTTGACGTCGCGGTGCAGGACTCCGGCCTCGTGCGCGGCTCGCAGGGCGGACACCATGGCCAGGCCGATCCGGGCCGCCTCGTGGGGCGGGAGGGTGCGGCCGTCCCGGAGGAGGTCGGCGAGCGTGTGGCCGGGGACGTACTCCATGACGACGCAGGGCCGGCCCTCGTCCTCCACGACGTCGTGCACGACGATCACGTTGGGGTGGACGATGCGCGCGGCGCTGCGCGCCTCACGGCGCATGCGCTCGTCGCGCGTGCCGAGCTCGTCGGCCGACAGGTGCGGCTGCTCGTGCAGCCGCTTCAGCGCGACCCGGCGCCCCAGCACCTCGTCGTCGGCCAGCCACACCGTGCCCATACCGCCCCGGCCGATCCGCTCGGCGAGCCGATAGCGCCCGGCGACGAGTCGCCCCTGGTCCGACACCGTATGACCTCCGCCGCATTGTCCGTGTCGGGCGGCTTCCTGCGCCCTGGTCACCATAACTGCCGAACCTGGGGTGACCTGGGCCGGGAGTGAGGGGGATCACGGGTCCCGATCCCTCGTAGCGCGCCGGTGACATTCGGGACGAATCCGTAGCGGACGGGCGGGGCAACGTTTGCGGGCGGTGGCGGGTCGTACGGGGTGCAAGGGCTGAAGCCCGCACATTCGAGACGAAGACGTCGAGAAGATCATGGGGGAAACATGGGGGAGACTGTGAAGATCCGCGCCCGAGGCATCCGCACCACCGTGGCCGCGCTGGCGGCCGTGGCCGGTGTCGCGGCGGTCGCCGTACCGGCCGCTGCCGCCACGCCACCCGCCTCCGCCACACCCCGGTTCCTGGAGCCGGCCGAACTGCCGCCGCACCCGACTTCGCCCTGGTATGCCGGACCCGTCACGGCCGGTCAGCCGGACCCGCTGCCGGTCTGCGTGGGCGAGGCCCTGCCCTCCATCGCGAGCCACCGCTCCTACTGGACCGAGTTCGACACCAGCGCCCAGCAGATCACGGTCGTGGAGCGCACGGAACAGCGCGCCAAGGACTTCGCGGCGCTGCTGCGCAAGGACATCACCGGCTGCGCGAAGAAGCTGATGGAGCGGGACCCCGACCTGACGGCGACGCAGAAGTCCTACGGCCGGCTGAACGTCGAGGAGGGCGCCCACGTCTACGGCCTCCACACCGCCTCGGCGTGGGGCTCCTCCGACATCGGCCTGTTCTCGGTCGGCCGCGACGGCCGGACTGTGACGGTGGTCCTGTGGGGCCAGATGGGCAACTTCCAGCATGCCCAGGTGGGCGACTTCAAGACGACCACCGTCACGGCCGTCAACAAGCTGTACTGACGGGTGCGGGCGCGGGCGCTTGATCTCTGCCGCCACGCCGGCGGCGACGTACAAGTCGGTTCCGCCGACCGGCCCGCAGTCCATGACGCCGTCCGCGGCAGGCGGGCCTTCGAGCGCTTGGTCGCCAACGTGCCACACGCGAGGGAGCGCGGCTACCGGCTGTTCGGCAGGCCGGGTTCCACGACCGCGGTCGGCGTCACCATCCGCGATGCCGACCGCGAGTGGGACGTCGGCTTCCGTGTGGTCAAGCGGCTTCCCTGCGGGAGGGTGCTCAGCGCGGCCGCCCTACGAGTTCCCGCGTCGCACAAAGGCGGGGAAAGCACGTCGGCGCCACCCTGCGGGATGCCGATCACCTCGACAGCCACCCCCCGTGCCGCGAGGGCTTTCGCGGTCTGGGCGATGGTGATCTGGGAGAAGCCGAAGACGGAATCCGGAGTCAGGGTCGAGCGGTTCTTGAGGAGCATCGCGAGGACGATCCGTTTGGGCGTGTAGTCATCCGGAAGCAGGCGTGCACCGCGACTCAGCCTGGCCACTTTCGCGATGAACTCCGCACGGACCTGGGCGGACTCCTGGAGCAGTTCCACCGCCACCCTGGCCTGGCTGAACAGGTGACTCAGCGGACCGGAACAGCCCGCGCGCTTGACGAGGATCAGGGTGCCGTCGGGCATGAGCAGATCGCAGATCTCGACCTGGTCCCTGGGCCGGAGAGGGTTGGCGACGTTCTTGGTGTCGAGGCAGAGCCAGTCGGGCCGGTCGTCAGCCACCCTGTTGTTGTAGATGTTCTCCGACTCGCCGTCCGCCCAGGAGGGAAGGGAGACGGAGGGGGAAGGTGAGAACAGTGCACGCACGGTGGCCCGGCACTCTTCGACATAGGCCGCGCCGGCCTCGTACCACTCACCGTCCATCAGGAAGAACCGCCTGGAGCCGAGCGATACGCCGGTCTCCAGCCAGTTCAGCGCGCTGGTGACGGCGAGTGTGCCGGCGGCCCCCGCCCGGCGGTCCCGGGCAAGGGTCACCGTTCCCTCGCGCAGCACCTTGAGGCGTTCGCCGGGTGGTGCGAGTCGGGCCCGGGTGAGCACGTATTCGAGGTCGAAGTCGTCGGAGCGCAGAGCTCCGTTGTTGCTGTTGATCCGGGTCGTGTACGTGGTGGCCTCGGCGTATGCCATGTGATGTTCGGCGGGGACGCAGACGGAGACGCTTCCGTCGGCGGGCCGGCCGAGACGGTCGTCCAGGCTCTGGTCGAGGAGCGCCGTGTCGCTGACCGGCACAATGTGGTCGACGAACTCCAGTTCCTGGTGCGGGATGTCCTCGCGGCAGATCCTGGCGATGGTCCGCAGGTCGGAGACCAAGGCCTCCGGCTCGACGCCCAGGGCGACTCTCAAGCCGCACCCTCCCTGGGCACTGACTGCCTTTCCGCGGGTGTACCGCGACCGGGTGAGCGGCAGGTCGTCGAGGTATCCGCCCAGGCTGCGCACGATGCGCGAGTGGTCACGAATGCCCAGCTGCGGGGCTGGAGTGCCCCCCGGTACCAGGGAGATGTCGGTGCGAGCCTGCCCGAGAGGCCTCGACACAGCCCCGCGGATCATGTTCGGATCCATCTGCCGGATGGCGAAGGAGAGGCCGAAGCGCTTGTCCTTGAGGTGTTCGGGGATCAGCCGGTAGCCCTGGTCACAGCCGATGGCGTACACCGTGCCGTCGACGGCGAGCAGAAGCACGGCTGCTGTGCGGCGGACGCTCTCGTTGACCGTGATCCCGGTGGTGCGCGACATGGGTTCGCACCAAGGGGCTTCGGTGCGCTCCATCCCGCAGGTGACGTACACGGCCGGGACTCCGAGCACCTCCGGTACATGCGGATCGGCATCGAGCCTGTCGAGAAGTTCGAGGTCAAGGGCGTACAGCATGGCGTCGGTGGTCGGGGCGACGCGGGACAGCCGGTAAACGGTGCGAACCGCGGTGTTCGATGCCATGGGGTGCCTCCGTGGACAGCTGTGGCTCAGACGCGCTCGACGGCGTGTTGGTGCAAGGGGGAACCAAGTACACGAGTGAGACTGACACTGATCTGTGTACGTTGTCAACGCGTCAGACTCTGGAAAGGGTTTCACGATCCGTGTACGCTGAGGCTATGACGGACAATGCCGCTTCATCGGTCGGCCCACTGGTCACCGGCGCCGAGATCGCACGGCTCGCCGGAGTCACCCGGGCCGCTGTCTCCAACTGGCGTCGGCGCTACGACGACTTCCCCGCGCCGGCGGGAGGTGCGGCGAACAGTCCGCTCTACGCGCTCGCGGAGGTCCAGGAGTGGCTGGACAGGCAGCGCAAAGGCCAGGAGGTGTCACCCGAGGTCGAGCTCTGGCAGGCCATGCGGGCCGTTTACGGGGAGCAGATGGTCGCGGGACTGGCACAGGTCGCCGAGGTTCTGGCCGGTCACTCCGGCCCGGGGCTGCCCGGCGACGTGGTCACCCGTGTACGGGAGCTCGCCCGAACCGGATCGCCCGTCGACCTCGTGGACGGACTGACCGAACGGTTCATGGACTCCGCTCGGCGCGCCGGGTCCGACCAGGTGACGTCCGAGCGCGTGGTGCGTGCCGTGTGCCACTTCGCTCCCGAGCTGCCGTACGACGCCACGATCTTCGATCCCGCCTGCGGAATCGGGGTGCTGCTTCTTTCCGTCGCCGCCAGATCCGGGATTCTCTGCCGCGGCCAGGAGCTGGATACCGACAGCGCCCGCTTCGCACAGCTCCGCGCCGACCTCCTGGGCCGATCGGGCGTGCGCATCGTGGCCGGTGATTCCCTGCGCGCGGATGAATGGCCGGACCTCAAGGCGGACCTGGTCGTCTGTGATCCTCCGGCCGGCGTGACCGAGTGGGGACGAGAGGAACTGCTGCTCGACTCCCGCTGGGATCTCGGCACCCCGTCCAAGGCCGAAGGGGAGCTGGCGTGGCTCCAGCACGCCTACGCGCACACCGTGCCGGGCGGCCACGTTCTCATGGTCATGCCGGCCTCGGTCGCCTACCGCAAGGCAGGCCGCCGCATCCGAGCGGAACTCGTACGCCGGGGCATCGTGCGTCAAGTGATCGCCCTGCCGCCGGGTACGGCGACCTCGCATGCCCTGCCTGTCCATCTGTGGTGTCTGCGGCGTCCCGAGAGCACGGAAGGAGCCGACACACATGACGCCGTGCGCATGGTCGACCTGACGGACAACAGCCCCGACGAAGATCTGGAGCCACGCCCCGACCAGGTTGCCGACGTGCCGCTGATCGAACTCCTGGACGACGTCGTCGACCTGACACCCGGCAGCCATCTCCGTTCCCGGCACCGCGACTACCCCGGTGAGTATGCCGCCCTGCGCAAGGAACTGGAGGACCAGATCCGTCGCCTCGACGCCCTCCTGCCCGAGCTGGCGACGGGCGGCGGGCCGGGCTCGCTGGACGGCGCCACCACCAGCGTCGCGGATCTCGCCCGCGCCGGGCTCGTGGCCTACGACGGTCCGGAGCCGGTCTCGGCCAGCGAGCAGCTCGACACGGACTATCTGCGGGGATTCCTGCGCAGTTCCGCCAATGTGCGCAGATCCACGAGCGCGAGCGGGACCTACCGCTTCGACGGCAGGGGTTCACGCATCCCCCGTATGGGCATTGACGAGCAACGCCGGTACGGCTCCGCGTTCCGGGCCCTGTCCGCGTTCGAGGAAGGAATGCGCAAGGTCGACGAGCTGAGCCGGCAGCTCGCCGAGGTCGCCCGTGACGGTCTCGCGACCGGCGCCCTGGCGCCGGGGGAGTGAGGGCCGAGCCGGCCGGCCGAATCAGGAGAGGGGCGGAAGGAAGGGGCTCGCGTTCCCGCTCCACGTGACACTCAGGGTTTCGCGAGCGCGCGTGCAGGCGACGAAGAGCAGACAGCGCTCACGGAGCAGGTCGGCATCATGCTGGAGCGGGTCCGCCTCACGCGGGGTGATCTCACGGGCGAACGGGACGGTGCCCTCGGCGACACCGAGCACGGACACCGCCCGGAACTCCAGCCCCTTCATCGCGTGCATCGTCGCCAGCCGCACGCCCGGGGACCCCTGCGCGACCTGCCCCTTGACCCGTAGCACAGGGATGCCGACGGCCTTCAGCTTCTCCTCGGCCGAGTCCAGGGCGAGGTTGAACCGCGCGCACACCCCGATCTCGTGCGGCGCGAAGCCCTCGGCGAGCAGGGTTCGCACCCGCTCCACCAGCGCCTCGGTCTCCTCCTGCCGGGTGGCGTAGCCCCGCACCCGTGGGCGGCCGCCGTGGAGCAGCGAGCGGTAGCCGGCCAGCGAGTCCGTCCCGTCGCCCTCGAGCGCGTCGACGGTGACGGGTGCGAGGAGACGGGCCGACCAGGCGAGGATCTCCTCGGTGGAGCGGTAGTTGACGCGCAGCCGGAAACTGCGGCCGACCGTGGCGATGCCCAGCGAGCCCAGCGAAACCCGGGAGTCGTAGATCCGCTGATGTGGGTCGCCGGTGACGAACAGGTCGTCCGGGCCGGGGGAGACGGCGGCGCGCAGCACCCGCCACTGCGCGGGATGCAGGTCCTGTGCCTCGTCGACGACGACATGGGCGTACGGAGCCGGCCCGTCGGCAGGGACTTCCGCCGCGCGGGCGCAGATCCGCAGGTGCGTGGTCTCACCGCGGTCACGCAGGAATCTCTCGAACCGCTCCACGCCGCTCCACACCTGCCGCCGGCGTGCGGGACCGAGTCCGACGCCGCGGCCGCGGCGGCTCGCGCCGAGGTAGGCGTCGAGGTCACGGAGGTTCTGGCCGAGGACGACGTGGCGGTACTCCTGGGCCAGGAACTGCGCGGTGAACGGCAGGTCCAGCTGCTTGACCGCCTTCTCCCACAACTGCCGCTGTTCCCGGTCCCCGATCGGCTTCGGCACGGCCGCCGAGTGCGCGCGCACGATGCCGTTCGCGTAGGCGTCCACCGTCGTCACATCGACCCGGGCCAGTAGCTTCTCGTCATCGTCGAGGAGCAGGCCGAGCATCTCGCGCAGTCCGGCGGCGAGCGCGTTCGTGTACGTGGTGAGCAGGACGCGGCCGTCCGCGGAGCGGCCGAGCAGATGCTTGACCCGGTGCAGCGCCGCCACGGTCTTGCCCGTGCCGGGTCCCCCGGTGACCTGGACGGGACCGCCGTACGAGGTGCGGTAGGCGACGCGCCGCTGGGAGGGGTGGAGGAAGACGCGCCAGGCCGCGAACGGCTTCGCCAGCATCTCCTCCAGCTCCCGCGGTCCGGTGACCAGCCGGATGCGGGCGGACGTGTTGGTGATCACCGTGGCCAGGTCCTCGACCGGTTCGGCGGGCGCGTCGGCGGGGCGACGCACGGCCACGACGTCCCGGTAGACGTCTTCCGGGCTGAAGTCCTCGGCGAGGTACTGGAGCACTTCCAGCTGATCCTCCGGCAACAGGGTGGAGAAGGCCTCCAGCTGGGCCTTGTCGACCATCGAGCGTGCGGCGCGCAGGACTTGGTCGTCGATGCCGAGTTCGCGCAGTGTGCCGTCGGACACGTCCGCGAACAGCAGCCGGGGAGCCGTGCGGGCGGCCGTCTCGTACAGCGGAGTCAGCTCGTCCAGGGCGACGGCGTTGCGCACCTCCAGAGCCCGCGTGGCGGAGTTCGCGCTGTACAGGCGCTTCGCCGCCCAGGTGTAGGCGTCGTCGTGCGGCAGGACATTGACGAGGAGGAACATGTCGCTGCCGTCGTCGGGGGCGAGGACGACGCCGCGCCAGAAGTCGGTGATGCGAATGGTGCGCATCCGCGGGTCGCGGGCGTTGTGGACGGACTCCAGGTGCAGTCCCTTGTCCGCGTTGAGTTCGGCGGCGCTCATGGCCTGGAATTTCGCCATGGCCTTGCGCACTCCGGCCCGGACCGGCTTCTCCAGGGTGTCGTAGCCGTCCCAGAAGCTCTGGGCGAAGGCGAGCCGGGGCATCAGATCCCTTCCTTTCCACCGGACGCCAGCCGCCCGGCGATCTCCCTCAGAGAGGTGAGGAGTTGTCCTGGTTCGCGGGAGAGATCGAGGCTGTGCTGGTAGATCCGAAGCCCCCGCCCGTCCGGTCCCGCCGCCGTGCACCGCACCTCGTGGAAGCGCTCGGTCCGCCGTCCGGCCGCGTACACGAGGTGCGCCTCGCGCAGACCGAGCACGGTGGCGTACGCGAGCGCCTGGTACAGGTCGGCGTTGAGGAGCCCGTCGGCTTTCTCGACCTTGTACTTGGCGTCGACGACGGCGCGCGGAGTACGGCCGTCACCGGTGCGGACGACCAGGTCGGGACGGATGCGTACGAGACTCGCGATGTCGAGGTGATGGGGGTCCTGGAGGCGCGCGGTCAGACCGTGCTCCCGGAGCGCCTCGCGCAGGGCGACGGTCACGAAGTCCTCGAACAGCTTGTTCATGTCGAGCAGGAAGCCGTCCATGGAGAGCGGATCGGCCTCGGCCGGCCGGTGCTCCGGTGAGGTTCCGCGCAGGACGGCTTCGGCGAGCCGCAGGGCGGGCTGGTAGCGGGAGTTGAGGCGGGACGGCTGCCAACGCGGCAGTTCCTGCCCCCGTATCAGCGGTAGCGCGTCGGCCAGACGTACGCGCTGATGGGCGAGGCGCCGCCGGACGGGACCGGGCACGCCCGGCAGCCGCAGCAACCGCTCGGCGGCCGCGCGCAGGACGCGGTTCTCGGCGGTGTCGGCGGTGTACGTGTCGTAGGCGATCTCCACGGGCGGTGTACGGCCGAAGTGCCGCCGGATCTGCTCGGCCTCGCGCAGCCTGCCGCGCACGACCAGCGCGGACTCCCGCACCTCCCGGTAGCCCTGGAGGACCCCCTGTCGCAGTGCCCTGTCGATCTGCCGCTCCACGGCGTGGGCGAGTGCGGGGACGACGTCGTCGTACGCGCCGGTGTCGATCGTGCCCTCACCGCTGTCGCGCCAGGCACCGGCCGGGTCGAGGCTGAACCCGAGGAGGAAGAACAGCCGGCTCACCGAGACCTTGGGCATGATCCTCACGACCGGGCCCTCAGGCATGCGCACGGCGCCCACCCGGCTGCCCGCCCGCAGCAGCCAGTGCCCGTCCCGGCGGGGATCGGGGGTCGCGCTCTGGAGGATGCCAGAGGCGGCCAGGACCTGTCCGGCTTCGCGTCCCAGGGGGACGGAGACGGCGGGCCCGTACTCGCGCAGTGACACCTCGGGCACAGGCGCGGGCACGGACGCTGACACGGTCACGGGTACTGCTCGCGCAGCGCGTCGAGGCCGTAGCGTGCGGTGATGTCGAGGCCCTCGCCGTAGTGGTGTTCCTCCAGCAGCGGCAGGATCTTCGTGCGCCAGGTCCGTTCGAGGCCGCCGTCGCGGTACACGCCCGGCTTCATCAGGTACGACGGCCCGATGGCGAAGTCGGCGTCGTCGATACGGGCGTTGAGGGCGTCGAGGAGGAGGGCGGGCTCCGCGTCCTTGCCCTCACGCTTCAGCCAGCGCGCGAGCAGGCCGGCGGTCGGTTCGGTACGCGGGGACAGCTCCACGAACGCGAAGCGGCGCCGCATCGCCGCGTCCACCAGGGCGATCGACCGGTCGGCGGTGTTCATCGTGCCGATCACGAAGAGGTTGGGCGGCAACGCGAAGTCGTCCCCGGAGTAGGTGAGCCGGACCGACCTCGTCCGGTACTCCAGGAGGAAGTACAGCTCGCCGAAGACCTTCGCCAGATTGGCACGGTTGATCTCGTCGATGATCAGGAAGTGCGGGATGTGCCGGTTGCCCTCGAGGGAGGCGAGATCGGCGAGCTCCCGGAGCGGGCCCGCCGTCAGCCGGAAGGCCACCTCCCGGGTCTCGGGGTCCTCCACGGGCCGGAACCCCTCGAAGAAGTCCTCGTAGGCGTACGAGGGATGGAACTGCACGATCTTGACCTGCTCCGGACCGCCACCGAGGTACTCGGCGAGCTTCATCGCCAGGTAGGTCTTGCCGGTGCCCGGTGGGCCGTAGAGCACCAACTGCCTTTCATCGATGAGCAGTTCGCGCATCTCCTCCAGCCAGGCCCGATCGTGGACGAGGAGGTCGGCGGCGAGTTCCCCGGTGATGTGCGGCAGCGACAGCTCGCGTTGTGCCGGCCGTTCCACGGCGGGCCGCTCGCCGGTGTCGCCGGTCGCCACCGGAGTCGTGGGGTCCGTCCGCCCGGTGAGCCCGTCGAGCGCGTCCAGCACGCCGGTCAGATCGACGACGTCGTGCTGGACGGACAGCTTCTGCTGGACCTCCTCCGGCAGCTCCTCATACGCGTGGCTCCGCGGCATCCAGGCGACAGTCCTGCGCACGTTGGACAGCCCGCCCGGCGACGAGGTCTGTACGGCGTCGCCGGTGATCCGCCCGATGTGCAGCCATCCGTCGCCGATGGTGGCGACGGTGTCGCCGACGCGCATCTGTGTCAGGAAGGCGTGCAGATCGTCGACGAGGCCTCGCTTCTGGTTGTACGAGGCCGCCCCCTCGTATCCGTCCTCCACGAAGCGGCGCAGCGCGCTCTTGGTCGGATCGGTCTCCTCCAGCGGCGGGAGATGCGCGGCCGCGAGGGAGACGAAATCCTCCGTCAGCCACAGTTGCCGCACCAGGTTGTGCCCGGAGACATTGGAGCCGCGCACCAGCCACGCCTTGCGCGGGGTACGCCAGCCGGTGGACAGGTAGTCGGCGAGCGGGTGGCCCTCCGCGGTGCGCCAGGACTCGGGGCCGGAGGCGTCGTAGCCGTAGACGAGCGCGGCGGCGGCCGAGGATGAATTGCACTCGATGTTCCGGGCCGTCACCCAACGGCGCTCCGCCTGTGGCGGCCCGGGGTCGGCGGGATCGTCGACGATGCCCCCGCTCGCGCGCAGCTCCGCGCGGTTGCGGCGGGCATGGTCGCCGAGCCCGGGCCAGGCCTCGGCGGCCACCGAGGAACCCTCTCGCAGAAGGAACTTGTGGGTGCCGTTGCCGCCGAACTCGGCGAGCAGGTGTCCGCGTGCTTCGCCGCCGTCCTTCGGCAGCTTGATGCGGAACTCGGGTGCGCCGGGGAGGAGTTCGGGCTGAGGCACGGGTGACCTTCCGGGTTGGCGAGGCCTGGGTGACGCCTCCACAGTACCTGTTGACGCCGTCAAATGACCTACATCCTGGGCGTCAACATATCGGGTGAATGTGTTGACGGTGTAAACGTGCCGGTCTTACAGTGCTGACTGTGCCGGGCCGACTTCACCGGAAGTCCGTGCACTCGAACGCTCAAGTGGGGGGCACTATGGGTGTGGAGCCGACGACTGAGGTCAGACGGCGCACGATCGAGGCGGAGTTGCCGTCGGTCATCGAGAGGTTGAGACGATCTGCGTCTCGTTCGGGGCTCGTGAGCCATCGAGCCTTCGCCGTGGAGGCGGATCGGCTGGGGCTCACGAGCGACGAGCAGCAGAGAAGGCTGCGTAACGGGCTCGCCGCTGTCGGCCTGCACGTGAAGTCCTCGCGCCGGAAGGCGTGCCGGACCTCCGCCGTGACACCGGTCGCCGCGTCGGTCCCGCAGGCCGCGGGGGCCGTGCCGGCGGCAGGGGTCGTGTCGGCGGCGGGGGCCGTGCCGGGGGTAGGGGTCGTGTCGGCGGCGGGGGCCGTGCCGGGGGTAGGGGTCGTGTCGGCGGCGGGGGCCGTGCCGCCGACGAGGGTCGTGCCGCCGGCGGGGCCACAACGGAAGGCCGCGTCCGAACCCGCGCTCGTCCCCAGCGAAGCGGCCGGCCGCCTGGCCCGGGCCCGGCGGATGCTGGCCCGCTACGCGGATACCGACGGCACGGTCGGCAAGCTCGCCCACGACGGCGTCGTACGGCTCCATGGGCTCAGTCCCTCCGAAGCGCGTGAGCTGGCGGCGGACTTCCCCATCACCCGTCCCCGGCCGCCCCGCACGTCCCCTCAGGCGCTCACCGACGGCCGCGCGGGCCGCTCGGCGGCCTCCGGGTCCACCTCCTCGGCTTCCCAGAAGCCGCCGACCGGCAAGAAGCGCGCAGCCCGTTCCGTTGCCTCCGCCACGGACGACCGACTGCGGGACGCCGTGCGCGCGGCCCGGGCCGTACTGGAAGACGACCGGTGGCGCCGGAACCCGGGCAAGGCGATTCTCACGGCGGACGAGGAAGTAGGCCTCGCCGTGCTCCTCCGCGACGGCGCCGACCTCCTCGGCCGCGATGTTCCGGCGGAGGAGATCAAGGCGCTTCCCCGCGACGGCGAGCGGTGGCGCGCCTACGAGTGCCTGGTCCTGCACAACCAGCGGCTCGTGTGGAAGATCGCGCTGGGCTACCAGGGGCGAGGGTTGGACGTCGATGATCTCGTCCAGCACGGAACCATCGGACTGATGCGTGCGGTACGCAAGTTCGACGTCGGCAAGGGCTTCAAACTGTCGACCTACGCGACGTGGTGGATCAGGCAGGCCATCACCCGGGCCATCGCCGACGAGGGCACCATGATCCGGATACCCGTGCACATGCACGAAAAGGTGAGCAAGGTCGCCGTGGCCGAGCGCAAGCTTCTGGGCGAAGGCCGCCCCAGGACCATCGACAACGTGGCCTATGTCAGCGGCTTGACCTTCGCCGAAGTGGAAGAGGTGCGCAGAATCAGCCGGCCCACCGACTCCCTCGACCGGATCATCGGCGACGATGCCGCCCTCGGTGACCTGATCATCGGGCCGAGCCGACTTCCCACCCCCGCCGAGGTGGTGGTCCGCAAGGAGCACCTGGCTTGCCTGCGGCACGTCCTGGAGCACCTCACCGAGCGTGAACGACATGTCGTCGTCCGGCGCACGGGACTCGACGGTGACGAGCCGGACACGCTGGAGGACATCGGGGCCGTCTTCGGCGTCACCCGCGAGCGCATCCGCCAGATCGAGTCGAAGGTCAAGTGGAAGTTCCGCGGCCAGCTGGACCGTCATGGGCTGATGCCCAGGCCTCGCTGAAGCCTGCGGACGCACGAACCTCCCGACTCCCCTCATCCGAAGGACCCCGCACATGGACCCGCGCCAAGAGCTGGTCGACTACCTCACCCGCCAGCTCGTCGGCCCCGTCGGCGGTGACGACGAGGTGCTCGACGCACCGCCGGACCGGCAGTACCTGATGGGCACGCTCTACCCGCAACAGGCGGACCGCCGGCGCCGGCTCGACCTCGCCGCCGACGACCCCGAGGCACCAGGCGCCGAGCAGGACGCTCCCGACGTGGACCCGGCCGCCGACCCCGTGCCCGAGACCAACAGCTGGCTGCCCGCCTCCCTCGGCATCAGCTTCTACACCGATGCCGTGGACATCGAGGTCAGCTGCGCCGCCGCACGCTACGAGACGCAGCGGAACGAACCCGGGCGCGGGCGGCGCTGGAAGCGGGTCCCCCTCACGCCCGAGACACACACCGTCGGCCCCGACCGGGACGACGTGCCCGTCCTCGACGGCCGCGCGAAGATCCAGGTGACCCGCCGCTCCTATGGCGAGGGCACCCTCCTGACCGTGGCCCTGGTGAACGAGAGACACCACGACGGTGCCGACGACAAGGCGCCGGACTGGGACGACATGCTGTTCCAGTGCCGGCTCAGCGTCCGCCCCGCCGATGGTTCCGTGCTGCCGTATCCGAGCGTCCGGCTCGCCAGCCGCGATCCCGAGGAACGCGAACTGCGACTTCAGTACCGGCACGTCGTCACCCATGCCGTCGGCCACGGCTGCGCCGTCCGCGAGGACCGCGGCGAGGACGGCGGTGTCGAACTCCTCGCCTGCGAGGCCCTGCCCCGCGCCGAGGTACCCGCCGTCCGGGCCGGAGGCCCGCTCGACGCCCCCGCGCTCACGATCTCCCACCTCGCCGACCCGGCCGTCGACAGGGACCAGCTCCGCGAGGAACTGGCGGAGTTCGCCGCCTCCTACCACGCCTGGTACGTGGGCCAGCGATCCGTCGAGGTGCCGCCCTGGGGCCGCGAGGCCGCCGAGCGGATCCTCGACCGCGTCCGCCAGGCGGTCACCCGCATCGAGTCCGGCGTGCGTACTCTGTGCGACCCCGACCGTCCCGAACTCCTCGACGCCTTCCGCATCGCCCAGCGCGCCATGCTGCTCCAGATGCGGCACTCCGCCCCCGACCAGGCCGGTCAGCGGCGCCTTCGCGCGGACCCCGTTGCCCTCGACCCGCCCGTCGACCCCGAGGCCACCTGGCGCCCCTTCCAGCTCGCCTTCTTCCTCCTCGCCCTCGACGGCGTCGCCGACCCCGGACACCGCGACCGCGAGACCACCGACCTGATCTGGTTCCCCACCGGCGGTGGCAAGACCGAGGCGTATCTGCTCCTGGCCGCGTACACCATCGCCCTGCGCCGGATCCGCGGCGAAGGCGACGGAACCACCGTGCTCAGCCGCTACACCCTCAGCCTGCTCACCACCCAGCAGTTCCAGCGCGCCGCCACCACGATCTGCGCCCTGGACTACCTCCGCCGCACTGAACCGGAGCTCGGTCTCGGTGGCGAACCCGTCACCATCGGCCTGTGGGTCGGCGACACCACCACCCCGAACAAGTTCCAGACGGCCAAGGACGCCTTCGACGAGCAGCGCGACGCCAGCCACCCCGAGGACGTCTTCATCCTCGACCGCTGCCCGTGGTGCGGCACCCGCATCCTGCCGCCCGCCAAGTCCAGCGTCCGCGACGACTACGGAGTCCGCGCCAAGACGGACGAGTTCGCCTTCTACTGCACACGCGACGAGTGCGCCTTCCACGACGTCCTACCCGTCGCCGTCGTCGACCAGCACCTCTACGAGGATCCGCCCACCTTCGTCCTGGGCACCGTAGACAAGTTCGCCCGGCTCGCCTGGGAACCCGACTCCGGCCGCCTCTTCGGCGCGGGCACCGGCAACCCGCCCCCGTCCCTGATCATCCAGGACGAGCTGCACCTGCTCACCGGACCGCTGGGCACCACGGTCGGCCTCTACGAGGCGGCCATCCTGGAGCTGTGCACCGGCCCGGACGGCCGCCCGCCCAAGGTCGTCGCCGCGACGGCCACCATCCGGCGCTCCGCCGAACAGGTCCGCGCCCTGCACCACCAGGACGTCCAGCTCTTCCCGCCGTCCGGACTCGACGCCCGCGACAGCTTCTTCGCCGTCCCCGACACCGGCCGCCCCGGCCGCCTCTACCTCGGCGTCATGGCGCAGGGCCACACCGCGGGCCGCGGCGCCGTCGCCACCACGGCGGCCATGCTCCAGGGCGTCCACCAACTCCCCGAGGAACACCGCGACGACTACTTCACGCTCGTGGCCTACCACCACAGCCTGCGCGAGCTCGGTCGTACCGTCACCGCGGCCGGCGACGACATCCCCGCCCAGCTCCGCGGCCTCGACGAGGGAGCGGGCACGCGCGAACTCGTCGGTGAGCAGGTGCAGCAACTCGACAGCAGTGTGAAGCGCGCCGATCAGCCCATCCTTCTCGACCGCCTCGAAAAGCCCTGGACGGACCCCCGGTCGGTGTCGTTCCTGCCGTGCACCAACATGCTCTCCGTCGGCGTCGACGTGAAGCGGCTCGCCTACCTGCTCATGCAGGGCCAGCCCAAGACCACCGCCGAGTACATCCAGGCCACCAGCCGCGTCGGCCGCCACCAGGTGCCCGGACTCGTCGTCACCTACTTCAACGCCACGCGCCCGCGCGACCGGTCCCACTACGAGACCTTCATGGACTACCACCGGGCGCTCTACCGCTACGTCGAACCCGCCAGCGTCACGCCTTGGTCCCCGCCCGCCCGCCGCAGGGCCCTGCACGCCGTGCTCGTCATCCTGGTCCGCCACCGGCTCGGCCTGGCCGCCGAGAACCGGGCCGGGCGGATCACCGACCACAGGGAAGAGGCAGGGCGGATCGCCGACGCCCTCGCCGATCGTGCCGCGACCGCCGAGCACGGCGCCACGGGAGCCGACACCGACGTCGTACGCGCCGACGTACGAACGGAACTCGGCTACCTCCTGGACAACTGGTACCGGCAGGCGGGCATCGCCGCCGCCGAGGGCAAGGACCTCTACTACCGCAGCCAGGGCAAGGGCCAGCACAACCTGCTCAAGGGCTTCGAGCAGCGCTACGGCCTGTGGGAGACCCTCAACTCGATGCGCAGCGTGGACCGCGAGTGCCAGATCACCGTGACGGGAGCGGGAAAGTGAAGCGCAAACTCCGGGTCCGCCAGGCACAGACCGTGCTGCCGTTCGGTGTCGGCGCGGTACTCGACGTCCAGGGCGAGTCGTTCGTCGCCGCCGGTATCGAGCGATGGCCGGACCTCAAGACCCCCGTCCCCTCCGAACGCCTCGCCACCCGCCTCGGCGTGAAGGGCTTCTACGCCGCGCCCCACACCCTCAACGACCGCTACGACAAGGATGATCGCCCCGGCGTCCCCTATGTGCGCTTCCCGGGCTGGCTGTTCTGCGGCTCCTGCCGGGCCATGGTCCGCTTCCTGCGCGAGAACGAGAAACCGGGCGAGCCGCCCGTCTGCACGTCCTGCGCCGCCGCGCCCCGCCTCACCCCGATGCGGTTCGTCCGCATCTGCGCGGACGGGCACCTCGACGACGTCGACTGGTGGTACTGGGCACACTCCAAGCTCGCACCCGAACTACGGGAATCCTGCTCCGAGTCGAAGCACACCTGGAAGGCGGATCGGCTGAGCTTCCGCGTCGCCGACCGCGCCTCCGGACTCGAAGCGCTCTCGGTGAGTTGCGGAGCGACCAGGGAGGGCGGCAAGACCTGCGGCGCCGAACGCGACCTGCTCGACGTCCTCGGCCCCCAGGGCGGACACTGCTCGGGCCGCAACCCCTGGCAGCACCGGGATGCGAGAACTTCCTGCGGCCAGCAGGTGCACATCGTGCAGCGCACCGCCGGAAACGTCTACTACCCGGTCGTCTACTCGGCCCTCGACATCCCGCAGACCGCCGAAGCCCCGCGGGCGGAGCGGACCATGGCGGAGGCCGTCCTGGAGCACGGCTACTGGACGAACCTGATCGACGCGCTCGGCACGCCCAGGGCTGACATCTTCCGCGGCATGATCAAGGAGGACACCGATGCTCCCGACAGCCTCATCGACGGTCTCGTCGCGGAGGCCACGGGTGCCCCCGCGGCGCCGCCCGCCGACCGGCAGGAGTCCGGAAAGTCCGGGAAGGTCGACCTGAGTCGCGACGAGTGGTACGCCTTCGACGCGGTACACCTCCCCGAACCCACAACGGAGTTCGCGATCCGCCGTGGCGGACTCGGCCTCGACGGCGAGAAGGAGGAGCCCTGGGCCACCCTGGACGCGCACATCGGCGGCATCATCCTGGCCGACCGCCTGCGCGAGGTGCGGGCGCTGACCGGCTTCCGCCGGCACTCGCCGGGAGGCACCCTCGTACCCGCCGACACCAGCGGCCGCCTGCGCTGGCTCCCCGCGACCGAGGTGTACGGCGAGGGCATCGTCCTCACCCTCGACGAACAGCGCCTCACCGCCTGGGAGAACGACCCCCGTGTACGGGCCCACGTCCGTGGTGTCCGTACGGACCTCGACGCGTCGTTCCGCGACGAACAGCTCGCCGAGACGACCGGCAGCGCACTCTCGCCCCGCTTCCTGCTCCTGCACACCCTCGCCCACCTCCTGATCCGCCAGCTCTCCTTCGACTCCGGCTACACCACCGCCAGCCTGCGCGAGCGCGTCTACGGCCGCCCCGAGTACGGCCAGCACGGACTGCTCATCTACACCGCCGCCGGTGACGCCGAGGGCACCCTCGGCGGCCTGGTCCGGCAGGGCGAGGCACCGCACTTCGCCGAGACGCTCATCCGGATGCTGGAAGCCGCCGCCTGGTGCTCCGCCGACCCGCTGTGCGCCGAGCACACCGGCCAGGGCTTCGGCAACCTCAACCGCGCCGCCTGCCACGCCTGCACGCTGCTGCCCGAGACGAGCTGCCAGACCGGCAACACCCTGCTGGACCGTGCCCTGGTCGTCGGCTCCGCCCGCGTGCCCGGCTACTTCACCGAAGTCCTCGACGCGAGCCGCGAGTACGCCGCCGCCATCGCCCAGGGAGGACACTCATGACCACACCCAAGACCACATCCATGACCACCGCGAACACCCCCGTGCTCCACTCCGACCTCACCCCGGCCCAGCGCGACTGCCTGGACGCCCTGCCACTGACCGGCAACCACCTCGTCAGCGGCCCGCCCGGCAGCGGCAAGAGCCTGCTCGCCGCGCATCGCGCCGTCCACCTCGCCCTCACCGGCCGCCCCACCCTCTTGCTCTCGCGCTCCAACCTGCTGCGCCGGCTCCTCGACGGCATGCTCCAGGGCCTCACAGTCCCGGGCGCACCCGTCGAGACCGCCACCGTCCACGCCTGGATCCTGCGCCACTTCGGATACGGCGCACCGCGTACCCAGGACGGCTGGTTCGACTGGGCGGCCCTCACCCAGCAGGCTGCCGCCGCTCTCGGCGAGAACGACGCGGCCACCCCCCACCTGGTCGTCGACGAGGGCCAGGACCTCTCGCCGGGCTTCTACCGCATGGCCCGCCTCGCCGCCACCTCCGTCACGGTCTTCGCCGACGAGTGCCAGCGCCTCACCGAGACGAACTCCACCCTCACCGAGATCACCGACGCCCTCGGCCGCTCCACGACACGGGTCGAGATCGCCGGGAACCACCGCAACAGCCGCGAGATCGCCTCCCTCGCCGAGCACTTCCGCACGGGCGGCCCCCTCCCGGACATCCCCTCGCGCAGCGGCGCCCTGCCCGTGATCCGCCACTACCCGGGCGTCAAAGACCTTTCCGACGACCTCGCCGGCATGGCGGCGAGGCACCCGCGGGACCGCATCGGCGTCATCGTCAACTCCCTGCGCACGGCCGCCGACCTGATGCGCCGCCTGGAACGCGCCGGTCTGGCCCACGCACCCCAGCTCTACAGCTCGCAGGCCTCCTCCGGACGCTACCGTGACCTCGACCTCTCCCGCCCCGGCGTCGTCCTCGTCCACCGCGCCAGCGCCAAGGGCCTCGACTTCGACACCGTCGTCGTCGCCGACGCGGACTCCGACTCCGCCACCGACCCCACGTCGGCGACCCTGCGCATGGCGTACTACGTCATGATCACCCGCGCCCGGCAGCGGCTGGTGCTGGGCTGGCAGGGGAGTCGGCTGCCGCGGCATCTGGAGGGGCTGCAGGGGTGGGCGCACGTGCGGTGACGGCGCGACCGAGGCCACAAGCATGCTGGAAAACAAGGGGAGACGATGACTGACGACCGCAAGACGACCGTGCCCGTGTGGACGCTGGCAACCGCCGACGTCCGGGTGCCAGGGCTGACGGCGGGTGAGTCGATGACCGCTGAGCGCCTGTCCGAACTGCGCGGAGTGCTGGCCGTCCTGGCCGACCAGCCGATCGTCACACTTGAGGCACATCCACTGCCCGGCAAGATGGACCGCGGCCGTGGTATCCCGCTCGACGCCGCGAGTCCCCTGGCGCAGCACCTGTCGCAGTTCATCACGCAGTCGGCGCGAAGCTCCCTCACTGCGGCCCGGGCGACCGCTTCCGGCGAGGGGCTGTATCGCATCGTGGTCCCGGCGAAGGTCGCCGACCAATTCGGGCAGGGCCTCGTCCGATCGATGGCGGCAAGGGGGGCGGCCGGTGGCATCCGCAGTGCACTGGTGGACTCGACGGGCCGGATCGCCTCCCACGCGACGTTCGTGCCGGTCGGAGGGGCGGCAGCGGCGGGAACGGCCGGCGGGGCCGGGGCGACCGCCGGTGCCCTGGCCGCCGGCGGCACGGCCCTCACCGTGGCCGCTCCGCTCGTGCTCATGGCCGTGGCGGTGGGGGTGAGCGCGCACGCCGACAACAAACGCCAGCAGGCCATCGAGCACATCACGGAACTGCTGGAGCAAATTCAGGAGGACAAGCTCGACGACGAGCACAGCGCACTCGACGGCTGCCGCGGCGCCATCGACAAAGCCACGGCCATTCTGCTCGACCAGGGCAGGCTCGGTGTCTCGCTGGGACTCGACTCGGCGGTGCATGCCATCGACACGGCGCTGAGCAAAGCCGAGCGCCGCCTGGCCCGATGGCAGACGGCACTCGACGGACTGCCCGAGGGCGAGGCCGTCGAGCTCGGCACACTGACCAAGTCGTTCCCCGGCGTCGACGACCAAGGCGGCACGTTCCGCACCCACCTCGAACTCGCTTCCCTGGCCATCGCGCTGAAGCGGCGGGTCGTCGTCCTCCAGGCCGTCGAGCACGCCCAGAGCGACCCCGGCAATCCGTTCGAGAACTTCACCCGCGCACTGAAGCGTGATCAGCAGCGCCTCGATGAACTGGAGTCGGGTATCGCCGGTGTCCTTGTGCGCCTGTCGAACCTGGAACTGGCTCGCCCGAGCGGTCGGCGCCCTGTCTTCACGACCAGTGAAGTCGATCGCCTCATGAGCGCGGCATACCGGATTCGCAAGCTGGGCGACGGCGTCACGGCCAACGGCCGTGCGACAGACGTGGCGATTGAGATCGCCCGCGACAAGGACGGCTCGGTGGTCGTGCTCCCGGCGCTGCCCGCGTAGGCGTTGACGCGCTCAAGGGCGACCTGAGGTCACGCGCTTACCGGTCGGCACTGCCGGGTGGGACGACCCATTCGGTGGGCTGGCCGGTGAGGGAGGCGATCATGTCGAAGTCCCCGTCGTAGTGGAGGACCGTTCGCTGGTTCAGTTCCGCCGTGGCGGCGATCAGCAGGTCGGGCAGGGAAAGGGCGCGGTGGAAGCCCGCGTTGGCGGCGTGGCGCTGGATCTCAAGGGCGCGGGTGAAGGCGTCGTCGTCGGTTCCGAGGTAGTCGAAGGCGTGGAGCCAGGTGCTGATGCGTGTCGCTTCCGCGCTGTCCCGTGCGGAGCGGATCATCTCGAACTCGGTGGGGCGGCACACGGCGAGGAGGCAGCGCTCCTGCAGAGGCTTGAGCACCTCCTTGACGCTCGGCTTCGTCCAGCGGGCCAGGGCGGACTTGTCGATCAGATAGCGGTCCTGCATCAGGCGGCGCGGCCTCCGTCGCGCTTGAGGGAGCCGTCCGCGTTGCGGGGGCCGGTGTTCTCGACGATCTCGCTGAAGTCGAGCTCGCCGGCGTCCATGGCGTCGAAGCCCTCCTGCCGCAGGTGCCTCTTGACGGCGTCTTCCATGGCGAGGCGGACGGCCTTGGCTTTCGTTGTGGTCCCGAAGATGCGCATGGCCTCGGCGACCATGTCCTCGTCGAGGTCGATGACGGTTCTGGCCATGCGGATGATCCCTTATCAGACGATTCCGTCAGCGAAACGATACCATTTCTTGACTCTGATCGATATCGTTCGAGGGTAGCGACCCCGTCGAGGAGGGTCGGCTGGGGCGCCACGGGGAGGAGAACACTGCCCGGACGGTCTTGCCGGAGGGTGCGTAGGGGACGCAGTCCCAGTGGTCGGCGAGAGCGGTGACGAGTGACAGGCCGCGTCCGCCGGGGCGGAGAGCGTCGGCTGCGGCAGTGCCCGTCACGATCTGTGGGTAGAGCTCCCCGCGGGCGTCGGTGACCTCGACGCGAAGGAGGCCGGGTGAGGCGTCGAGGACGAGGGTCAGCCGAAAGCTGCGACCGGGCACGCTGCCGTGGAGCACGGCGTTCGCCGCGAGCTCCGCTACGACGATCTCGACACGCTCCGTGATGCCCTGCGGGGCACCCCAGGAGTGGAGTTCGTTCACGGCGAGCAGCCGGGCGAGCCGCGCGCCGCGCTGCGTGGAGGAGAACAGCTGCGTGAAGGTGAGTGAGGAGCCGGTGAGTTGGGGAGCCGGTTGGTTCATGGCACCAGCGTGGCGTCAGTGATGCCTCGCTGCGAGCCTCGGGCCCCGTACACGGAGTCAGCGTACGGGCACGAAGAGTGGACAGTACGCATGCTCAGCCGTCACTCTGAGTGCCGAACGTGTGCGGGCCCGAGTGGGGCTGGAGAAAGGGGCGGCGGATGGACATCGCCGAGGGGGACGCGGTCCAGGGTGTAGGCGCCCGGATGGTCCCGGCAGGGGAGTGGGAGCGGGAACCCCATCCGTCGGACAGTCTGCGCACCTTCGGCGCGGTCGTCCAGGCGTTGCGCGAGCACGTGGGGCTCAGCAGGGTCGACCTCGGAGACCGGGTGCGGTACTCCAAACACACCGTCGAATCCGTGGAGTTGGGCCGCCGGATGCCGGACAAGGCGTTCGTGGAACGCGCGGAGGAAGCACTCGGCAACACCGGTGCGCTGCGGAAGGCCGCCCGCCATCTCACCCGGGGCGAGGCGGGCCTCGCCGCGTGGTTCCGGCAGTGGGCCCGGCTGGAACGGGAGGCGGTGAGCCTGTGTACGTACGAGTGCCGGCTGGTGCCAGGGTTGTTGCAGTCGGAGGCGTACGCGCGGGCTGTGTTCGAGGGCACGATCCCGCTGCGGACCGATGAGGAGCTGGAGCAGCAGCTCGCGGCGCGAATGGAAAGGCAGGCGATGATGCGGGAGCGGCCGACCGTGCCGTTCAGCTTCATCGTCGAGGAGCATGTGTTCCGGCGGCGGTTCGGGGACGCGGAGGCCATGCGTGAGCTGTACGACCACGTGCTGGAGCTGAGTGCTCCGCGCAATGTGACGCTGCAGGTGGTGCCGTTGGAGGCTGGGTTGCACCCGTGCCTGGACGGGCCGGTGCGGATTCTGGAGACCCCTGCGGGGCAGCGGCTCGGGTACTCCGAGGGGCAGGAGAACGGGCGACTGATCTCGGACCGGAAAGAGGTGAGCCTGCTCTGCCAGCGCTATGAAACACTGCGCTCGCAGGCCCTGAGCCCTACGGAATCCCGGGCCCTGCTGGAGCGACTGCGAGGAGAGCTATGAGCAGCGGTACGACGGAACTCGCCTGGTTCAAGTCGAGCTACAGCGGTAGCCAGGGCGACGACTGCGTGGAGGTCGCGGTCGCCGAACAGGCTGTCCACATACGGGACTCCAAGGACGTGGCTCGGCCGGACTTCGCGGTGAGCCGTGAGGGCTGGGGGCAGTTCGTGCGGTTCGCGTCGGAGTGTTGAGCTTGAGGTGTGCTGTCCGCCGCGTTTGAGGGTGCAGCGGCGGACAGCACACCTTCGTGCGCGCGAGGCGTCAGGTGAGTGTGTTGCGCAGGTGCGGGCCCAGGTGGCCGACGTACAGCTTCCCCGAGCGGGGACAGTCGTCGTAGAAGTGGAGGCGCGGGGCGATGGTGTTGCCCCCGCCGATCTTCAGGTGGGCCTGCATGAAGACCCGGCCGTCGGGGTTCACCGCCTTCGGAACCGGGAGCATGCGCTCAGCCCGTAGTTTCGGTTTTCGGGCGACGGTGTCCGACTCGCGCATGGCCACCTTGGCCGCCGGGAAGGGAAAGGCGCTTGAGGCGTCGGACTTGCACCAGCTGAGGAAATCGCCGGAGGTCGCGCCGTCGGCGGAGGACCGGGCGAAGTGATCCAGGGCCAGTAGCCCGTCCCATGCGACGTACAGCCAGTTGTCCACCGACTGGCTGTCGAGGGACCGTGTGACCTTGGGATTCCCGGTGAACGAGATGCCGGGCAGCTCGTCCAGGCGGTCCAGCAGCTCGGAGAAGGTCGTCGGGTACGTGATGTCGGCAGCGACGACCGCCGTGTGAGCGACGGCGAACTGCCCTGCCTCCTGGAGCTGTTCACGCAGGAACCGAATGAGCCGCTGGGACTCCTGGGCCTTGTCGTACAGTTCTTCGTTCTCGCCACGCAGTTCGTTGCTGGCCTGTTCGGCTTTCGCGAGCTCCGCGTACAGGTCGTTGATCTCGTTGACCCGGCTCTGCTCCGCGCGCTCCGCCTCGTCCAACAGGGCGTTCAGGGCAGCCTTGTCGGAGCGGAGCTTGGCGACGTCCGTGCCGTCCGAGGCCGAGCGGGGGCGAGTGCGCTGGCGCGGAATGCTGAGTAGAGCGGCGGGCAGCGGCTGCCGGGAGGACAGTCGCTGGGGGAGGGCCGCGAGGGTGGAGGCGGCGCGACGGGGGTCGGCCTCGATGGTGCGGCGCGACATCACGGGGTGACGTTGTGCGTCGGGTTTCCACGCCGGGTCGAGCCCCGGCAGGTAGGTGCGGACGCCACCGCCGAACACGGGGTGGTACTCCAGCGCGGCGTTGAACTTGGCCTGCGCTTCCGGCGTGAGGATGTAGAGCACGGCCAGCCCGTGCAGACAGTAGAAGAGCGGCTCGACGACCGACCGGGACCAGACGTCGGGATCCTTGCCGTACGGCACCGTGGCGACGACGACGGGCAGGCGGCGATTGGTGTCGCAGAGTTCCTCGATGGCGTCGTCGACGTCCTCGGCTTCGATGAAGACGGGCGCGGAGGCGACATCGGCGAGAGCGTCACGTGCCTCCAGTGCGTCCAGGAGGGAACGGACGATGTTCGGTGTCTTGGCGCGTTTCGGTACGTCGCCTTCGCGGGCCGGCTGGTGCTCGATGTCGATCTGCACCCACGTACGGCCTTCGTCCTCCTCCAGGCCGGAGCGCACGATGAGCGTGGACTGCCAGGTGCCGGAGGTCGAGGAGGGTGTCTCCCGCATGCGCCAGCGGCTGTACGCGCCCTTGCGGCCGCCTTCCGAGTCACGGTCGAGGGTGGCGTGCGGGGCGATCTCGGTCCGTCCCTCGTCGAGCCCCGACGGGTCGTACCCCTTGCCGCGTATCCATTCGATCAGCTGCCGCTCCGCGATGCCAATGGCTGTGACGTAGTTGAGTTCGGTCGAGACCACCATGCGGTAGCCGCGTGGTTCCATGGGCGCTCCTTGCTGCGGAGTGGTGCGGGGCGGTTCTCAGTCCGGGACAGGTCGGCTGCCTTACCGCTGCCTCAGGCCTTGTCCTCGGTCGGCTCGTAGCCGAGGGCCGCACGGTTGATGAAGCGGTCGCCGAGGTCGCGAACAGGCGTGGGCTTCGGCTTCCGCGCCGTGCCGCTCGCCGTGGACTTCTGCGCGACAGAATTCTTACCGCCCGAGTGGGCGGATGGTGTGCGTTTCGGCTTCTTGCCCTGCGTCGCGGCCGGCGTCTTGCGCGCCGCGTACTTCTTGCGGAGCGCCGCGAGTTGCTCGCGTTCCTGAACTGCCACGGTGGTGGGGAGAGCGGTGGTGAGGGCCCGAGCCCGGCTGAGCGCGTAACGGGCTTCGTTCCAGCGCTTCTTGTTGATGGCCAGGCGGGCCACTTCGATGGTCTGCTGCAACGCCTTGATCTTCCCCGGCTGCCGCCGGGGTAGCGGAGACTCGGCCCCACTGCTCCGCCGCTGCCCGGCGGCACGGGTGCCCCAGTCAGTACCCGAGGTCAGGACGACGACCGAGCGGGGGTTGCTGGTCTGGCTTCGACGTACCACGGGCGGTGTTCCTTGGGTGAGGGAGGCGCTTTTGGGTGACCGCAGTTGCGGCCACCCGGAGCGGGTCAGTCGTGGCGGGGGCCCTGGCCGGGGGGCGGGGTGAGAGTGGAGTGGTAGGTACCGGACTCGCCCTCGGTGAGCGGGTTCTCCATGGTGAGGCCGGCGGCGGCCATGCGGTCGTACTCGGCGAGGACGAGGCGCTTGGTGCGGTACTCGCCGAACTTGGCGATCTCGTTGTTCTTCAGGCCGCCCGACTCCGACTGGAAGGACTCCAGGATGTAGTCGGTGTCCTCACGTGAGATTCCGTAGAGGTGGAAGAAGTACGCGTCCAGCTCGGCGCGCAGCTGGGCGCGGCGGGTCTCGTCCCACTGGAACGGTTCGCCCTCGTCGTCCAGGTCGCGGGCGAGGGGGGTCATGTCGTAAGCGGTGTAGACGAGTTCTAGGACGCGGGGGAGTAGGAAGGAGAGATGGGGTTCGAGGGCGGTGGGGGTGGGGACGGGGAGCTGCTTCCAGGCGTAGAGCTTCATGTGGGCGCCATTGATCTTCTGGCGGCTCACGAAGTCAAAGACCAGGGAAGACTGAGTAGCGATCAGCGCGGAAACCAGTGGTGGGGAGACTCTGGGCATCATGAGCGGAAAGGTCTCGACGACTGCGGTTCTAGGAAGGAAGGCCGGGATCGACGTGCGTGCGTTCGTGGAGGCAGTGACGTCGCACCACCCGCAGAGCCATTCGCGGTCCCACTTCTCTTCGGCGAGGCGTAGTTCCACTCCCTTGACTTTGACGTCCTTGTTGTTGCGGCGCGTGGGAATCTTTCCGTCCTGCTGAATCCAGTGGAGCGGCAGCGCAGGGCGCGCAGGATCCTGCAACTCTTCGGCAGTCAGGTAGCGGGGCTGGTTCTGGCGGTTGACCGCTGTCTGGCTCTTGACTACGTGAGCGGCTCGATGGTTGAAGAAGTCCGCCATCTTCGCCTCGTAGAGCGGCAGCATTCGCTCTCCGTCCCGCTCGAAGACGTTGCCCCGCAGTTCCCACCCCTCGGTTTCGAGACGCTCGCGGCTGCGGAACAGGTCGGAGTCGTCTGTCGTATGAAAGAAGGTTGCTTTAAAAGCTACCTGCCAGGGGTTGCCGTCCCGTCGTGCTTCATTACGCAGCACCGGGATACGCCGATACACGCCTGCCGTGATGTCTGCGTCGCGTTGCGTGCGAAACACCGGAAGGGTGCCAGTGTTCGGGTTGATTCGTGCCAGGTCTTCAGGGTCCAGCGTGAACACACGGTGGGGGTCCTCCAGATCCGTGATGTCGGACAGAAAGAAGCCGACGCGGCTGGCATCCGCCTGAAGGGCCTTGCCGGTGAGCGAAAACAGGCAGAACTTGTAGTGGGAGTGGACGCTTTCGAACCATCTGCCCCCCTTGGGGAGAGCTGGCGACCTTGGGCGACGGTTCTCGAAGTCGTACAGCGATGCCAGAACTCCACGCTGGGTGAAGTCCGAGAACAAATACTGCGACCCTGCACCAGTCGCGATGACAGTCGGCAGGATCAGGCCGAACCGCCCTTCAGGTGCGACCACGTTTGCCATCCGCTCAGCGAAGAGCTGTTCCGTCTGAAGCATGGTGACGCCCTTGACCGTCAACCCCTTCGCGCACAACGGGAACACCCCGGAGTCCCCCGCGAAATGGAACGTCCCCTTAACCGCCCGCCGCGCTAGCCGATACCGCTTACCCGCCTCCGGGTTCTCCACCTCCCACTCTGCGATCCGCGTACGCCGAGCCGTACCGGAGATCTCCGCGATCTCAGGAGCGACCACGCTGAAGTACTTCTTGTCCTCGAAGTCGACCTTGTCCCACGGCGGATTCCCCACCACACACGAGAACCCCCCGGCCCACCCCGTCGTCGGATCGACCGCATCCGCACCCACCAATACGTCGCCGTCCTCCGGAACCACGAAGACCTCAGGGAACTCCAAGTGCCAGTGGAAAAAGGCGTACTGATCCCGCAGCTGCACGATCTCATCGTGCGTCGACTGCGGAGCCGCGTCTCCCTCCGGGGCTTCCAGCCCCCGGAACACCTTGTGCGTAATGGCAGGTGGCGAGTCCTCGCACTTCATCCAGACGAACGCCGCACACCACCCGTCCGCCAAATGAAGCGCTCGGACATATTCGGCCGAAGTCGACCAGTCCCGGTACGCGTCCTCCTTCCGGCGGATGTCGGTGAGGTCACCGGCTGGGGCCGTCATGATTCGGCGCAGGCCCCTGGCGAACGAGCTGTTGGCGACCTTCGTCTCCGCTTCGACCTCGAACAGCTCGCCCTGGCCTCGGCGTTCCTCGGAGTTCCGGGCGAGTAGCTGCCGCGCCCACCCCTCGTCATCACCCTCCGCCTTCTTGAACGCCTTGTCCGGGATACCGTCCCTCATCAGGGCCGGGGTCGCCCCGATCAGGCCGTTGCCGTGCTTGATGTGCGCGTCCAGGAAGCTGAGGGGCTTGCCGGGCTCCATGGCCTCCAGCCACAGGGACACTTTGGCCAGCTCGACTGCCATGGGGTTGAGGTCCACGCCGTACACGCACCGCGCGACGACTTCGTGGAGGGCATGGCGCACGGCCTCGGCCGTGGGCTCGGGGTTGCGCTCACGCACCGCGGCCACGCGCTTGGCGATGCGTCGAGCTGCCGCCACGAGGAAGTGGCCCGACCCGCAGGCGGGGTCGCAGACCGTGAGGGAAAGCAGTTCCGCGACGATCGTGTCGGCAGGGTCCGGGCGGCCGTTGGCGCTCGCGTTCTGCTCCCCGCGCTTCACGGCGTCGTCTATCACCGGGTTCAGCGTCGAGTCGAGCAGGGTCTCGGTGAGTGCAGTCGGGGTGTAGTAACTGCCAGTCTTCTTCCGGTCGTTGCCGAGGCGGTCGACCAGCTCGAAGGTGCGGTCCGCAGCGCTGTGCTTCGGCACCAGCTCAAGGAGTGCCTCGTACACAGAGCCGAGTTCCTCGGCGCCCATGTGCAGATAGTCGACGGGGCGCCAGCGGGCCGAGCCGGCGTCGCGCACGCGGGCCAGGTGCTTGACTGCCTCGAACAGGTGGCGGTTGGCCAGGCGGGCACCGCGCAGCGGCTCGTCGGCAGAGGTGACGTTGAAGAGGCCGCCGAGTCCCTTTAGGCCCAGTTCGGGGCGGCCCTCCTCGGAACCCAGCGCCTCGATCAGTAGCTCCAGGGCGCGGTACTGATCGTCGTGGGCGGTGCCCAGGCGGCGCAAGGCGTGGCGGCGGAGGCGTGCCGTGGAGAAGTAGCGGGTGAAGCGGTCGCGGGTCACCTCGCCAGCCTCGGGGTCCAGCAGGGCGCCTCGGTCCTCAGCGACGAAAAGGAAGATCATGCGGTAGATGAACCGCAGCAGCGCCGTCTGGAAGACGTGGACGTCCAGGTGTTCGCGCAGCTTGTTGTTCTGCGGGTGGCTCAGGAACCCGGTGCCGAGGACGGTGAGGGCTGCCTGAACGCCGTCGCGGAAGTGGTCGAGCGCCCGGCTGCCGGACTCGATGGCGACCATGCGCCACTTCTCCAACCAGCACCCGGCAGGTACCGCCCCCTCCGCCACCGCGAACCGCGACGCGTGCAGCAGGCTGTACAGCAGCACGAACTCGCTGAACAGCTCACCGTCGAACAAGGCCTCCAGGTCGAACTCGACATACGCGGCCGTGGAGAAGGACGACGAGTCGCGCAGCAGACGCAGCCGGCGGCCGTTGGTCAGGACCGCCCACAGATGGGCCTCTGTCCGGTTGAGACAGTCCTGGAGCATCGATTGCGCGGGGACCTGGCCTGCCGCCGGGCGCTTGTCCAACTCCTGGTTCCACGGGATCAGGTGGACCAACGCCGGGCCGTGGCGGTGGGAGACCGGGAACCGCTTCTCCGGATCCGAGTCGGCCGGGATGCCCGCCGCGCCGACCTCCGTCAGCGCCCCGAAGTCCAGCTTGCGGAACAGCTGGGCGAGCCAGTCCGTGCCCGCCCGGCCCGTCGGGTCGGCGGCGGGCGCCCCCGTCGTCGGGTCCGAGGGCAGGGCCATCCGCAGGTCGCGCCAGAGCGGCTTGAGGTACTCCCAGGCGCGCTCGGCCTCGTCGCGCACGGGGACGGAGGCGGGCAGGCCGTAGTCGGCGGGCTTGGTGCCGGGCAGGTTCCGTGCCTCGGCGATGCGCAGCAGCATGTCGGCGGGGAGCAGCCCGCCGACGGTGGTGACGGCGGTGAAGGCCAGGGCGGTACGAGTGGCGGCGGCGGGCATCAGGCTTCGGCTCCGGTCATCGTGGGAACGGGCTGCTGCGGCAGGTAGACGTACACGCCGAGAACGTCGGCCGGCTCCTGCGGGACGACCTTCAGGCCGCGGACGATCTCCTCGTTGGCCTTGCGTACCCGGCGGTGCGAGGCGTCGAGTTCGGTGGCCAGGCGCGTGCCGTACTCGGAGAGGTGCGCGGAGAGGTCCGGCAGGCCGTCCAGGGCGCGGGTGATCTGGTTGCGGGCGAGCTGCTCGTGGGTGTTTGCGGCGGCTCGGGCCGCCAGAAGAGCCGCGGCCGCGTCGTCGTCCAGCCAGCGGGCCCGCGACGGCATGCCCTCGTAGGCGAGCAGCCGGGCGTCCTCGGCCACCACCTGCCGCTCACCCGTGCGGGACGGCAGGGTGAGGTGGAAGCGGTAGCGGACCAGGAGGAGCGTGGTGCGGATCGTCACCGCGTCCGTGGTGACCACACCGCAGCGGCGGGCCGGTCGCGGCCCCGGGGTGTTCGCGTCGAGGGCCGAGTCCAGGACGTACGAGGCGATGGCGCCGATCGCCGGGTCGGTGCGGACCAGTGCCGCCTCGCCGCGGGCGATCGCCGGTGTCGTACGGAACGGGATCTCCCGGTCCTCCTCGATCAGCCGTCCGCCGAGGGTGGCGGCGAGCGCGTCGCGCAGCCCGGCGGGGGCGCCGCCGGCCTGAGCGGTGAAGTCGCCGGAGCCGTCGCGTGGTTCGCGGACGAGGGCGTCCAGGTCGCGCAGGGCCTCCAGGGCGAAACCGCGCACCTCGTCGGCGCCGCCGAGCGCGGCCCGTACGGCGGCGACCTCGCGGGCCACCTCCTCCGGGTGGATGGCCCGCTGGGCGTACTTGGAGCGGGAGGTCTTCTCCCGCTCGGCCGCCGAGTTCCAGTCGCGTTCGATACGGTCCAACGACTCCTGGTGGCCGTCCAGGTCGAACAGGCTCTCCTGGCTGCCCTGCCGTCCGTGCAGCAGCAGCCACTCCACGACGGCGTCGGTGACGCCGGACGCCGTCTCGTCGGGGACGGAGACGGAGATGCCCAGGTCCTTCTTGATCTGCCGGTGCTTCTTGAACAGCACCTCCAGGACCTTGCCGTCGATGCCGTTGTCCTCGCCGTACATGGTGATGACACGGACCTGGTCGCGCTTCTGCCCGTAGCGGTCGACGCGGCCCTCGCGCTGGTCGTGGCGCGTCGGGTTCCAGGCCAGGTCGTAGTGGACGACGGCGTCGAAGTAGTGCTGGAGGTTGACGCCCTCGGACAAGCAGTCCGTGGCGATCAGCACGCGGCGGACCGCCGGGTCGCCGGCCTCCCCGCCGGAGTCCGCGGACTCGGCGGCGAGCTGCTCGATGCGTTCCAGACGCTGCTGCGGGGAGAGGGTGCCGGTCACCGCGGCGATCTTCGTCTTCTTGCCGAGCTTGCCCTCCAGCTGTGTGGCGAGATACTCGGCGGTGGGGATGTAGCGGCAGAAGACGATCGGGTGGTAGCCGTCGGCGACCAGGCCCTTCAGATGCCGGGTGAGGGCCTTGAGCTTCGCGTCCTCGGACGGGCCCATCAACTGAGCTGCCCGCTGCGAGAGTTCGAGCAGCCGCGCACCCGCCTCCTCCGACTCGGCGGCGCCCGGCGCGACGTCCATGCCTTCGAGGCGGTCGTTCTCGGCGGAGTCGGCGGCCACGGGGGCGCCCAGCGCGTCCGCCTCCTGCGCGGTGCGGGCGGTGGCGGACTCGGAACGGGTCTTCAGGGTCTGTGCGGCGGCCGCGGGGGAGGACACCATCGAGCGCAGCAGCGCGATCACCGACCACCAGGCGATCCGGGCCTCCCGCTTGCCCTGCTCACCGGCTGCTGTGACGCGGTCCCGCGCATAGGCGATGGCGTCGTCGAGCAGCGCCCGGTAGGGGGGCGTCAGCTTGTACGGCTCGTCCTTGGTCCAGCGGTCGGACGGGAACGCGGTCCGCTCGGCGAGGGAGTCGTCGGCGAGGCCGTCCTCCTTGGTGAGGTAGTCGCGGACGTCGGCGCGCTTGCGGGCCACGAAGTGCTCGGCGAGCTTCGCACGCCCCGCCGGGGACTCCAGGTCCAGCGTGGCGAGTTCGGGACGGACCAGGCCGAGCAGGTTACGGAACGCGGACTCCTTGCCGGAGTGCGGGGTCGCGGTCAGCAGCAGCAGATGCCGGTCGGCATCGGCGGAGATCCTGCGCAGCAGCTCGTACCGGAGCTGGTTCGCCGCGGACGATGTGCCGCCCTGCGTGGTGTCGTCGGCGGCCACACAGGCGTGGGCCTCGTCGACGATCACCAGGTCAGGGCAGTTGCGTACGAAGTCCTCGCGGTGCCGGGTCGACTTGATGAAGTCCGTCGAGATGATCGTGCAGGGGTGTTTGTCGAACAGGGACTGGCCCAGCTCCAGGCCGCGTTCGAGTCGGGTCACCGTGGAGGCCAGGACCAGTTCGGCGTCGATGCCGAACTTCTCCCGCAGCTCGCCCTGCCACTGCTCGGCCAGGGCGGGGGAGCAGAGCACCGCCAGCCGGGTCGCCTCGCCCTGGGCGAGCAGCTCCTTGGCGATCAGGCCTGCCTCGACCGTCTTGCCGATGCCCACGTCGTCCGAGATGAGCAGGCGCACGGTGCGCTGCCGCAGCGCCATCAGCAGCGGAACCAGCTGGTAGGCCCGGGGCTCCACGGCGATCGACGCCAGCGAGCGGAACGGGCCCGCTCCCGACCGGAACCCGATGCGCAGCGCCGTACGCAGCAGACCGGCGGCCCGCTGGTCGCCCAGGTCGGCCGGGCTCGGCGCCGCGAACTCGGCCGGCCGCACCTCCTCGAAGGTGGGGAACACGGCCGCGATGTCGTCCTCGCTCCCGCCCAGGGGGCGCAGCACCAGCATGTCGGGGGCGCTCTCGGGCAGCACCACCCATTCCCGGCCACGGGCGGCGACCAGGGAGCCGGCTGTGTACGTGAGGCTCATGAGATGTCTCAGTTCCTAAAGGTCGGAAGCCGGTGAGGCGATCAACGGAGGTGGAAGTAGGCGGCGTTGCGGTCCGCGATGGCGTCCCAGTCGGTGTCCGCCGGGAAGCGCAGGACGTCCCAGCCGGCGTCCTCCAGGCGATACCCGGCCTCGACGTCACGGGTGGAGCCGGCCGGGTGGCCGGGGACGTCGACGAACACGGCGAGGTTGGCTCCGTCCAGCCGGAAGACGAGGTCGGGGCAGGCCCCGGCCTCCGGGACGAGGACTTCCACCTCGTCCGGCAGCCGGTAGCCCTTCGCCCGCAGCCAGCCGAGCAGATCCCCCTGTGCGACCAGGGCCGCGAGATCCGCCTCCACCGGGGTCGGCGAGGCCGCGGGGGCCAGCCTGCGGAACCGCTCGCTACGGGATTCGCCGCGGTCCTCCCGCTCGGTACGGGCGCCGGCCAGCCGCACCAGCAGCGGCTGGGCGGCGTGCCGGCTCAGCCGGCGGTGGTGCGTCTGGTTGGCGTACGTCAGCAGACACGCGTAGCAGCCGCGGGCGCACCTCTCGCCGTCCGCCGGACCGCCCTCGTCCTCGCCGGTCTCCGGGTCGAAGTGGCAGATGTCCAGGGCGGTTTCGGCGGCCTTGGCGAGAGCCTCCCTGTCGTGCTGGATCCGGCGCAGCACACCGGCGCCGCCCTCGGCTGCCTCCGTGAACAGCATGTGGCGGCGCGGCCCTTCGTCCGGTGGCAGCAGCTCCGCGGTCAGCTCGGAGTCCTCCAGCTCGAACGCCGCCTCGATGCCCCGCTCCAGCGCGTACAGGAACGACAGCGCCACCGGCTCGGGCAGCGGCTCCTCCAGGGTGACCACGAGGATGTTGCGGCGGTCCTCCACGAAGGGCAGCACCCGCTTCTTGCGGCGCTTCTCGTTGCCGTCCTCGTCGACCACCGGCATGCCGGTGCCCTCGATGGCGTCCGCGGCGGCCCGGTCGTTGAGCCAGCGGCCGTCGCCCAGGTCCAGCCAGTAGCCGTCCGGCTCGCCCTCCTTGTCGCGGACCCGGCCGAGGTTGGTGATGCGCACCGTCGCCGAGTCGCCGTAGTCCAGGTCGAGAACGGGCGCCCCGCCGGCATCGGCGACATGCGAGGTGAGGCGTCCCTTGCGGGCACCGTGGTCCTGGAACGCGTACGAGGTCTCCAGGCGGAAACCGGCCCGGCGGCGCTCCTCCTCGTCGGAGGAGATCCGCTCGCGCGGCGTCGTGTACACGGTGTGCAGGTGGAGCAGGCCGGTGCGCTTGCCGCGCAGCTCCTCCCCGCACATCGTGCACTTGTCGGAGCCGGGCTTGACGGCGTAGTGGTAGCCGCAGCCGTCGCAGCGCCTGGCCTCCGCCGTCGCCAGGTCGCCCGAGGCGTCCGGCGGCAACTGCACCCGGGTGACCTGGTAGCGGGCGCCCTCGTGGTAGATGAGCGCCCCGGGGCCGAACTCGCGGATCGCGAGGAACCGCGGACGCTGCAGATAGTCGCCGTCGGCGTTGCGGCGGTTGCCGGAGCGCGGGATGTACGCGGCCAGCGGCAGCCGCGGGAAGCTGTAGCCCGGCAGGAAGCCCTCGGACGCCAGGTAGCGGTATGGATTGAAGTCGCTCATCACCGACTTGTTGTCGGTGGAGCGGTTCAGCAGCAGGTTCGTCTGCGTCTCGGCCTCCCGTCGGCGAGAGCGCGCCCGGCTCTGCTCACCGGGGGACAGGGTGTGGTCGACGACGCGCTTGTTCTGCTCGTACTGGTCGATGACGGCCGCCCGGAAAAGATCCCGCCACCGGTCGAAGGAGGCGTCGAACTTGTCAGGGGCCCGCTCGATCCGGTCCTCGATCCACTCGTCGTACCACCAGGTGGTCGCCTCGAAGTCCGCGATCAGCGGGGCCAGGACGGTACGGGCGGTGGCCGCCGCGCGCCTGCGGGCGTCCTCGTCGAGAGAGGCGCTGAGGATCTCGGAACGGAGCGGCAGCGGCATCTGCGGATCGGGGCGGTCGTCGCCGTCGGGGTCGTAGGCGACATCGACGACCTCCGGGATCGCCGTGCCCAGCTTCATGCCGGTCTCCGCCAGCCAGATGCCCTGGAGATGCGAGCGGACCAGATCCTCGTTGGCCAGGTCCAGCCGCGGCGGGGCCACCTGTCCCGACACCATGTCCTGGGAGCGGCGGAAGTAGTACTGGTCGTGGCTGTTGCCCGTCGCGCAGTACGTCGTCACCAGCGCGGGCTGACCTGAACGGCCCGCCCGGCCCGAGCGCTGTGCGTAGTTCGCCGGGGTCGGCGGCACATTGCGCATCAGCACGGCGTTGAGCGAGGAGATGTCCACGCCGAGTTCCATCGTCGGCGAGCAGTACAGCAGGGGGAGTTCGGCGTCCCGGAACAGCCGTTCGCGCTCCAGACGGTCCTCCGGAGTGACCTGAGCGGTGTGCTCCCGCGCGAACAGGCCGGCCAGTTCGGCCGCCGCGGTCCGGTACAGGTCCCGGAAGAACGGGTTGACGCGAGGGCCCTCGCCGCTGGTGTAGGTACGCGCCAAGGGGTCGATCGCGCCCCGCTCACCGTTTCCGGCCCGCCAGATCAACGCGGCGGCCGACACCCGGTAGCCGGTGCGCTTCTGAGCCGCACGGCGGCGGTAGGCCGGACCGGACAGCTCGGGCGTCGCGTCCACCTCGCACACCAGATGCGCGTCGAGCAGCACCTTCAACAGGTCCTCGATGATCTTCTGGACGTCGTCGAGGGGAAGGTCACGCAGATCGGGCATGTTCCGCCGCAGATACTTGCCGAACTTCCCCCGGGCGGAGAGGAACTGCGCGGTCCGTTCCATACCCGGCCGCGAACCGTACGGGTAGGCGGTTCCGACGGCCGGCCGGTCACTCTCACCGAGCACCCACGGCCCGGTCAGGCGCTCTTCGCTCGCCCGCTGCAAGGCGTCGAAGTCGTCGCGGAAGTACTGCACGTCAATGGCGAGAGCCCGCCGCATGAAGTCGAGCAGCGTACGGGCGATCTCCTCGCGCAGCGCCGGATCGGCGTCGCGCAGCGCGGCGTGCGCGGACCGCCAGCGATCGGGGTGGGCCGCGATCCATCCCAGATCCTCGTAGTCGATCCGGAGCAGCCCGGTCTGCTCCAGGTTCGGCATGGTGATGCGCCAGCCGCGCTCGAGATCGCGGTAGAGGCGATATCCCACGACGTCGCGGAAGGCCTTCACGGCTCGGCGCTCCATGGACGGGGCCAGGTCGCTGCCGGCCGCGTACTCGCGGGGTGCCAGGCCCATGACCTCGGTGACGGCCTCGGCCAGGTCGTCGTGGCTCAGTCCCTCCTCACCGGCCCGCACCGCGGCCTGGTACAGGGCGCCACGCAACTGGGTCACCTGAGCGAAGTCGTTGAAGTGTCCGGCCTGGAGCGAGGCGTCCTGCCGGTTGTCGACGAAGGTGAGAAGCTTGCGCGCTTCCTTGCTGAGGCTTTCCTCCGGCACGGCTCGCAGGGACTTCACGATCGACGCGGAGATCAGCGAGGTCGCCGACGAACGGCCCTCCTGATCCAGGGTGGCCAGCTTGGCGAAGTCCCGGCCGCGGGTCTGCTCGTAGGAGACCTGGCAGTGCACGCAGAACAGGAACGGCGCCGGGACGAACGCCGCCACCAGTCCCTCGCCTGCCTCGTTCCCATGGGCGTCCACGACGACCCGCTTGGGCAGACGCGGTCGGTAGGACTTCTTGACGACCGTCACGCCCTGCGCGTCCGGCTCCAGCCATGACTCCGGCAACCGCCTGTCGTCCACGGCCTTCTGCGGATCGGCGGGCCACTCGTAGTCCTCCCCGGGCATGCCCAGGTACAGATAGCCCTCGCCCGCGCGGCCCCCGGAGGCGGAGGTGTCCCGGCGCGGCTCGTACCGGAACGCGCCGCCGTCCTCGGTGCGCCAGACGGTCAGGTACTCCTGGCCGCACTCGCGGCAGAACGCCAGCGGGAACAGCGGCTTGCCGTCGCTGTCCGGCTGCTCCAGCTGGTACGTACGGGTCAGCGGCCGGGTGAGCGGGTCCTCCAGCGTCGTGTAGACGGTGTCGCCCTTGGAGAGGAACTGGTGCAGCCGGAAAGCGAACAGCGGCCGCTCCGTGACGGGGTGCTTGGCCTGCGCGCCCGCCTCCAGTGTCGTGCGGATCGCCTCGCGCACGCTCTCCTCGGGCACCCCGGACTCCTCGGCCAGCTCGGCCGCCGCCTCCTCGACGGTGGCCGGGGGGCAGCGGCGCAACCGTCCCGTGCCCTTCTCCTGCTCCAGACCGAAGCGGGACTCCACCCAGCGGGCCAGTGGATCCTTTGTCAACGCCTCGTACGAGCGGGGCGCCGCCGGCACCCGCAGCCGCTCGGCGGACACGGACTCGGGAGCCTCCCCGGTCGCCCGGACCAGGGTCTCGCCGATGACCCGCTTCGGCAGGACCGTCGTGCCGAACAGCCGGCCCGCGACCCTGGCCACCTCACGCTGCTGGTCCTCCCAGGAGCCCTCGGTGGACATGGTCGCCGAGGTGCCGATGCACTGCAGCGTCGCGGACGCGCGGCAGGCCTCACGGACCCGGCGGATCAGGAACGCCACGTCCGCGCCCTGCCGGCCCCGGTAGGTGTGCAGTTCGTCGAAGACGAGGAACTGGAGCCCCTCGGCCATGCGGATCAGGCTGGACCGGTCGTCCGGCCGGGTCAGCATCAGCTCCAGCATCACGTAGTTGGTCAGCAGGATGTCCGGGGGGTTCTTGCGCAGGGCCCGGCGGTCCTCGTCGGACTCCTGACCGGTGTAGCGGGCGAAGGTGACCGGTTCGCGGCCCTTCCCGAAACCGTGGCGCAGGTACTTCTCCAACTCGCCCAGCTGCGAGTTGGCCAGCGCGTTCATCGGGTACACGACGATCGCGCGCACCCGGCCGCCGGCGTCGGGCCCGGCCGCCTGACGCTCCTTCAGTACGTGGTGCACGATCGGGACGATGTAGGACAGTGACTTGCCGGAGCCGGTTCCCGTGGTGAGCACGTAGGAGTCGCCCGCCTGCGCGGCCTCGATCGCCTGCCGCTGGTGGAGGTGGAACGTCAGTGGCCGCCCGTCCGGACGCCGCGAGGTCTCCTTCTTGCCGGCCTGGAAGATCTCCGCGCACTTCGGATGCAGCAATCCGTCGCGCACGAGGTCGGTGACCTGGCCGCCGTCGGCGAAGAACGGATTCAACGACAGCCACGGGTCGGGCCATTGCGACTTCGCCGCCAGATCCTCCTCGACGAAGTTGTCGATCCGGGCGTCCCGGATCACCGTCGCGCTCTTCGTGAAGTCCTTGTACTCGCCGATCAGGTCGGCATGGATGCCGAAGACGTCCATCGCCTCGGGCAGGCGCGGCTCCCTGCGCGCCACGGGTGCGGGGGCGGCCGGAGCAGGCTCGGGGAGCAGGGCGCGCAGCCGTGCCACCGGGTCCATCACCTGCCAGTGCGGGGCCAGCAGGGCGGCCGTGTCGTCCGGCGCGAGGGCGAGCGGGACCAGCGCCTCACGGACCAGGGCGGCGTTCTCGGGCCGCAGTTCGGCGTCCTTCTCCAGGAGTCGGTCCACCAGCCGGACCAGTTCGGCGGGCAGGTCCGGCCGCACCAGGGTGAGCCTCGGCGGCTTCTCGTGCTGGTGCTGTTCGGAGAGTTCGTAGGGGGTCCTGGCGGAGAAGGGGGGCCGCCCTATCAGCAGCTCGTACAGGATGCAGCCGAGCGCGTAGAGATCGGCCGACGCGGAGACCCGTTCGGCACGGAACTGTTCGGGCGCCATGTAGCGAGCCGTGCCGACACTCACGCCCGTGCTGGTCAGACGGGTCTGGTCGGGATCGTCGACGACCGAACCCATGCCGAAGTCGAGGACCTTGATGGTCCCGTCGCGGGTCAGCATCGCGTTGGCCGGCTTCAGATCGCGGTGGACGACCCCGGCGGTGTGTGCGGCGGCGAGCCCGGAGGCGAGCTGCGCCCCGATGGCGGCGACCCAGGAGACCGGCAGCTGAGGCTCCTCGTCGATGAGGTCCGCGAGCGGATGGCCCTCCAGCAACTCCATGGCCAGATAGGGCAGTCCGCTGCCGCCAAGTGCCCGGTCCACACCACCGTCGATCAGCAGGGTGAGGTTCGGGTGGCCCTGGGAGAGCATGCGCATGATCCGCACTTCGCGGCGGAAGCGGTCGATCTCCTTGCCGGACCCCGAGGCGTCGACGGCGACTCCCGTCCGGCTGCGCAACACGGTCTTGACGGCGACTTCCCGGTGCGAGGAGTCCGAAGCCGCCTGAAGGTCTTCGGCCCGGTGCACCTCGCCCATGTTCCCGCGGCCCAGGATCCCCACGATCCGGAACCGTTCGTCGACCGTCTCCAGGCGCACTTGCCCTCCCCGTTTCACCCGTCGCATACAAGGTGGGTACATTCCGTGAGGAGCGTATACCGTCACCTGTTACGAGCATCACATTCTTCCGTTGACGTTGTCAACGTGCTTTCGGGGTCGGGTGTGCGGCAATCGTCGCCCCCCCCGCCGTGGCGCGACGGCGAGGGTGACCTGTGTTTGTTCTGGTCGAGAGGGGTGGGCGGCGTTCATTCGGAGACGCGTCAGATGTCCCGGAACGTCTCGATCTGCGCCCCAATGGAATTCAGCCGCTCCGCCAGATCCTCGTAACCCCGGTTGATGACGTACACGTTGCGCAGCACCGACGTGCCCTCGGCCGCCATCATCGCCAGGAGGACGACCACGGCGGGGCGCAGGGCGGGTGGGCACATCATCTCGGCGGCGCGCCAGCGGGTCGGGCCCTCGACCAGGACGCGGTGGGGGTCGAGGAGTTGGAGGCGGCCGCCGAGGCGGTTGAGGTCGGTCAGGTAGATGGCGCGGTTGTCGTAGACCCAGTCGTGGATGAGGGTCTGGCCCTGGGCGACCGCCGCGATGGCCGCGAAGAACGGGACGTTGTCGATGTTGAGGCCGGGGAACGGCATGGGGTGGATCTTGTCGATCGGCGCCTCCAGCTTGGAGGGCCGGACAGTGAGGTCCACCAGCCGGGTGCGGCCGTTGTCGGCGAAGTACTCGGGCGTGCGGTCGTGGTCGAGGCCCATCTCCTCGAGCACGGCCAGCTCGATCTCCAGGAACTCGATCGGCACCCGGCGCACCGTCAGCTGCGATTCGGTGACGACGGCCGCGGCGACCAGGCTCATCGCCTCGACCGGGTCCTCGGAGGGAGAGTAGTCCACGTCGACGTCGATGGTGGGCACGCCGTGCACGGTGAGCGTGGTCGTGCCGATGCCGTCGACCTTGACGCCGAGCGCTTCCAGGAAGAAGCACAGGTCCTGGACCATGTAGTTGGAGGAGGCGTTGCGGATGACGGTGATGCCGTCGTGCCGGGCGGCGGCGAGCAGCGCGTTCTCGGTGACCGTGTCGCCGCGCTCGGTCAGCACGATCGGACGTTCGGGGCGGACCGAGCGGTCCACCACGCCGTGGTACTGGCCCTCGGTCGCGGCGATGTCGAGACCGAACCGGCGCAGCGCGATCATGTGCGGCTCGACCGTGCGCGTGCCGAGGTCGCAGCCGCCGGCGTACGGCAGCTTGAAGTGGTCCATGCGGTGCAGCAGCGGGCCGAGGAACATGATGATCGAGCGGGTGCGGCGGGCCGCGTCCGCGTCGATCGCCGCCAGGTCCAGCTCGGCCGGCGGCACGATCTCCAGGTCGACGCCGTCGTTGATCCACCGGGTGCGGACACCGATGGAGCCCAGCACCTCCAGGAGGCGGTAGACCTCCTCGATGCGGGCGACGCGGCGCAGCACCGTGCGCCCCTGGTTGAGCAGTGAGGCGCACAGCAGTGCCACACACGCGTTCTTGCTCGTCTTCACGTCGATGGCACCGGACAACCGACGCCCGCCGACCACCCGCAGATGCATCGGACCGGCGTAGCCGAGCGACACGATCTCGCTGTCGAGGGCCTCCCCGATGCGCGCGATCATCTCAAGGCTGATGTTCTGGTTGCCGCGCTCGATCCGGTTGACGGCGCTCTGACTGGTTCCGAGCGCCTCGGCCAGTTGCGACTGAGTCCAGCCCCGGTGCTGCCGGGCATCACGGATGAGCTTGCCGATGCGTACGAGGTAGTCGTCTGCCATGTGGTTGAGGTTATCTCAGATATGAGATGGAGCCCGGTTGGGGGGTCCATCTGGGTGACGGGACGTCAACCCCGCCGCCCCTCCCGCGATCCCGCTGCCCCTCCCGCCCGGCGGGCTCAGTGCCGCCGCGCCTTCGTGGTGCGCCGCCATCCGAAAGGTCCGGGCAAATCCATCGATGTCGTACGACGTCCCGTGCTGCTGCGCGTGTACCGGGGGCCGTTCTTCCCGCCGCCGGTGGTGATGGACCAGGAGCGCTTGTTGATGTTCAGACGCACCCCCGGAAGGATCCGGAAACTCTTGCGGAACGTGAGCGGCATGCCTGTCTCCTTTCCGTTCGTGGCGTGGATACCTGGTTCGGATACCCCGGGATCGGGCTGAGGCACCTCGTCAACGGGCGGCGACGGCCAGGCTGACCACGTAGCGCTCCTCGACGGTGCCGTTCGGGAAGGCATCCGTCAGCAGGTCGCGTTCCTCGGCCAGGAACGTCTTGGTGGCGTCCTCGCCGAGGACCAGGAAGTCGGAGTAGCTGGCGAGGTTGGCGAGATGGGTGTCGAGCGGGACGCTCCGGGTCCACGACACCTGCCGTCGGACGAAGTCGAGTTCCGCCGGCAGTCCGCGGAAGCGGGCCAGGGGGTCGGGTTCGCCGTCCTCGGCGCCGAAGAGGCGGCGCAGGCGGGCGTCCTGGCCGGCGATCCAGGGGGTGGTGCCGTCCGCGTCGTTCCACCAGAGGGCGAGCGCCCCGCCGGGGCGCAGGACGCGCAGGGCCTCCGGGACGGAGCGGCGTGGGTCGGTCCAGTGCCAGGCCTGGGCGTAGGTGAGGAGGTCGGCGGATTCCGAGGCGAGCGGCAAGGCGTTGCCGCTGCCGAGCACGAGGGGGACGTCGGGCAGTCCGCGACGGAACTGGGAGGCCATCCCGGGGCCGGGCTCGACCGCGACGACGCGCGCGCCTCGGTCACGGAGGAGGGCGGTCGCCAGTCCGGTGCCCGCGCCGATGTCCGCGACGCGGGCACCGCTCAGGGGGCGGGCGGTGAGTTCCTCGACGGAGTCGAACAGTGCGGGCGGGTACGAGGGGCGGTTCGCGGCGTAGTCCGCGGCGGCCTTGTCGAAGGAGAGGGCCTGCGGGGTGATCGTCATGAGGCCATCCTGTGTCGTCCCGGACGGCCGGGACAGTGCTCACGCCGTGCCTCAGCGCGCCTCGCCGCCCCGCGAACGCGAGGCGCGCGGAGGTACGGCGAAGACGGGTGCCGGTCCGGGCATGACCATCCGGCCCTCGTGTATTAGAGTTATCTCGACATCGAGATATCTGCCGAGGTGACACCGCAGCCGCGCGGCACCACCGGTCCGTCGGTAAGGGCTACCTAACTTAGCCTTACCTTAGCGGATCGGCCAAGTGGTCGTGACGGCAGGATCGTGGTGGTACGCGCACATCAATGAAGGAGACTGTCGTGTCGGCGAACAGCTTCGACGCCCGCAGCACGCTGCAGGTGGGCGACGAGTCGTACGAGATCTTCCGGCTGGACAAGGTCGAGGGCGCCGCGCGCCTCCCCTACAGCCTGAAGGTGCTGCTGGAGAACCTCCTCCGCACCGAGGACGGCGCGAACATCACCGCCGACCACATCCGCGCCCTTGGCGGCTGGGACTCGCAGGCCCAGCCCTCCCAGGAGATCCAGTTCACGCCGGCCCGCGTGATCATGCAGGACTTCACCGGCGTGCCCTGTGTCGTGGACCTCGCGACCATGCGTGAGGCCGTCAAGGAGCTGGGCGGTGACCCGGCGAAGGTCAACCCGCTCTCCCCGGCCGAGCTGGTCATCGACCACTCCGTCATCGCCGACAAGTTCGGCACCAACGACGCCTTCGCGCAGAACGTCGAGCTGGAGTACGGCCGCAACCGCGAGCGCTACCAGTTCCTGCGCTGGGGCCAGACCGCGTTCGACGACTTCAAGGTCGTCCCGCCCGGCACCGGCATCGTCCACCAGGTGAACATCGAGCACCTGGCGCGCACGGTGATGGTCCGTAACGGCCAGGCGTACCCCGACACCCTCGTCGGCACCGACTCGCACACCACCATGGTCAACGGCCTCGGCGTCCTCGGCTGGGGCGTCGGCGGCATCGAGGCCGAGGCCGCCATGCTCGGCCAGCCGGTCTCCATGCTCATCCCGCGCGTCGTCGGCTTCAAGCTGACCGGTGAGCTGAAGCCGGGCACCACCGCCACCGACCTGGTCCTCACGATCACCGAGATGCTGCGCAAGCACGGCGTCGTCGGCAAGTTCGTCGAGTTCTACGGCGAGGGTGTCGCCGCCACCTCGCTCGCCAACCGCGCCACCATCGGCAACATGTCGCCGGAGTTCGGCTCCACCGCCGCGATCTTCCCGATCGACGGCGAGACCCTGAACTACCTGAAGCTCACCGGCCGCTCCGAGCAGCAGGTCGCGCTCGTCGAGGCGTACGCCAAGGAGCAGGGCCTCTGGCTCGACCCGGCCGCCGAGCCCGACTTCTCCGAGAAGCTCGAGCTCGACCTGTCGACGGTCGTCCCGTCCATCGCCGGCCCGAAGCGCCCGCAGGACCGTATCGTCCTGGCCAACGCCGCCGAGCAGTTCAAGCAGGACGTCCTCAACTACGTCGACACCGTCGACGAGTCGGGCAAGGAGTCCTTCCCGGCCTCCGACGCCCCGGCCGTCGCCCCGAACGGCGCCCCGTCCAACCCGGTCACCGTGACCGCCCCCGACGGGACGTCGTACGAGATCGACCACGGTGCGGTGACGGTCGCGGCCATCACCTCCTGCACCAACACCTCGAACCCGTACGTCATGGTCGCCGCCGCGCTCGTCGCTAAGAAGGCCGTGGAGAAGGGCCTGACCCGCAAGCCGTGGGTCAAGACCACCCTCGCCCCGGGCTCCAAGGTCGTCACCGACTACTTCGAGAAGGCGGGCCTGACCCCCTACCTCGACAAGGTCGGCTTCAACCTCGTCGGCTACGGCTGCACCACCTGCATCGGCAACTCCGGCCCGCTGCCGGACGAGGTCTCCAAGGCCGTCAACGACCACGACCTCGCGGTCACCTCGGTCCTCTCCGGCAACCGGAACTTCGAGGGCCGTATCAACCCCGACGTCAAGATGAACTACCTGGCGTCCCCGCCGCTGGTCGTGGCCTACGCGATCGCCGGCTCCATGAAGGTCGACATCACCCGTGAGGCCCTGGGCACCGACCAGGACGGCAAGCCGGTCTTCCTCGCGGACATCTGGCCCTCCGAGGCCGAGGTGAACGACGTCGTCGCCAACGCCATCGGCGAGGACATGTTCTCCAAGTCCTACTCGGACGTCTTCGCCGGCGACGCCCAGTGGCAGGCGCTGCCGATCCCGACCGGCAACACCTTCGAGTGGGACGCCGAGTCGACCTACGTCCGCAAGCCCCCTTACTTCGAGGGCATGACGATGGAGACCACACCGGTCTCCGACATCTCCGGCGCCCGCGTGCTCGCCAAGCTGGGCGACTCGGTGACGACGGACCACATCTCGCCCGCCGGTGCCATCAAGGCCGACACCCCGGCCGGCAAGTACCTCACCGAGCACGGTGTGGAGCGTCGTGACTTCAACTCCTACGGCTCCCGCCGAGGCAACCACGAGGTCATGATCCGCGGCACGTTCGCCAACATCCGCCTGCGCAACCAGCTCGCGCCGGGCACCGAGGGCGGCTACACCCGCGACTTCACCCAGGCCGACGGTCCGGTGTCGTTCATCTACGACGCCTCGCGCAACTACATCGAGCAGGGCATCCCGCTCGTCATCCTGGGCGGCAAGGAGTACGGCTCCGGCTCGTCCCGCGACTGGGCCGCCAAGGGCACCGCGCTCCTCGGCGTCAAGGCCGTCATCACCGAGTCGTACGAGCGCATCCACCGCTCGAACCTCATCGGCATGGGCGTGCTCCCGCTGCAGTTCCCGGAGGGTGCCTCCGCCCAGTCCCTCGGTCTGACCGGCGAGGAGACCTTCTCCATCACCGGTGTCGAGGAGCTCAACAACGGCACCACCCCGCGCACGGTGAAGGTCACCACCGACACCGGTGTCGAGTTCGACGCGGTCGTCCGCATCGACACCCCCGGCGAGGCGGACTACTACCGCAACGGCGGCATCATGCAGTACGTGCTGCGCAGCCTGATCCGCAAGTAAGCGGGCCGGCAAGGCAGTCGGAGGCAGTTCGAGGGCCGCGTTCCCGGGTGACCGGGGGCGCGGCCCGCGCCGTTCGTACGGGGACATCGCCGGTGCTCAGCCTGAACACAGGGTTCCCTCAGCGGACCGGGACAGGATCGGGACATGTCTGGCACCCCCGGGTCGCTGCGCACCCGGCTCCTCCTCCGCATCGGCGCCGCCCTCGTCGCCGTCTGCGCCGTGACGGCCCTCGCCGCCGTCCTCGCCCAGCGGGCCCTGCTGCTGGACCACCTCGACGGCCGGGTCATGGACGCCGCCGAACACGGCCTGGCCGGGGCATCGGTCCGGCCCGGCGACGACCGGGACCTGACGTTCCTCGACGGGACCGGCCACCCCGAGGGGCTGCTCGCGGCCCGGCTCGACGCGGACGGCACGGTCACCGCGGCGGCGGTGACCCGCCCGGACAGCACACCCCGGCCCCTCACCGCAGGCCAGCGCGCCGCTCTGCGCGGCATCGCCCCCGACGGCACACCCCACACCCGGACCGTCCCCGGCCTCGGCACCTACCGGGTGACGGGGCTGGACGCGAGCGGGGTCGGGATGCTCGCCGGGCTGCCCATGGACGACGTACGGGACGTGCTGAACCGTCTGGTCGTGGTCGAGGCGGTCGTCGGAGCCGCCGGACTCGCCGTCGCGGGCTGCGTCTGTGCCCTGGTCGTAGGCCGTCAGCTGCGCCCCCTCGGCCGGATCGCCGCCACCGCGGCCGATCTCGCCCGGGCGCCGCTCGGCCACGACCGGCAGGCCCCGCTGCCCCGGGTGGGAGAGGCGGACACCGACCCCGGCAGCGAGGCGGGGCAGGTCGGCGCCGCGCTCAACCGCATGATCGACCAGGTCGAGGGCGACCGTGCCGCTCGCCGCCGCGGCGAGGAGCGCATGCGCCGCTTCCTCGCCGACGCCGGCCATGAACTCCGTACCCCGCTCGCGTCGATCGCCGGATACGCCGAACTCATGAACCGCGGTGCCGGGCCGGTCGAGCCGACGCTGGCCTGGCGCCGGGTCTCCGCCGAGTCGGCGCGTATGACGGGTCTGGTCGAGGACCTCCTGCTGCTGGCCCGCCTCGATGCGGGCCACACCCCGCGATGTGCCGAGGTGGATCTGACGGCACTGGTCGCGGAGGCCGTCTGGGAGGCCCGGGTGGCGGACCAGGACCGCGTCTGGCGGCTGACCCTGCACCTCGACGCGCCGGCGCTGGTCACCGGCGACGAGGCGGGCCTGGGCAAGGCCGTGGCGAACCTCCTCGCCAACGCCCGCGCGCACACCCCGCCCGGCACCACGGTCACGGCCGAGGTGGCGGCCGGTGCCGAGCGCCATGTGATCCGGGTGCGGGACGACGGCCCCGGCATCCCGCCGCACCTGCTCGGCACGGTCTTCGAACGCTTCACCCGCGCCGACGCCTCCCGCTCCCGCAGCGGCCCGGACACCGGCGGATCCGGGCTCGGCCTGGCCGTCGTCGAGGCCATCGCCGCCGCGCACGGCGGACGGGCCGGGGTGCGCAGCGAGCCCGGCCACACCGAGTTCACCCTGGAGCTGCCTCCCGCGCCCGGGAGCGAAGCCCCCGCGCCGGCCCAGGAGCTGAGGCTCTCCGAGCAGCGCTGACCGCAGGCTCACTCGCCCCGGTACTTCGCCGCCGCGGCCTGGGCGAGGTCCTGCGCCTTGTCCAGGGCCGTGTCCACCGACTGCTGCCCGGCGATGGCCGCGGCGATCTGCTGGGAGACCGCCGTGCCGAGCACGGCGAACTCGGGGATGCCCAGGAAGCCGATGCCGGTGTACGGGCGGGGACCCACGCCGGGGCTCTTCGGGTCGGCGGAGTCGGTCGCCGCCGTGTACTCCTGCCGGTACCAGGCACCGGCCGCCTGCTGGTACTCGGGGTTGGCGTAGAGCGACTTGCGGTTGCCGGCGGGCGCCGCGGTCCAGCCCATCTCCTGGCCGACCTGCTCCTGGTACTCCTTGGACGAGGCCCAGGAGATGAACTCCCACGCCGCGTCCTTCTCGTCGGAGGCATTCTGGATGCCCCACGCCCAGGTCCACAGCCAGCCGGCCTTGTCGGTCCTGTCGTGCGGGGCCGGGACATAGCCCACCTTGCCCTTGACGGAGGAACCGTCGGCCTCCACCGACGAGGCCAGCGACGTGGCGTCGTACATCATGGCGCACTCGCCCTCGACGAAGCTGTCCAGGATCTCCAGCACGCCCATCCGGTCGGCGCCGGGCTGGCCGTGGGAGCGCAGCAGGTCGACGTAGAACCCGACGGCCTTCCTGAACTCGGGTGAGGTCAGGCGGGCGTTCCAGTCCATGTCGTACCAGGCGCCGCCGAAGGTGTTGACGACCGTGTTGATCGGGGCGAGGTTCTGGCCCCAGCCGGGCAGACCACGCAGGCAGATGCCGCTGGCGCCGTCGACGCCGTCGACCCGGGCGGCGAGGCCGGCGACCTGCTCCCAGGTCGGGTTCGGCGGCATGGTCAGCCCCTCCTTGCGGAAGAGGTCCTTGCGGTACATCAGGAAGGAGCCCTCGCCGTAGAAGGGCTCGGCGTAGATCTTGCCGTCCTTGCCGGTCAGCGACGCCACCAGGTTGGGGAAGACGTCGTCCTGGTCGAAGTCCTCGTCCGCCTTCACATAGGAGTCCAGCGGGGCGAGCCAGCCGTTGTCCGAGTAGATCGGCACCTCGTACGCGCTGACGCTCGCCACGTCGTACGTGCCGCCCTGGGTCGCGAACTCGCGGTTCATCCGCTCCCGCGCCTCGTTCTCCGGCAGCAGGGTGTAGTCGACCGTGATGCCGGTCTCCGCCGTGAAGTGCTCCTTGGTGAGCTTCTTGAGCGTCTGCACCTGGGGCACGTCCGTCGCGAGCACCTTGAGGTCGGCCTGCTCGCCGCCGGGCGGGTCGGTGTCACCGCATCCGGCGAGAACGAGGCCGAGGACGGCCGTGCCTGCCATGGCCATCCGGGCGAGGCGGCTGCGTTTCATGACAACACCGCCCTTACCCATATTTGCCATTTCTTAGGCGTATATGGATAAAAGGCATGACTCAGGGTCGGCTCCGGTGGGCCTCCCCGCGTCTGGTGAGCGCGTCGGCCGCCACGGCGGCCAGCAGCACCGCTCCGGTGATCATGAACTGCACGGCGTCCTCGACCCCCAGCAGCCCCATGCCCGAGGCGATCGACTGGATGACCAGCACCCCGAGCAGCACCGACCAGGGCGAGCCGCGCCCGCCGAACAGACTCGTACCGCCGATGACGGCCGCCGCGATCGCGTTGATCAGCAGCATCCCGGAACCCGCCGCACGGGCCGTCGTGGGGCTGGCCGAGGTCAGCTCCGAGGCCACGAACAGCCCGCCGAACGCGGCCAGCGTCCCCGACACCATGAACATCGCGACCCGCACCCGCTCCACCCCGATGCCCGCCCGCCGCGCCGCCTCGACCCCGCCGCCGAGCGCGTACACCCGCCGCCCGTGGCGGGTGCGGCGCAGCACGTAGTCCGAGACGACCAGGACCACCAGGAAGATCAGCAGCGCGAGCGGCAGCCCCTGGAACCGGTTCAGGGTGTAGGCGGCGGCGAACGCGACCGCCGCGAGAAGACCGGTGCGCAGCCACACGTCACCCGCCGGCCGGTGCGGCATCCCGGCGGCCAGATGGCGGGCGCGCTTGCGCCGGGCGGCCAGGAAGTACCCGGCCGTGCCGAGCGCCGCGACCGTGTAGGCGGCCGCGTCGTCCTCGAAGTGGCGGCTGGTCAGGGAGGCGACCAGCCCCTCCTCGTCGATGTTGATCGTGCCGCTCGCGCCCAGCAGGTAGAGCGTCAGGCCGTTCCAGATCAGCAGGCCCGCCAGCGTCACGACGAACGCGGGCACGCCGAGCGAGGCGAAGAAGAACCCGTGGAAGGCGCCCACGGCCATGCCCACCGCCACCGCCACGACCACCGCGAGCCACTCCGGCATCCCGTGGTTCACGTTCAGCACGGCGAACGAGGCCCCCGCCAGGCCGCTGACCGAGCCGACCGACAGATCGATCTCCCGGATCAGCAGCACGAACACGATGCCGACGGCGACCAGACCGGTCCCGACGATGCCCACGCCGAGGTTGGACAGGTTGCGCGGCGAGAGGAACTTGTCGTCCAGACCCTGGAAGACGCACCAGATCACGATCAGCCCGGCGATGACCAGCAGCGGCTCGCGCTCGCCGTCCCGCACACTGCCGCGCACCTCCAGGGCGTACTCGCGCAGATTGCCGGACCAGCCCCGGGTGCGCGGCCCGCGGTCGGGCGCGACCGGACCGGCGCTGCCCGGCCCGCCGTCCCGGTGCGGCCCGCCCCGGCTCACGGCCACGCCTCCTCGTCGCCCTTCGAACGGTGCGCCACGGCGTTGTCCGCCGCCCCGGTGACGGAGGAGATGATCTGCTCCTGCGTCACCGTGCTCACGTCGAACAGACCGTTGTTGCGCCCGAGCCGCAGCACGGCGACCCGGTCCGCGACGGCCTTGATGTCGCCCATGTTGTGACTGATGAGGATGATCGCCATCCCGCGGTCGCGCACCTCCTCGATGAGGTCGAGCAGATGGCTGGTCTGCTCCACGCCCAGGGCGGCGGTGGGCTCGTCGAGGAGCAGGACCTTGGGCGCGCCCATGAGCGAGCGGGAGATCGCGACGGCCTGCCGCTGACCGGCGGACAGCGCCGCGACGGGCACCCGAACGTCGGGGATCCGGATCGACAGGGCGCGCATCAGGTCCCGCGAGCGGCGCTCCATCTCCACCTCGTCGAGGACACCGACCCGGTCGATCTCGCGGCCGAGGAAGAGATTGCCTACGACGTCCAGGTTGTCGCACATGGCGAGGTCCTGGTAGACGGTCGCGATGCCCAGGGCGTGGGCGTCGTGCGGGCGCTTGATCTGCACGAGCCGCCCCTCCCACTCGATGACGCCCCGGTCGGCGGGGCTGACCCCGGAGATCACCTTGATCAGCGTGGACTTGCCGGCGCCGTTGTCACCCGCCAGGGCCACGACCTCACCGGCCCGGACCTGAAGGTCGACGTCCACGAGCGCCTGCACGCCGCCGAACCGCTTGGAGATGCCGCGCAACGCCAGAACGGGGGGATGGGCCACGGGGAATCACGTCCCTCACCGGGTGAGCCCGATCCGGTCACAGGCCGGCCGGAGCTTCGGGGGGCAGATCTGGTCGATCGTGTAGACGCCGTCCCGGACCAGCGTCTGCCCGATGGTGCCGGCCGTCACGGCGATCGGGGTGAGCAGCACCGCCGGGACGTCCTGCTCGGTCGGAGTGTCCATGGTGCGCGTGACGAGGGCGTCGAGGTCGTTGCCGCGTGCCAGGGCGACGGCCATCGCGGCGGCTGCCTCCGTCTCCAGCCGGAACGGTTTGTAGACGGTCATGTACTGCTCGCCCTCGACGATGCGCCTCAGGGCGTCGAGATCGGCGTCCTGGCCGGTGACCGGGGGCAGCGGCGAGACGCGGGCGCTCTTGAGCGCCGCGATGACACCGGCCGCGATCGAGTCGTTGGCCGCGAGCACCCCGTCGATCCGGTTCGGGCCGAGGGCGTTGATCGCGGCGGACATGTGGTCGTTCGCGTTCTCCGTGCGCCACCCCAGGGTGTTGTACGACTTGAGTATCCGCACCTTGCCCTTCAAGACGGACCGGGCCCCGCCCTCGTACCAGGCGGCGTTGGGGCTGGAGGGATCGCCGTTCATCATGACGACGCCGCCACCGTCGGCCTTGGCTCCCATGCCCTTCAGGAGTTCCTCGCCCTGGAGCCGGCCGACCTGGCCGCCGTTGAAGCTGACGAAACCCGAGATCGGGCCCTCGGCCAGCCGGTCGTAGGCGACCACGGGGATGCCCTCGCCATCCGCCGCCCGCACCGAGGAGCGCAGGGCCTTGGGATCCACGACGTCCAGGATCAGGGCCGAGACCCCCCTGGTGATCATGGAGTCCATCTGCTGCCGCTGGCGCGCCGCGTCGTTCTCGGCGTTGGCGTACACCACCGAGCACTCGGGGCACAGCTCCTTGACCCGCTTCTCGATCAGGGGCTTGTCGGCCTGCTCCCAGCGGGGCACCGCGCGGCTCGGCAGCAGCAGGCCGAGGGTCAGGCTGTCGTCGCCCTCCCCGCCGCTGTCGGTGCAGCCGGCCAGGGACGTGGCCAGGACACCGGCCATCAGGGCGCCGAACACACGCCATCCGCGCCCTCTCACGGCGGGCCTCCTTCGTCGGGCGGCACCGGGCCCTGGCCGGGGGTTCGGTCGGACCGCAGGCTCGGGGCCGGCTCCGGGCTCAGGTCCCGGTGCCTGTTCCGGCCGGTCTCACGGTCGCGGGGCCGGCCCGAGAGCTGCTCCATGTCCCGGTCCCGGCCGTTGTTTCGTCGGTCTGGGGTGGGGGTCGTCGGGTCCGGGGTCTGGTTCTCGTCCTTGTTCCGGGGGTCGGGGTCTCGTCGGCCGGGGTGAGGGGTTGGGTCCGGGGCCTGGTCCCGGCCGTTGTTTCGTCGGTCTGGGGTGGGGGTCGTCGGGTCCGGGGTCTGGTTCTCGTCCTTGTTCCGGGGGTCGGGGTCTCGTCGGCCCGGGCTCGGGGCTGGGGCCGGGGTCTGGTCCGGGTTCCGGGGGCGGTCTCGTCGGCCCGGGGTCCGGGTCGGGTCCGGGGTTTGGTCCCCGTCGCGGTTTCGTCGGTCGGGGGGCTGGTTCCCGTCGCGGTTTCGTCGGTCGGGGGGCTGGTTCCTGTCGCGGTTTCGTCGGTCGGGGGGCTGGTTCCTGTCCCTGGTCCAGCCGCGGAGCCGGCGGCCCGAGGGCGGGGCCGGAGTCGGGTTCGTGGCCTTGTTCCGGTCGCGGTTGCGGCCCATGCCCCAGCCGCGGTCGCGGACCAGGCTCCAGCCGCGGTCCCAGGTCCGGCCCGGCTCCGGCACACGCTCCGGCTCGACCGGCGGCGGTTCCGCTCGCCGCTCGGGTTCCGGTTCCTGTTCCGGATCCGGCCGGGACACGACGATCTCGCTCCACACCTGCTTGCCGCCGCCGACCGGCACCGAACCCCAGGCCGTCGACATCGCCTCGACCAGGAAGAGCCCACGGCCGCCCGTCGACTCCCAGTCGACCACCACCGGCTTGGCGGGCGCGCGCGGCGAGGAGTCGTTCACCGTCACCCGCAGCCGGTCCGCGGCCAGGGTCAGGTCCAGACGGACCGCGCCCTGCGTGTGCACCAGCGCGTTGGTGACCAGTTCCGACACCACCAGCAGGACGGTGTCGGCCTCGGCGACGACGTCCCACGAGCGCAGCGTGCGCGCGCTGAACCGGCGGGCGTGCATGACCGCGTCCGGCAGCCGCCACACCACCCAGCCCGCCCGCACCGGCCGGATCCGCATCCCGTCGTAGCGCAGCAGCAGCAACGCCACGTCGTCCTCACGGCGGCCGGCGTCACCCAGCAGATCGTCGGCCATCCGTCCCGGGTCGGAGGGATCGGCCGCGGCGAGTGCCTCGCGCACGAGCCGCATGCCCTCGTCCACCTGCAGATCGGCCGACTCGACCAGACCGTCCGTCACCAGCGCGAGCACCGAGCCAGGGGCCAGGGCGAGCGCCGTCAGCGGGAACTCCGCGTCCGCGAGGACGCCCAGCGGAAGCCCACCCTCCACCGCGATCTCCTCGGTGCCGCCGTCCGGAAGGCGCACCAGCGGGGACAGATGCCCGGCCCGCACGAACAGCGCGTTGCCCTCCTCCATGTCCAGTTCGACATAGCAGCAGGTGGCGAAGAGATCGGTCTCCATGCCGACGAGCAGCCGGTTGGCGTGTCCGACGACCACGTCCGGAGGATGGCCCTCCACGGCGTAGGCCCGGACCGCGGTGCGCATCTGGCCCATGATCGTCGCGGCCCCGGCGCTGTGCCCCTGCACATCACCGATGACCAGGGCCACCTTGCTCTCCGACAGCGCGATCACGTCGTACCAGTCGCCGCCCACCTGGAGCCCGCGCCGGGCGGGCAGATAGCGGGCCACGGCGGTGCCTCCGGGCAGCCGGGGGAGCCGGCGGGGCAGCAGGCTGCGCTGCAGCATCGTCGCGAGCTCCTGCTCGGCGTCGTAGGCGTGCGCGCGTTTCAGGGCCTGCCCCACCAGCCCCGCGGTCGCCGTCAGCAGGGCCCGCTCCTCGGGGGCGAACTCGTGCGGCGAGTCCCAGCCGACCAGGCAGACCCCGGTCACGCGGCTCTTGGCCGGCAGCGGCAGGACCGCGAGCCCGCCGGGGCCGATCCCCGCGAGCCCGGGTTCCAGTACGGCACCCGCCGGCCACAGGCTCATCCGCCCGTCCCGCAGCGCCGCCTGGAGCGTGGGCAGGGCGGAAACCGGTGCGTCGGGCCACTCCGAGCGCCACTCGGCACGCCACAGGTCCGGCCAGGCCCCGGAACTCGGCGGATCGAGCACGGTGACCGCCAGCCGGTCCTCCAGCAGCTCGGCGAGCGCCACCCGGTCGGCGTCCAGCGGCTCGCGCAGCGCGGCGACCACCACGCGGCTGACGTCCCGGACCGTCACGGCGTCGTCGAGCGCGGCCGTCAGCCACTGGATCCGGGCGACGTCGCTGGCGCTCCGGCGCAGCACGGGGGCGGCGGTCACCACGCCGAGCACCCGCTCCGGAGCGCCGTCGGGCCCCTTCCGCACGCGGCAGTTCAGGCGCAGCCAGCACAGTTCACCGGTGGGCCGGCGGATACGGAACTCCAGTTCCCGGCGGCCGGGGGTCTGCGCGGACGGTTCGATCACCGACAGCAGGGCGGGCACGTCCTCGGGGACGCTGCACGAGAGCAGGGTGTCCGTCTTGCCGTCGAAGCCGCTCTCGGGGATGCCGACGAGTTCAAGCAGGGCCTGGTCCGTCTCGACCAGGCCGGTGCCAGGCGCCAGGGCGAAGGAACCGACGCCCATGGCGCGCAGCGCCGAATCCAGCAGGGGCGAGGGGGCGCACCGGTCGGCCTCGCCCCGGAGCCGCCCGGCGACCGCCTCGGCGTACCGCTCCAGGAACTCCCGCTGCTCGGCCCCGAAGCCCTCCCCGGCCTCTCCCACCACGACAATGCACCCCAGCCACCCACCCGCTGCCCCCAGCGGCAACGCCCCGAGCGGCGCGGCCGAGGCTCCGCCTTCTTCCTGACCGGCGAACACCACACTCCCGCGCCACACCGCCCGCCCACTCCGGAAGGCCTGGGCGATGGCCGGCCCCCCGACTTCGGTTCGGCCTTCGGTTCCGCCCTCGGTTCCGTCTGCGGTTCGGCCTTCGGTTCCGCCCTCGGTTCCGTCAGCGGTTCGGCCCTCGGTTCCGGGTGCGACTCCGGGGGAGGGCGGGGGCGACTCGGAAGGTCCAGGGGGCGACCCCTGCGACACCGGCACACGCCCCGGCAGCCCCCACCGCCCCGGCCCGGCTCCGGCCGATTCCACGGACCGGAGTTCCGTACCGTCCTCGCTCCGTACGTACACCGCCGCCAATGCCACGCCGGCGAACGCCAGGACCCGCTCCCGCGCGGCGAGCTCCGACGCGGGGCGAGGCGGACCGGTGCCCCCGTTCCCCGGCGCCCGGAGACCGGGGACCGCGGCCCGGGCATCGCCGTAATGGGGCATCTCCGCATCCACCTCCCGTCCATGCCGCGGCCACCGGCAGGTGGGAGTCCCCGGGAACTCAGGCGACGACGACACGGCGTATCCACGCCGCGCCTGAGCGGCAGGGCACCCACACAACAGAATCGCACACCTGGATATCTGCGACATATGGGGCAGCCGGTCCGGCCCGGTCGGCGCACCCCGCGATTTCCGGCCACTCGTGCCCCTGCGTACCGTCACCCGGCTACCGTTGCCCCGCATGACCCACACCGAGATCGAGATCACGCCGGAACTGATCCGGGAACTGCTGCGCGACCAGCACCCCGACCTGGCCGATCGCCCCCTGCGGCTCGGCGCGCGCGGCTGGGACAACCAGCTCTGGCGCCTCGGTGACGACCTGGCCGTGCGGCTGCCCTGGGCGACGGGTCCCGTGGACGCGCTGCTGCGCAAGGAGCACACCTGGCTCCCCGTACTCGCCCCGACGCTGCCCCTGGAGATTCCGGTCCCGCAGCGCCTCGGTGAGCCCTCCGACCGCTTTCCGCACACCTGGATCGTCACCACGTGGGTGCAGGGCGCCCCCGCCGACCGCGCCCCCGCCACCCGCGCCGCGGAATCGGCCGAGGCCCTGGCCGCCTTCCTGACGGCTCTGCACCGCCCCGCCCCCGAGGACGCACCCGTGGGCCGGAGCCGCGGCGGGCCGTTGTCCGAGCACGCCGAGGGGTTCGCCCACCAGCTCGCCATGGTCACGGAGCTGGGCCTGGTCGAGGATCCGGAGGCGGTCCGCGCGATCCTGGACGACGCCGTCGCGGCGCCCCACTGGCCGGGCCCGTCGGTCTGGCTCCACGCCGACCTGCACGCGGCCAACGTCCTCACCGCCGACGGCACCTTCTGCGGTGTGATCGACTTCGGCGACCTCTGCGCCGGCGACCCCGCCTGCGATCTCGCCGCCGCCTGGACCCTGCTGCCGGACGGCGCCGCCGATCGCTTCTTCGACCTCTACCGCCCGGCCGCTGACCCCCCGACCCGGCGCCGCGCCCGAGGCTGGGCCGTCGCGCGGGCCCTCGCCTGCATGGCCATCGGGCACGCCGGAGACCACGGCCGCCCAGGCGGCAAGTCCACGTGGGGCCCGCCGGCCCGGGCCGCCCTGCAGCGCCTCCTGGACACGGCCGACCACGCGTGACCCCGGCGGGTGCAGTCACCCGGCGAAGGGCCCGGCGACCGAGGTCGCGCCGGTCACCGGGCCCGCCCGGAGTGACGGTTCAGCCCACCCGGCAGGGCAGGCTCGTCGTACTGTCACCGCCCGGCGCGGTGGCGGTGTAGCCGAAGGTCGTGCTCTTGCCCGGCGCGAGGGAGCCGTTCCAGCCGGCGTTGTGGACCATCACCGACTGGCCGTTGTAGGTCGCGTTGCCGCTCCACAAACTTTCGATCTTGTGGCCGGCGGGGAGGTTCCAGTCGACCATCCAGCCGAGCATCGGGACGGTGCCGGTGTTGGTGACGGTCACCTCGGACTGGTAGCCGCCGTTCCAGCTGCCGGTCGTCTTGCGGGTGGCCGTGCACGTGCCGGGCACCGGCTCGGACGGGTTGCCCGGCTCCTTGATGCCGGTCACCTCGCCGTTGCCGCCGTCGAAGACGACGTCGGAGCAGGAGTAGAAGGTCTCCTGGCTGTCGGAGCGCTGCCAGACCATGTAGATGATGTGGCGGCCGTCCTTGTTGGCGGGAAGCTTGCCGGTCCAGGAGTAGTTGGCCTCGACCGTGCCCGGGGAGCCGTTCAGTGGCGGGTGGTCGACGCTCAGGAACGGCCGTTCCTCCATGTCGTTCCAGGTGAGCGTCTTGGCCGGGTCGAAGCCGTCCTTGGTGATGTAGACGTAGAACCAACCCGGGTGCGCCGCCCAGGCGTTGTACGAGAAGTCGACGGTCGCGCCCGAGGTGAGATGGGTGAGCGGCCAGTCCTTGCTGGGGGCGTTGAACCCGGTGAAGTTGGTGTTGCCGCCGCTGCACAGCTCGCCGTCCGGCACGAAGCCCCGGGTGCGGCCGGCGCCGTCCGAGCGGAGCACCGAGAACCAGTTGTAGAACGGCGTGGTGCCGCTGACCTGCTGGGCGTTCCGGCAGGCCGGGTTGACCGGCTTGATCTCACCGGTGTCGGTCAGACCGTCCTGCCAGCACAGGAAGGTGCGGCTGCCGGGCTTCATGGGCGTGCCGTGGGCCTCCGCCTCACCGCCGGCCGTCATGACCAGACCGAGGGCCGGGACCGTGACGAGCAGGGAGAGCAGGACGAGGAAGAGGGACCTGGCCCGGGTGGGGAGCATTAATCGGCGCATCGAGAGCCTTCCGGGCTCTTTTGTCAGGATCATGACAGCATCATCCGTTCCTTGGGATACGGGCCTGCGGATGCGTGTGTGGGGATACGAGCGCGGTGTGTGTGCGGATATGCGGAGTGGGAGCGACTTCAGGGCGGGTTCCGGTCCACCGTAATGGGAGCGCTCCCACCCCGCTTGTTGCGGAAGTTAGCGCCGAGAGACGCGGTTGTAAACGGTTGTCGCACCCGGACTGACCGGTTCGCGCCTCCGGTTTCGCGCCTTCGGTTCGTGCCTCCGGTTCGTACCGCCGGTCAGGCCCGGCGCAGGGCGCGCTGGGCCGCCCGCCGCAGAGCGGCGACGAGCGGCTCGTCCCGGCGACTCGGCAGCCACCCCAGCGCGGCTGTCCAGGGCGCGAGGTCGGTGACGTCGACGTACGACACACCATGGCGCGGGTAGAGCCGGCGGGCGACGTCCGGCGGCAGCTGGATCCCCTGCCCCATGGCGATCAGCGGCAGGGCGCTCTCGTAGTCGACGACGGCGTGCGGGCTGAACCGCACCGGGGTGCCGTCCGGTCGCGGGCCGGCCGACCAGAAGTCCCGGAACACCCTCGGGACCTGCTCCGACCAGCCGATGCGGGGCTGGTCGGCGAGGTCCGCCAGGGTCAGCGCGCCCCGGGCGGCGAAGGGGTGGCTGTCGGCCATCGCCACGCACCGCGGCCCGCCTGCCAGCGCCAGGGTCTGGACGCCGTCGGGCACGGGCAGGAACAGGAACGCGGCGTCGACGTCGCCCCGCAGGACCGCCTGGCCGGCGTCGAAGCCCATGCGTACGACGTCGACCTCCAACTGCGGGAACTCCTTCCGCAGTTCCTCCAGGACGGCCGGGATCGGGTCCATCGAGGTGATCGCCTCCAGCGAGCCGATCACGATCCGGCCCGCGGCCGCGTTGGCCCGGCGCTCCGCCTCGCGGCGCAACTCCTCGGCAGCCTCCACCACGGTCCGGGCCCGCCCCACGAGCGCCTCACCCGCCGCGCTCAACACGACCCTGCGCGTCGTCCGTTCCACCACGGCCACACCCAACCGCTCCTCCAGAGCGGTGATGTGCCGCGAGAACGTCGGCTGCGCCATGAAGGCCCGCCGCGCCGCCCGTCCGAAGTGCAACTCCTCGGCGAGGAGCAGGAACAGCTGCAACTGCTGGATGCTCGGATGTCTCACGTCGCTCCTGGTGCGGCCATGGTCACGAGGCTACCAACGCGTTCGGTGCAACCCACCTCTCAGGGGCGCGGGCTGTACCGATGTGCGGCTCCGCCGCGTGGGCGCGACCAGCCACATCGATCGCGCACACGCGTGTGATCGGCTCTGCTGTCCGACAGGAACTCAGCCGGGGAGCGATTCGCCGGCTGCTGCCGTCGTGGCGGGCAGCCGGGTCAGACGTGCTGTCTCGTCGTCGCGGAGGGTCGCTACCTCATGGCAGCGCCGGCTCATCACGAACTCGTCGAGCGACGGGCACGGGTCCGACATCGCCGGCTCCGTGAGTGTTCTGCTGCGGCGTCAACTCCCGCCGCACGGCGACGATGGATTGGGCGTCTCGACGTTGGCCGTTCGGCCCCCGTCAGGTCTTGCTCCGCGCCCGCAGGCGCCGGCCTGGCGGCCGTCCGGACCGGCGGATGAGGCGAGTCACGCAGGGACGCCGAGCGGCGGGTGCTCGAGCACACGGGGCTTGTACTCGACCAGCTGGATGCGGCCGTCGAAGGTGCGGTGCTCGATCATCTCGAGGGCGACGTCCGGATAGCCGTCGTAGATGCGTTCTTCGCCCGTGGCCCCGGTGATCACCGGGAACATCACGACCCGGAAGCGGTCGACGAGTCCGGCTCGCAGCAGGGACCGGCACAGGCTGAGGCTGCCGATCGTGCTGAGGATCCCCGAGCCACCCGACTTCATGGCGCGGACGGCCTCGACGGCGTCGTCGCGGACCAGCGTGGAGTTGGCCCACGTCAGTGGCTCCTCCAGTGAGGAGGAGAACACCACCTTGGACGCCTGCGTGAGCTCGTCCACGGACGCCTCTTCCTCGGGCCTGAACTCGTCTTGGCCACTCGGGACCTCGCCTGCGGCGAAGCTCGACATCAGACGGTACGTGTTCGCTCCCATCAGGTAGGTGACCTTGGGCTGCTCTCCGAGCCACGCGAGGTACTCCGGGCCCTCGAGGCCCCAGAACCCGGGCCATCCCTCTCCCGATGCGTAGCCGTCGAGGGAGGTGATGAAGTCGACCAGAAGCTCCGACATGGCAGTGTCCTTTTCTTAGGGTGTCACGAGCTTGGACCGGCCGGGAGCCACAAACTCATCGGCCGCGCTGTGGAGTAACGAGAAAACACCCATGACGCTGCAGCCGATCAGGTCGGCGGAGCGGCACTGCTTCGGAGGCCGGACGCCTGCATGATTGCACTTTGCGCGCAGCCTGGGTAATGATCTCCAAGCGACTGGGAACGGCGGTTCGACTTCTGTCAAAGCATCAGCTCAGCCCCACCCGCGAACGGCCCCGACGATCTACACGATCCCAGAACTTGAAGCCGCCCTGCCTACCTTTTCGGAGCAAGCTTCACGGGTACCGACCTGACCGGTGCCAACCTCACGGGCGCGGATCTCACCAATGCAGACCTCAAGGGCGCCAGGGTCGCCGACGCAAAGTTCAACGGAGCCGAGCTGACTGGGGTGCGGGGGATGACGCCACCCTGGGGTGCCGCCGACGAAGCCGCAGCCCCAGCGTTCGCCCAGATCAGCGACCCGAACCACCCGCAAATGATCGCAGCTTCCAAGCTGATGCTCACCAACGCCGGCCGCCTTCCCAGGACCGCTCCGGCTCTTTGATCCTTCGTGCCTCACCCAGGACGATCAGCTGGATGCCAGACGTCTGTCACCGAGGTTTCGCGACGCTCGTGAGGGATGACGACGACTTGGTACTCATCCTCGGCCGAGCTCTCCGCGACCCCTGTGTCGTCAGATGATGCCGAAGTGGCGAGATACCTCGTCGATCGTGAAACGGGCGCGGAGCTTGCAGGCGGAGTTCTGGTTGGCGAAGAATCCGGTCCGCCACAGTGCTCTCGAGCGCGGCACAGCCTGTTCCCAGTCGACCGGCACGATCCACTCACGACGGTCCTCCCCGTCTTCCTCGGCTGCCGTACCGTCGTGGGCTCGGTAGCTGCCCTTGAGGGGGAGGTCGGTCATCCGATGGCTCTCGCCGTCGACGGTGAGAGCGGCGCTCTCGAAGGGCTGCGGCTCGCCGGACACCGTGCCCACGCCGACGTATCCCGTTTTGGGTATGTGAGTGAAGACCCGCGCCCCCACTGGCAGGGAACGGAGCGTGCGGGAGAACCAGTCACCGCCACCGGCCGACACAAAGCCGTAGCGCAGCGCGTCCTCCCAGCTCCGGTGGCCCGACTCGTCGCCGAAGGAGACGAACCAGTCCGTGCCGTTCCACGGCTCCTGTTTGCCCCGCCCCTTCTTTCCCGGAGACGGTGCCGCGTCCTCGACATCGTCCAGTAGCCAGGTGCGCGCTAGATAGGAGCGTCCCTCGTCCTCGAAGTAGCGGAAGAAGAGCACATTGACGGGAACCCCGTAGCCGGAGGCCAGGTAGGTGACGATCCGCTCGGTGGCGGCGTCCATCTCGCTTGCAACTATGGTGAGGGCATGGGTGCTGTTCAGCGCTTCCGGAATGCTGCCGCCGAACCGCAGCGCGAACGCCTCGTCCAGTTCCCGAGCCAGGTCCCGGCCACGGGCGTACGCCGCGTAGATCTCCCGCACCTGCTCATTGGTGAGTTCCTGAACCCACGAGCCGTAGTCGAGGACCTGCGCCACAACCTCCCGGGGCGTACGGTCCCGCTTCAGCTCCAACACATGCAGGCTGCCCTCGGCGTCCATGCCAAGCAGGTCGACGACCTTGCCGTGGTCCGTCTGTACCTGTCGGCCGATCAACAGGAGCGGTCTCCCCAAGATCTCTGGATCGGCCTCTATCAGTTCTTCCAGCCTCGACTCCAGTGGCATCGGCCGCGTAACCACGCGCACCGGCTCTTCATCCACCCGCCACAACCCGAACTCCAGCGGCACCGTGTACTCCCCAACCGATCCGACACACTCAGAAGGACAAGCAGACCTGTCGGACTGCGAGGTCTGCAAGTCAGCCTCCAGGCCCCGCCCATGAGCGCGTCGTCGGTGGTTCACACCGTGCGGAGGCCAATGGAGTCGCACCCTCCCCGCCGCCCTCGGCCGAGGGCGCCAGTGGCACAGTGAGCGCATGCAGCCGCCTGCCTGGGCGGGGACCGTGGATACCCCACTATCCGCGCCCGACGCCTTCGACGTCCCCGTGTTCCTCCGCCGTAGCTCACCGCTGGCCCCCGCGCCGCGGCCCACTCCTGTGATGGTGGCCTTGGCCCGCCAACCATTACCCCAGGGCGCTGGCATACCTGCGGACGGCGCGTATCTGGTCGGCACGACGTGGCGTGCGCTCCTGGATGCCACGATCGCGGTGGGACGGGACATCAGCTCCTGGATCACCGCTACGCCCCGTCTCGCACGCCACGAGATCAAGGCACGCCGGTACCCCCTCTCCGCCTACCTGGTACGGGCCGGGCGCGAGGTCGTACCCAGCGTCGTCTACACCCACGGAACGGAGAGCTCGACTCGTACCGCCTTCGGATACCACGTGGGCATGACGATGGCCCAGTGGGCCTGCCAGACGATGGGGCTTGGCCCCACCACACACGCTGAGAGCGCGATACCACAAGGCGCGGCGCCCGGGTGGGACAAGGCGCCCAGTCTGCCGGACCTGTTCGGCACGCACCCGGCCACGTCCGAGCTTTGGCTGGTCGAGGCAAAGGGGAGCCGTCGGCTCGGCATGGGGCCCAGGATCAAGGGGGCGCAGCAACTGGACGTCGGCGCCCTCGTCCCCGTAGCACACCAGAAGGTGCTGTGCGGGACCAGCTTGGAGCGGCGCCTGTTCATGATGATCGACGTCGAGGGCGACCCGCCGGCCGGGGACCCCAGCAACACCTCCGACGAGGAAAGGCTGCAGCAGGACGACGAGGCTCTCCTGGAGCTCGCTCGATCGCGCATGCTGACGTATCTGGCACTTTCGTCGTTGCCGCGGGACGGGTTGCGCGTCACGGCAGTCGGCAGGCCCGAGGAGGCGGCAGCAACGCGAAGGGCCCCGATCCGACTGCTGGAGAGCGACGGGCCCACAGCCGAGCTGCGTCGCCACGTCGCACCAGATTCCAGGGACGCGGACATCAGGCAACGGCACGGCCTGGACATGCTGACGGGACGGATTCCGGGCACGGATCTCATGCTGGGGATGTCCCGACGTCTGTACGGCGCGTGCCGCGAGCTGGCCTACGCAGAGCGTCGCGTCATCGCACGGGTCCGGGAAGAACGACCCATGTACATGGACGAGCTGCCCCGTGGGGTTCAGCGCCAGGAGAACGCGGTAGCGCAGTGGCCCGAACGGCAGATGAGCGATCGCGTGCGTGAGGAAAGAGCCGCTGCTGCTCAGGAGTACGCGCGCAGAGTTCGAGCGGAACAGCTAGACGATCAGCTCCGCTCCGTACGTGAAGGTTTCACGATGGGAGACAGCGGCTCCTGGATGCACCTCATCGATCTGACTCCGCGTCTCGCGCTCCCCAGCGAGGAGGGCTTCCTGGAGGCAGCGACCTCGGACACCTACCTCGCGGTCGAGGAGGAGGCACTCGACCTGGATACCGACGTCGAGTAGCGATGGCCGCCAGAGCTGATGGGCCGGCCTCCAGCAGTCGTCCGGCGCGGACTGGCCAGCGACTCGAACGACTCCCTCAGCGCGAAGCTTGAATGCTCCGATCAGCCGCGTTTCCTTGGTTGCAGTTCTGGTTGCACTCACCGGCGTACAGCACCGTTCAAAAGCCCCGCTCGACTCGGCTGCACCGCAGGTCAGGACTCCTACGTACGCACCAGAACCCCCAGACGAAGACTTGGAAAGAGTGCGCCCCCGCTGGGATACCGTGCCAGTCGTGCCAACCAAGCAAGTCTGTCCGCGCTGCGGGCAGGACTGGATCCACCCGTACCGCTTCAGGGTCGATGGGACATCCTTCTCGCTGTGCACCGAGTGCGACTCGCTGTGGTGGCCGGGCGAAGCGGTTGAGGTGGCTCACGCGAAGTTCCTCGATGATGTCGTCGCGGAACGCCTTGGCGTAGAGGGAAACCCGTGGGGCGATCTGGTCTGGGCCGACGTCATCGAGCCGACTCCAGACCATGGTGCTTAACCCGCCGCACCACAACGCCCGCAACCGTGCCAGATGCAGGGGTCGACCACGGTCAACACCGGTGCCCTGCGGTCGAGTAGCCCTTCGGTTCCTCAGCCGGCGAAGCCGCAGCTCAGTCCGCAGATCACCCAGCCGCTCTCCTAAAGTGGTTGTCCACCCCTGTCACTGGTCCAGACGCGCTGGAACTCTTCGGCCGGGATGGCTTCCAGCGGGTCCTCTTCAGGGTCGAGCGTCTGGTCTGTCAGGAAGCCGTGCTCGTCCTCCAAGTGCTCCCAGCCGTACCGGTGGAGTCGACCAACCGGAGTCAGCTCGGCCTGCTTGATGGCGATCCACTCACCGCGGGTCGGGTACGGCCTCGAAGTACCACAAGCGGCAGTCCTCATCGGCGTGGCGGAAGTGGTGCCGCAGGGTGGCCCCCTCATCAAGAGATCGGAAGTACGCCACGCTGTCTGCTCTGATGCGCTCCAGATCAACCACAGGATCATTGTGCCAGCGAGCGGGTGCGGTTACAGCGCCCTGACATTCACAAGTGACATCAACGACCCCGGACCCCAGCACCCCTAAGCGGTCCTGCATGGCTGGCGTGGCCGGGTGGTTCCCCCGGCAGTGCCGAGGAGCGCTCGAACTCCTAAAGCGGGTGTCGCAGGTTCGAATCCTGCCGGGGGCACAGCTTGCATAGCAGGTCAGAGAGTCACGGGCCCCTCGTTCCATTCGAACGGGGGGCCTGATTGATGATCGAATGCCACAAGAAGTCCACATCCCCACGAGACCGGTCAAGCAGCCCGGCGGTGGAGATGCGCCACGGTGCCGACGTGATCGGCAGGCACCAGCCACCCCCGGGGGCTAACGGCTGCGGCCCGTCCCCCGCGGCCTGTGAGGGTGGCGGCGGATGTGGACATTACAGTCGGAGACGAGCGACATGTCGCTCGCCGACCTGGCGGTCTCCCGTTGGCGGGCAAACCGTTGGCACTCCGGACACCCGCTCACAGGCTCCGGCTCGGGGAGCGGCAGCCTCCGCTCCACCGGACTCTTGGACCCGTTCACCGGTCTCCTCCTCGTGCGTCGGCGCGGGACGCCTGCCGGTACTCCTCGTGCAGACGGTCCTGCTCCGCGCAGGGGAGGTTCAGGTTCGCGCCCTCGCCATCCATGGCACAGCACGTCGGGCAGGTGGCGCAGTGGTCCGCGAAGCGCACGAACGCGGCTTGCTTGGGGGACACTTGGAGGAAGTCCGCGTGAGGGTAAGCATGCGGCATCGCTCACTCCTCCATCCCGGGGTCCTCGCTGCGCCGTCCGGCGGCGATCAGTCGGGCGACGGCGGGCGGAGAACACAGCGTCGCGGCCGAGTCCATCGGCACCGACCAGTACGAGGCACGTGCCTGAGTGCATTCCACGGCGTCCACCTGAGGTACCCCGAGGTAGCTGCCGAGGCCAAGTAGCTCCACCCCCATCGCGCGCCAGACGTCGGCCGCACGCTGCCGCCTCTTCGGCATGCCGGCAGGCACGAGCGCGTAGTAACGGAAGTGCCGTGGATCGCACACGACCGGGCCGCCGCCGAGGGCCTGCCCCATGAACGCGTCCAGCTCGGCGGCCCCGGTGCAGGACGTCAGGGCGGCCACCAGCCGCCCGGGGATCCGCACGGCGGAGAAGAGGGTGCCCAGCGGCAGCATCGTCACCTGGTGTTCCTGCCACTCCAGCCAAGCCTGGTCGCGGCTTGGGCTCGGCAGCGCCGACAGCAGCCAGTGCGCTGTCGCCAAGCTCCGGTCCGCGGTGGGGTGCACGAGCACCCTCGGCTCCGGGGCAACCGGACGCAGCACGCCGAGCGCTCCCGACGGGCCTGTCCCTCGATGGGTACTCGCGGGCGAATCGGAGTCCACGGCAACACCTTCCCTATACGCTCAGTAGTTGAGTGACTACCTGGACAGTAGAGAACCCGTATCAGCAGTTGAAGTGACTGGCGGTACGGGTGCGGACGGGGACCGCGCGGGGAGAGGTAGGTGTAATGCCGTCGAGCCCGGAAGAAACCCGGACCGGCAGTAGGGGTAGGCCTTCACGGCCACGGATCGGGGTCATCTCCGGCTACGTATTCCGCGTCATCCGGGAGCAACTCGGTCACACACAGGAGGACGTCGCCGAGCAGTTGAAGGTCTCGCCGGACACCATCGCAGGCTGGGAGTCGGGGCGCAGGCCGCTGACCGCAGTGCCGTTGGGGCAGATGCTCGTGCACCGGCGCCGCCTGATGCGGATGGGGACCTCGCCATCCCTGTTGCAGGCCCTCGAGAGGGCGATCGAGGCCGATGTTCTCCTGGCGAGCGCCTTGGACGATGAAACGCCCGCTGACGAAAGCGCAATCGGGGCCTGGGTCATGCAACGGGACCTTGTCGAGGTCCTCGCCTGGCCGCTCACGCGGGTACCACCTCTACCGGTCCGCAATCTGCCCACGCCTCCACGGCCCCGCCGTGGCCCGGTGCCGTCGGCTCCAGAACTACCGGCCACCGACCGGCGCCGATTCTTCGCACGGATGCGGGACACCGCAGAGCAGGCACGAGGCGAGGAACGGTTCTTGTTGCGCCGCCAAGCGCTGTACCTGTCCGGCTACGACGACCAGGCCGACACCGCCGAGTGGCTCGCCCACCAGCAGGCCACCGAACGGCCCAGGGGCCGGCTCATCGACTGGCTCAACGCCCGCTCCGTGGCGGCGGTGGCCACGCGGCAGGGCGACCGTGACCGCATGTGCCACTTCATCGACACGGTCCTGGTCGACGATGACCGCGGGCAGGCAGCGAACCTGAACTACTGGGCCTACTGGATCGGCGAGAACCAACACCTGGAGCTGTCCGACGACTTCATCGCCTCTCACACCCCCGGGCCTTGGCCCGGGGACAAACTGCTGTCGCACCTGGCCCATGGGCTGACGCCCCACCACGGGTACGTCGAGCTGAACATCCACTCCCTCTGGTCCCTGCTCGCCGTCAGGCCGAACCTTCTGAGATCGGGCGCTGCGGCCCGGGCCCTGAGCGACCGGCTGCCCGTGATGTTGGATAGCCGGGAACTGTCTGCTCGCGCTCGCCGTGAACTGGACAGCGTCAGGTACGCGATCCGCCTCGCTGAGGCGTGAGAGGGGACTCAACCGTGGCAGAAGAGATGGCCCAGGTCGCGCGGTTCCTGTACGAAGTGGGAACGCTCAAGCAGTCCAAGCGCACCGGCTGGTGGATGGCTGGAGTACGCGACCCGGAGAGCGTGGCCGAGCACTCCTGGCGCACCTCGCTGATCGCCTCCGTCATCGCCAAGCTGGAAGGGGCGGACCCCGCGCGTGCCGCCTTCCTCGCGGTGTGGCACGACTCTCAGGAGACCCGCACCGGCGACGTCAACCACCTGTCGAAGAAGTACGCCGGCGAGGCAGACCCACAGGCTGTTACGGCCGACCAGGTGACAGGCATGCCCGAGATCCTCGCCGCCACCGTGCGAGAACTGATCGGCGAGTACGAGGCCCGGGAGTCCCCCGAGGCTGTCTGCGCCCGAGACGCGGACAAGCTCGAGTGCATGCTGCAGGGCATTGAGTACAAGGCCCAGGGCTACGAACTCGCCCAGCGCTGGATCGACAACAGCCGCAACCGGCTCACCACGAAGACCGCGAACGAACTCGCCGACCAACTCCTCCAGATGGACCCCCTGGACTGGCTGCGCAGCACCATGGGGGAATAGCAACGCCTCCGGACACAACGCAAGGTTCCTCTCGCCTTCTGGAGTGAGAGGGCCTTCGCGTCCCCTGCACCACCTGGACGATTTGACCAGTGCTCTGCCTGCCCCTGGCTCACCGTCGAATCGGCGAACTCCCAGCGTGTGCATATGACTTCAAGCCCCGCGCCACCGACTGAGTTACAAACTTTCTCTACTGGTTCAAGCCCCGGCTGCGCTCCGCTCCGCCGGGCGCGCTTCCCGGCTCCGCTCCGGGCGCCGCTCCTGCCTTCGGCCCGCTCCGCCCGCGCTGCGCCGACGCGCGCCACATGTGGATAGGGCCGAAGCCATGAGGCGAGCACTGCACAGAGCGGCCCGTGGTCAAGGCAGTGCCTCCGGCGGGGGATCGGCCGGCACCGGGATGGAGGGGGTACCGTCGCCGACCGCGGGCCGTAGTGGCGTGCGCGGGAGCTGCCATCCCGTCCACCGCCGACCCAGGCAGAGCCGAGCAGACGCGGCCCCTGGCGTCCAGGTCGTTCGTACAGTGGCGCGCTCCACCTGGACGCCAGGAACCACGCCCGCTCCACGGTGTGTGGGTCGACGGCGGACGGGATGGCAGCTAGGGAAGGTTGTGGGCTGAGGGCCGTCCCGAAAATGCGGCCGCGTCGCAACCTTAGGCCGGCTCCATGGCAGAGCGGCAGCCGAGGTAAGAGCATTGTCCGAGGCTACCCGCGACCAGATGGAAACCTTCGGCCCGGAACGCCCAGCGATGAGCGGCTTCAGACGATATTGACCTGGAATTTGTGGGCAGTCGCGCGGTGCTTCCCCCCGGCGGCGCAACTGTTGTCGACGTCATGGGGTTCGAAGAAGAGAACGAAACACTTCTCGCAGAAACGCCAGTCATTCTGTAGACCAGGGGCGGTTCTTACGTCATAGGGCAGGAGATAGGCATGCCCCTCCGCCACGTGAAGGTGAGCGGAGTTGATGTACCCAGACGGGCAAACCCCTCGACTGCCGTTCAATACGCCATCCCAGTAGAGCATCTTGCAGCGCTGGCACCTACGCCATCCCTCCGAGCGGTGCAGCGCGTACTGCCCATACGGAACTCCAAGGATCCATCCCGAAGGCTGATGCGGATCCCACACATCGCCGGTGGCCGAAATCCAGGTTCCGTCATCGAAAGTGATGGTCGTCTGACCGGTATGCTTCGTGGGAGGGCAGGCTCCCTGACTTCCGCCGGGCGCATGATAGAGCGCCTTACATCTACCGCAGGTGATCCAGGCCGATTCGGGCTCCCTGAGAAGCGCCTTTTCGCCGATTATGAAGCGGGCAGGCACCTTTTTATTGCCGCCCGTGATCGCGGAATTGTAGGAGTAAAGCTCCCTGTTCGGGCCCCCCATGAACACTTCCGCCTCGTTGCCACCCGAAAACGGGTTATCCCAGCGGACGCGACACTCGGTCCCCACGTCGTCCATCGCATATCGAACGATCCCCTCCGTGCCGGTTGCAATTCCTCCCGAAGCGCTCCTAGCACCAAAAACATTGGACGAGAAGGGTTCGATAACGGCCGCAGGAAGCACCTCGAACGCACCGTGCGAAATATCCCTTCCGACATATCGAAGCTTACAAGTGGTAGCGTTGATGACCTCCACGACAACCGATCGGGCCGCATCTTCCAAGAGCGCCGACACGTCGTCGATTATGTCACGCGCCGCCTGGACCTGCTTCGCGAGGTCCTCAAGATCGATATCGACCATCGTACGCGCCCTTCTACGGCACTCCATACGGCGATTGAAGCAGTACACGCGGTATATCCCTCACGGTAAGTCCAGCATGCCCAATTGCCAACACGTGTTCCTTCTTTTAAAATGCCTGACCGCTACATTCCTCGCGGGCACAAGGGTCGGACGGGCGATCGGGGTGGCGACCCGGACTATGACGGCTAGTCAACGACCCCGAAAACAAAATGAGTTGCGCCAGAAGTAACCGCACAGTCGCAGACCCCAGCCGTGGCGGCCAATATTTCACTGAGTGGCTACGGCTACCGATTCGTGCGACCCTTGATACGGACTTGAGCGAACAGTCCTGACGAGCAGAAGTAGAGCCGTCAACGATGAAGGGCCAACCACCATGTTCTTCTACAATGTGGACTCGGGGGTGGCCGCATCAGGGGCATTGAATGCTGAAGGCGACTACATCCATCTAAAGGGTCTCGGCCCGTTCGGGAAGTGGACCCATATCGTCCGCCTCGAGGCGCTCCTCTTCTTCTACAATTCGGATTCGAGAGCGGCCGCGGTGGGGAGGGTCGAAGACGGTGGCGATTTCACCCACCTCGCAGACTTTCCCAACGGGCAATTCGGGCAGTGGAGTGCGATCGTACCCCTCGAGGCAGGTCTGCTTTTTTTCTATGATTCTGCATCGCGGGCCGCAGCATCAGGCATGTTGAACGCCGATGGCGGCTATGCACATCTCCAAAGCTACAGCGGCGGACAATTCGAACAGTACAGCCACGTCGTTGGCCTGTTGGGAGGGCGACTCTTCTTCTACGACAGGGACTCCCAAGCTGGCACATCGGGCAAACTTTCCGCCGACGGTGAGTACTTCCCCCTCCAGCACTTCGGAGAGCAAGAGCTCGAACAGTGGACCCACGTCGTACCCGTCGGCGGTGGTCGACTGTTCTTCTATGACTCACTTACGCGAGCAGCAGCGTCGGGAAAGGTGGGTGCCGACGGTGCGTATATTTCCCTCAGGGACTTTCCTGCCGGGCAGTTTTCGCAATGGACTCACATCGTGACCGTCGACCGCAAACGGCTATTCTTCTACAACAAAGGCAGTGGTGCGGAGCCGTCCGCTGCCGCATCGGGCGAGGTCGGCTCCGACGGTGAATACGTCAACCTCAAAGACTTTGCTGCCGGACAATTCGCGCGATGGACCTTGATTGTCGGCTGAATCATTCCAGAACGTGAATCGGCGGGGGCGCGGGGAGGTACACGGGCGCCTGGTTGATCGGCTGACCCGTCATCGTGGCTAACTGTCGTCGACTGAGGCTCAGACACCCCGGGGGGCCTGCTCCGCCAAGCGACGTTCGAGGCGAAGGGACCGTGCCATTGGCGTGCCAGATCCTGCGGGGAACCATGGGGAACACCGGGAACCGGGCCTGGGCAGGACCAGTACTCCAACACCACTCCGTCGCAGGTCAGCCCAGCAGCAACCGCCAAGAAACCCGAGCTTCCCAAGCTGAGAGCTCGCCAAGTCACTCCGTCGAAGCACGGACAAGCCGGGCGCGATGTCCACGCTCAGCGGGACGTCATCCACGAACGGTGAAGCGGCTCGTGTCGACGGTTCCGTGATTGTTCCACTTGCAACTACCTCCAACGCGGGCCGATGTCGGGGCACACGCCCTCCCTAACTGTGCAGAGTGGGCCCGATTGTCGCGGGGCCTCTGGATGCCTCCACACGCCGAGGCCAAACCGAGCGACATGATGAGACGTTTGGGTCTGCTGTCAGAACGCCGGACGGTGCACTGTGCTGTCACCGCCGGTTGGGCAGAGTGGGGGAGATCGATGAATCTGAACGTTGTGACCTTGCTGGTATCGGTAATCGCGCTGGTCACCTCGGCATGGTTGGCATGGAGCCAGCTCACGTCATCCCGAAAGTCGACCGTCCTGGCGATGATCTTGGAGGGGTTCAGGGACACGCGGAGTGACGACTACCTTGAAGCGATTGAGTACGTGCTGTACCGGCTGCCCATGGAGCACCCGCAACCTGTCGCCTACCTACAACTCCCCGAGGAAGCGAGGCGGAAGATCCAGCGCGTAGGCCTGTTCTACAACGATCTCGGCAAGCTGGTAGCACACGGTCTCGTCGATGAATCCCTGATCATCGGCGCCTACGGCGGGAGTCTGCTACGGGCATGGACCTTGCTAGCGCCCTACGTCTACTTGGAGCGTCAAGAGCACCAGCGAATCCCAATGCGCTACTTCGAAGACCTCGCGTGGCGAGTGTCGTCACGCCGACCAGAGACCGTTTACAGCGAGTTGGGGCTGCACGCGCTTCCCCCGAGGGACGCAGCCTGAGTCCTGCTAAGGACCACCGAGCGCCGATTGCCTCGTCCACCTGGGATAGAGCCGAGCACCTGGCTCCCTTCCTCCGTCTCAGTTTCCGTCTCATTCAGCCTGGTTCACAGCAGTTCAGGGGAGGCCCAGAGCCGATCGACACCTTGTGACGAGACAGCCATGAACCCAGGTGAACGCCCATGCACTCCGCCCACCACCCCACCAACACAGTTGGAAAGCGTGTTGGCGGGAGAGCAGAGCGGGTACTGCGCCCGGTCGGCGATACGTGATCAGCTTGGGGTGTGGAGACCATCATCGCCAGTTTCATAGCCGTTCTGGGGACCCTGCTCGGCTCGGGACTCACCCTGGCGTTTCAGCAGCGCACCACCGACAAGGGGCATCAGTTCACCCACCATGAGAGGCTCCGGCAGGAGCGACTCGATGCTTACTCCGCCTACGCCGGCGCACTCATCAACTACCGCCGCTGCCTGGTACATCTCTGGTTCTGCGAACACGAACAACCACCACACGAAGACCCCAGCATGGTGCGAGTCCGCGCATACGACCTGCGCTCCAACGCCCAAGAAGCTCTCTTCCGGGTGCAGATGCTCACCGATGACGACGCTTTGAGCGAGGCGGCAGAAGCTGCACTTGCGGTCGTCACAACCCTGCCCAAGACGGACAGCAGGACCGAGCTGGACCAGCGCAGGGTGAAGACCCGCGACGACATCAGTCGACTGGTTAGAGCGTCCAAGCGGCATCTCTAATGCGCCTGCCGATGCGTCCGCACGTAGGGTCAGCCCGTCAGAGCCGTGCGCCGCACCACAAGCGCACCAGACGAGGTGGGGAACAGGGGGGGGGAAATCATGGTGAAAGCGCTCCAGCCTGAGGAGGCGGCAACCGGCCCCAGGTCATAGCCCGGACAGGCGCCAAATGCCCGCAGCTTCCCAAGCTGAGAGCACGAAATTGTTCTACGAGCAGTCTTCAGCGAGGTGCCTGTGTGCCTGGGTACAGCTCGATACGCAGGCTGTCGTCATCGACGATGACGTATGTGGGGCCGGTGTGGTGGTGCCAGCCCAGAGGTAGGGCGTAATAGCGCTGGTCGCGCTGGACGAGCAAGCGCAGTTGACTGTACCGGTACCGGTAGTGCTGGTCCTTTCCAAGATCCTCCACCAGTGGACCGGGGGATCCCGGCATGCTGAGACGATCGGTGCTGAGGACCACCACGGCAGTGCGACTCACCAAATGGTCGGCTGTTCGTTCTGCGGCTGCTCTGCCTTGCTGGCCTGCCGCCATACCGGCCGCCCACACCAACAGCAATGCTGCCATAGTGAGGCTCATTCCCCGCTGCCAGGGCTTCTGGTCGCCAGGCGTGAATAACCCCATCAGCAAGCCGAAGGCCACGGTGACGGGGGCGGTCCAACCAAAAGGCTGGACGTAAGGCCAGAAGGCCATGAGACAGAGTCCGGCGAGGACAAATAGTAAGTGCCGCCGGGCAATCTCTGTGCCCACCTGTTGGGCGCTTCGCGTGATCCGTTCAGAGAGTCCCAGAGAGGCCAAGGCCTGGGGCAGCCAAGGCACGATCACCATCACGGTCATTACGGCAAGTACCGGCATGGTGATCAGCTGCAGGCTCTTGAGTGCAATCTCGGTAAAGCTCAGGCCTAGCGAGAAGGACTGCAGGCGGAAATAGGAGTAGAAAGCGTTGTTGTACATTGCCCCCGCGTAAAACATCAAGGCTGTGAAGAGCGATCCAGCGGCGACAACGGTGTTGATCCATTCGGCCGAGTTGGTGTTCGCCTCTGTCGGCAGAGGAGGGCGGCGCGATGGGCGGACAGGGCGCGCTCTCGAACCAGCCTGCGGAGGTAGGCGTCGAGGCCGCGGTGTGGGTCTGGGAGCCATCGACGGGTCGTTCACGGCCGTTGGTCGGCGAGCACTTGGCTGCCCCGGTCGAAAACGGGGCCGGGGCAGCGGCGATCGGCCTGAGGCTGCAGGATTCGGCATGGTACCTCTATGAGGTAGGTGGCGGCGGTGTCACGCCGGGTGAGCTGATCCTGGCAGAAGGATCATGCAGCGTAGCCGAAGCGCTAATGGCTGGGCTCTCCGGGCAGTCAGAGCCTGGGGCACACGTATCCGCGGGCTCTACGACGGGCGGTTCTGGACAGTCGGATCCTTCTTCGCACGGGTCGGTGGGTTCATCTGTAGGCCCAACGCTCGGGTTGTAGGGATCGTCGTGTCCGGTCGTCTCCGCCGAGGGCGAAGCCACCGGCGGCACCTCAGGGTCTCCAGTGCTCAGACGACTCTCACTGCTCGCACCTGGCCCGGATGACTCACGGCTGCCGCGCCTACCCTCGCTCGCAGTGGAGTGACTGGAGCTGGGGCTGGACGAAACCGTTGGCGATGAGGGCGCCTGAGTGCCTGGTGTGGACCGAGTGCAGCCAGCGGCCAAAAAGGCGCACAGCACGCAGCAGGCTGCTAGGTATGTCTTCCGCGGTCTTAAGCCCATATCCCTCCCCGGAGTGGACGCCAATGGTAGGCGACCCGACGCGAGGCGACCACCAGGACCAATCTTTCGGATGACTGCGGCAACGAGGTCAGTGCAGCACATAAGTGGTGGCAGGACGCGGCCGGCGACCAGCGGCCAACAAGGCTCACTGTGGCCAGCCGGACGAACGCGCCACCGGCTACCGCGGCTTGGCATCCAGAGCTGACATCAACTACTGGGCACAAGGAACAGCCACAATCAGCGCACGATGACCTTGCCTCACGGGCTTCCGTTATCGAAGCCTTCGTGGTCAAACTCCTCAAGGCGGCGGGCAGGCACCGTGGACTATCTGTGGACGGACGCAGCCGCCCGGGCATCTGCAGTACTCCTGACCAGCCGCATCGTATGAGACCCGAGCGGCCTCCGGAACCGTTGATATATACAGCAGCCGACCGCCAACAACCGTCGATGGCTAACTGACTAGCCCGTAAGACCTCAATGACTCTCCGGACGATAGTTCGGGACGGCGAGGTCATGGCCCATGCCTCGCCACCACGCTCCGCCGTCGCGACTTGCGCTAGTGGGCGTCGGGCCCCCTGTAAAGGGGCCGGCTGGAGCGCCACCCGGCAAAGGCGCCATCACGTGAGCGTACGCCCTGAAGATCACCATGGAACAGCACTGCCGCCTCCGGTCTGCGCGCTGGAGGATCAGCCAGGTAGGCATTGATGTGATCCCACGATTGCATGTCGGCCGTGAGGTTTTCGTACCACGCCAGGCTGCGGGCATTGCAGTCCCTGCACAGCAAACCTCGTACGCATTGCCCACACCGAAGTCTCCTCAGCCGTAGTTGCCCTGGATCATGCCTCACACGGAGCCCAACAGGTAGCGACATCTGTACAGCAGCCAAGAACCGAAACTCCGGCAACCGTTCACGTCCGGCACCGTCCTTCTGGTGCCATCGCGCGACCGGTATGTCCCCGACCGATCCACGTGGATCTATGGAATAGGACGCTTCTGACATCCACGGCTGACATCAACAACACGGGACAGGGGCATACCTCAGCCACTTCGTCCGACCGTCGCACCAGTCGACGGCCGTAGCCGGAACGGGCACGGGATCGAACTCCTAAGGCGGGTGTCGGCGACAGCCGTCCTCTGCCTTACCCCCAGGAGCCCAAGGCGCTGTCCGGGCATCAGCGTGTGCGCGCCGAGGCCTCCTGGCTTGGCGCGTCCAGCGCTTGGGGCCGTACCGACACGCCAGTAGTGGACGGCTGCCTGGAGAAGCCCGGGGGCCTTGACAAGCGCACGGGTCTTGGCCCGTGGCCCCATCCGTTGACAGGTAGCAGGTAGGCCCCGTGAGGGCAGCAGCACCCGCACCCCCAGACCGGGCCGTGCTCGGATGGTTGTTCGTGGACCGGGGGCCGGGCTGACTCAGCCACCGTGCGCGAGGTCTCTACCTGCTGCATCGGTCAAGTCTCAAGGTGCCTCCGAACCGGCATCACACCCCACGACGCACCACCCCCAACCACCCCCGCCAACCACCCCAGCTGGCGCCGCACCTGCACCGCGTCCCCACCCTCGTGCCCGTTGAACGGATAGGAATGGATCTCCTTCACCGGTCCCGACCCCGACCCCGCCAACTCCCCATAAACATTGAACGCCCCGTACGCACCGCTCGGCGGACACACCCTGTCCCGCAGCCCCACGCCGAAGTGGGCGGCGGCCGAGGCCCGGCGGGCGAAGGAGATGCCCTCCACGTACGACAGCGTGCGGTACGCCTCTCGCTCCGCGCCCCGATGGACGGACAGATACGCGGCGATCTCCCCGTACGGCCCCGCGTCCGTGAGGTCCAGCGCCCGCCGGATCCCGCACAGCAGGGGAGCCGTGACCAGCAGCGCCGCCAGATCGGGGACGAGCCCCGCGACGGCCAACGCCACCCCGCCCCCCTGACTGTTGCCGGTCGCGACGGTCCGCCCGGCGTCCACGCCGGGCAGCGCCCGTACCGCCGAGACCGCCCGCACCGCGTCGGTGATCAGGCGCCGGTAGTGGTAGTCCTCGGGCTTGAGGAGCCCGCGCACGGCAGGCCCGGGCCCGCCCGGCGCACCGGCGTGTGGATCCGGGGTGTCGCCACCGCAGCCGTACTGGTCGCCCTGGCCGCGGTTGTCCATGAGCAGATGTGCGTACCCGGCGTTCACCCACGTCAGACGCTCGTGCGGCAGCCCGCGCCCGCGCCCGTACCCGGCGAACTCGACCACGGCGGGCAGGGGTTCCCCGACCCCGGCGGGACGGCTGAACCACGCCCGCACCGGGTCGCCCGCGAAACCCCGGAACGTCACGTCCCAGGTCCGGGTCAGCCGCAGCCCCGTCTCCACCGGCCGCACCGACACCAGCGGATCCGCCTGCCCGGCCTCCTTCAGCGTGCTCAGCCAGAACGCGTCGAAGTCGGCGGGCTCCTCCAAGTCCGGGCGATGGCGCTCCAGTTCCGTCAGGGGCAGGTCGAACGCGGGCACGGCGGCACCTCGCAGGAGTCGGTGGTCATCCAGAAACTTGCGACGGACGACGGGCGGCAGACCTTCGGGGTCTACCCAGGTTCGACGGACTTCCAACGCGCCACGGACGCCCCACCTGACTGCCGCAGCACCCATTGACAGCGCTTTCTGCTGCCCTTAGGTTGCCGCGAAGTTACCGGTAAGAGCTCGAAAGTTTCGGTTCCGCCGTCCCTTGCCCACGGGAGGCCCGAGCAATGAGCACGTCCACCACATCGGCCCCGCCGGGCACCCAGGACCCGCCTCCGGCACGGGCCGCACCCCGCCGCGGCACACGGGTTTCCGCACGCACCGGCTGGCGGCGGGCGCTGCGCCGCGACTGGCAGTTGTACTCGCTGGCGATCCTGCCGCTGCTGTTCTTCCTGGTCTTCCGCTATCTGCCGATGATCGGCAATGTGATCGCCTTCCGCCGCTTCGAGCCCGGAGGGTCGATCTTCGGCGAGGACTGGGTGGGGCTGCGCTATGTGGAGATGTTCCTCAGCGACCCCACCTTCTGGCAGGTGTTCCGGAACACGCTGTGGATCGGCGGGCTCACCCTGCTGTTCTGCTTCCCCGTCCCGATCGTGCTGGCGCTGCTGCTCAACGAGGTGCGCCGGCGCTCCCTGAAGCGGTTCGTGCAGTCGGTGTCGTACCTGCCGCACTTCCTGTCGATCGTGATCGTCGCGGGCATCACCATGCAGATGCTGGCCAGCGACGGCCCCGTCAACCACGCCCTCGGCTGGTTCGGCCACGAACCGATCCGCTTCATCCAGGAACCCGAGTGGTTCCGCACCATCTACGTCGGCTCGGAGATCTGGCAGACCGCGGGCTGGGGCACGATCCTCTACCTCGCCGCGCTCACCACGATCGACGAGGACCTGTACGAGGCGGCGCGCATCGACGGTGCCAACCGCTGGCAGCAGATCTGGCACGTCACCCTGCCCGGCATCCGGCCCACCATGGTCACGCTGCTGATCCTCAACATCGGCACGTTCATGGTGGTCGGCTTCGAGAAGGTGCTGCTGCTGTACAACCCGCTGACGTATCCGACCGCCGACGTGATCTCGACGTATGTCTACCGGGCCGGTGTGGAGTCCAACAGCTTCAGCTACGCCGCCGCCATCGGACTCTTCGAGGCGATCATCGGCCTCGTCCTCATCACCTCCGCCAACCAGCTCTCGCGTCGCACAGTGGGGACGAGCCTGTGGTGAAGCCGAGTCGTTCCTACCGGGTCTTCCAGGGCGTCAACGGGGTGGTCCTCACCCTGGTCGTGCTGGTGACGCTCTACCCGTTCGTCAATATCCTCGCGCGGTCCTTCAGCGGGGAGCGGCAGATCCGGGCCGGTGAGGTGACCCTGCTGCCCAAGGGGTTCAACCTCACCACGTACAAGATCGTGTTCCAGGACGAGATGTTCTGGCGGAACTACGGCAACACCGTGCTGTACACGGTCGTCGCGACGGCCGTGGCCATGGTGCTGACGACGTGTTACGCCTATGTGCTGTCGAAGAAGAACCTCAAGGGGCGCGGCGTGCTCGTCGGCGTCGCCGTGTTCACCATGTTCTTCACCGGCGGTCTGATCCCCAACTACATCCTGGTCACCAGCCTCGGCCTGAAGAACAGCGTCTGGGCGATCGCCCTGCCGAACGCGATCAGCGTCTTCAACCTCCTGGTCATGAAGGCCTTCTTCGAGAATCTGCCGACCGAGCTGGAGGAGGCCGCGCAGATCGACGGCCTGAGCACCTACGGCACCCTCCTCAGGATCGTCCTGCCGCTGTCCAAGGCGGTCGTGGCGACGATGGTGCTCTTCTACTCGGTGTCCTTCTGGAACTCCTGGTTCAGCGCGTTCCTCTATATGGACCGGACCGATCTGATGCCGGTCACCGTCTACCTCCGCAACCTCATCCAGGGCGCCACGGGCGGCGGCAACGCGGGCGCGGGCACCGAGCAGCTCAGCCAGGTCGGCGCGAACATCCAGTCGGTGACCATCGTCCTCACCGCCCTGCCGATCCTCTGCGTGTACCCCTTCGTCCAGCGCTACTTCGTCTCGGGCGTGATGCTCGGCGCGGTCAAGGGCTGACGCCGCCGCCTCCTCAGCTCCGCCTCCTCAACTCGCTTACGGAACAAAGGAGTCTCCGTGCAGAACGCAGGACAGCTCTCGCGGCGCCAGATCCTCGCGGCCGCCGGCTTCATCGGGCTCGCCACGGTCACCGGCTGCGGCAGCGGCGAGGACGGGGGCGACTCCAAGGACCTCTCCAAGAAGCGACACGGCGCCATGAAGAACTACCGGGCCGGCCAGCAGTTCAAGGCGGCCAAGCCGCTGTCCTTCTCGATGCTGCACAACAACAACCCGGTCTACCCGATGAAGGACGGCTGGCTGTTCTGGAAGGAACTCACCAAGCGCACCGGAGTCACCCTCAAGCCGGTCGACGTCCCGCTGGCCGACTACGAGAAGAAGCGCAGTGTCCTCATCGGGGCCGGGGACGCCCCGTTCCTCATACCCAAGACCTACCACCCATCGGAGGTCGCCTTCGTCTCCTCGGGTGCGATCCTCGCGGTCAGCGAGTACGTCGATCTGATGCCCAACTTCCGCGACAAGGTACGCAAGTGGAAGCTGGAGCCGGAACTCGACTCCATCCGCCAGTCCGACGGCAAGTACTACCTGCTGCCCGGCCTGCACGAGAAGGCCAAGTCCGGCTACTCGCTGTCCTTCCGCACGGACGTCCTCGACAAGCACGGGCTGACCCTGCCCACCAGCTGGGACGAGGTGTACGACGTCCTCAAGGCGCTCAAGGAGGAGTACCCCGGCAAGTACCCCTTCTCCGACCGCTGGAGCACCAACACCCCGTTCCCCTGCGGCGCCCTGTTCAGCTATCTCGGCCAGGCCTTCGGTGTCAGAGCCGGCTGGACGTACGACAACATCAGCTTCGACCACAAGGCGCGGAAGTACGTCTTCACCGGCGCCCAGGACAGCTACCGCCAGATGATCGAGTACCTGCGCAGACTCGTCGCCGAGAAGCTCATGGACCCCGAGAGCTTCAGCCAGACCGACGACCAGGCCGTGCAGAAGCTCCTCGCCGAGAAGACCTACGCGATGAGCGCCAACCCCCAGGAGCTGGTGCAGAACTACCGCTACAACCTGGAGAAGCAGGTCAAGGGCGCGAAGATCGAGATGGTCCCGGTGCCCCTCGGACCCGCCGGTCCCGTGGTGCTGGGCGGCAGCCGTCTGGAGAACGGCGTGATGGTCTCCAGCAAGGCCCGGGGGAGCGACAGCTTCGTCGCGATGATGCAGTTCCTCGACTGGCTCTGGTACTCGGACGAGGGCCAGAAGTTCTGCAAGTGGGGCGTCGAGGGCGTCACCTACACCGGCTCCGGCGGCGGCTACGAGCTGAAGCCGGGCATCTCCCTCATGGGCTCCGACCCGGACGCCCCGAAAGACCTCCAGAAGGACTACGGCTTCTTCAACGGCGTCTTCACCTACGGCGGCAGCTGGGCCCTGGTCTCCTCCTCGTTCAGCCCGGACGAGAAGAAGTTCCAGGACGCCATGGCGCAGCGCGAGCAACTGCCCATCGACCCGGCCCACCCGCTCCAGTCCTTCGAGCAGGAACAGGCGACCCTCTGGGACACCCCGCTCAAGGACACCGTCATCCAGAACACCCTCCAGTTCGTCCTCGGCAAGCGCCCGATGTCCCAGTGGGACGCCTACCTCGCCGAGCTGAAGTCGAAGAACATGCAGCAGCTCGTCGACCTGCACAACAAGGCGTACGAGCGGTTCAAGAAGGAGAACGGGTGATCCTCCGCGTCCCCGATGTGCTCGGCCGGGAGGTGACGACATGAGCACCGTCAGCGCCTCCGACTTCGGTACCGGCGCCCTCTCCCGCACTTCCGCCCTGATCCACACCGTCCTGACCGTCGAGGCGCTGCTGCTCCTCACCGCGTCCCCGGGCCTGGCAGGACTGCTCCTGCTCGGCCCCGACCCGGCCAACCTGCCGCTCGCGGCCCTGTGCCTGCTGCCCCTCGGCCCGGCCCTGTCCGCCGCGCTCTACGCCCTCCACCACCGCAGCCGCGACCTCACCGCACTGCGTCCGGCCCGCGCCTTCCTGCGCGGCTGGCGGCTCAACGCCGTACCGGCCCTGAAGCTGTGGACGCCCCTGCTGGCCTGGCTGACGGTCATCACCTTCACCCTCACTCACTTCTCCGCCACCGGCCTGCCCGGCTGGTGGGCGCTGCTGCTCGCGGCGATCGGAGCGGGCGCCCTCCTCTGGGGCGCGCACGCCCTCGTCCTCACCTCGCTGTTCGCCTTCCGCGCCCGGGACACCGCCCGCCTCGCCGGGTACTTCCTGTTCCGGCACGGCCGCGCCACCCTCGCCGCCTCCTCCCTGCTGATCCTGACCGCCGCGCTGACCGCCCTGCTGACCGAGGCCCTGCCCGCCCTGCTGGCCGCCCCGCTGCTGCTGTCCCTGCTGCACGGCAGCCGCACGGTGATCACCGAGACCCAGGAGGAGTTCACGGCATGAGCGCGCCCCGCACCCCGAAGGTCCCGTACGGCGGCGACTACAACCCCGAGCAGTGGCCCGAGGACGTCCGGGACGACGACCACCGCCTGTTCACCCGGGCCGGCATCGACACCCTCACCGTCGGCGTCTTCACCTGGTCCCTCACCCAACCGGCCCCGGACAGCTACGACTTCACGGTCCTGGACGGCGTCCTGGACCGGGCCGCCGCCGAGGGCCGCCGGATCTGCCTGGCCACCGGCACCGCCGCCCTCCCGCCCTGGCTCGCCAAGCGGCACCCCGAGGTCAACCGCACGGACTTCGAGGGCCGCCGCCACCGCTACGGCCAGCGCCACAACTTCTGCCCCAGCTCACCGGCGTACCGCGAGCACTCCACCGCGGTGGCCTCCCGCCTCGCCGAACGGTACGCGCACCACCCGGCCCTGCTCGCCTGGCACATCAACAACGAGTACGGCGGCGCCTGTTACTGCGACGTGTGCGCCGAGGCGTTCCGGGAGTGGCTCCGGGACCGGCACGTCACCCTCGACGCCCTCAACGACGCCTGGTGGACCACCTTCTGGTCACACCGCTACACCGACTGGGACCAGATCGAGCCGCCCAACGCCCTCACCGAGCACTGGCGCGGCCCCGACCACACCGCCTTCCAGGGCATCACCCTCGACTACTTCCGCTTCACCACCGACGCCCTCCTCGGATGCTTCCTCGCCGAGAAGGAGGTGATCCGCGCCCACGACCCCGACACGCCCGTCACCACCAACTTCATGGGCACCTTTCGCCCCCTCGACTACCACCGCTGGGCGCCATACCTCGACTTCGCCTCCTGGGACAGCTACCCGCCCCTGGACGCACCGCCGACCCGGCCCGCCCTCGCCCACGACCTGATGCGCGGCCTGAAGGACGGTGCCCCCTTCTGGCTGATGGAGCAGACGCCGTCCACCACCGCCTGCCGTGACGTCAACCCGCTCCGGCGCCCCGGCGAACTCCGCGTCGTCACCTTCCAGGCCATAGCCCACGGCGCCGACGCCGCCCTCTACTTCCAGATGCGCGCCTCACGGGGTGCCTGCGAGAAGTATCACGGGGCGGTCATCGGCCACGCGGGCCGCGACGACACCCGCGTCTTCCGCGAAGTCGCCGAGGTGGGACGAGAGCTGGAGATCCTGGGCGACCGGACCCTCGGCGCCCGCACCCCCGCCCGCACCGCCCTCCTCTTCGACTGGGACAGCTGGTGGGCCCTGGAGATCTCCGACGGCCCGTCCCGGCTGGTCAAGTACCCGGACGTGGTCCACGCCTACTACCGGGCCGCCCGCGAGGCCGGCGCCGACGTCGACGTCATCCCGCAGACCGCCGACCTCACGCCCTACGACGTAGTGCTCGCGCCCGCGCTGTACATGATCAAGGGCGACCTCGCCACCCGCCTCGAAGCCGTGGCGGCACGCGGCGGCACGGTCCTGGCCACCTTCCTCTCCGGCCGCGTCGACGAACACGACCGCGCCTTCCTCACCGACGTCCCCGGCCCGCTCGCTCCCCTCATGGGCGTCCGCGTCGACGAATGGGACGCCCGAGCGACGGAGTTCACCCAGACCGTCCCGGAGCTGGGGGCAGAGGCGCGACTCGTCTTCGAGATCGTGCTCCCACGCGGCGCCGAACCGGTCGCCACCTACGGCACCGACTTCTACGCGGGCACCCCCGCGGTCACCCGCAACCGCTACGGCGACGGCGAGGGCTGGTACGTCGCCACCGCCCTCGACCAGCCGGGCGTCGACGCCGTCGTCCGCCGGATCCTGACCCGCCACGACCTGCTCGGCCCCTACGCCGGCCACCCGGAGGTCGAGACGGCCACCCGTGTCACCCCCGACGGCACCCGCCTGCTCTTCCTCCTCAACCACGCCCCCGAACCCGCCCACCTCACCGCCCACGCCACCGCCACCGACCTGCTCACCGGCAAGCGCGTGGACCAGGGCGAACCCCTGGTCCTCGACCCCTTGGGCGTGGCGATCCTTCAGTGAGTTCGCCCGCCGGTGACTTCGCTCTTCAGTAGATCCGCCGCCCCCGCTCGTCCAACACCCCGGACTTGCGGAAGAAGTAGCTGTTGACCTGGTCGCACCACTCGCGGGCACTGCGGAGCTGCTCCTCGTACCGCTCCGCCACCCGCGCGTGGCGCACCGGATCCACCAGCCCGGCCAGCGAGGCCCACACCTCCCGGGCCTCCTCGACCTCCGCCACGCCCTCGAAGCGCGTGTCGTAGATGTGCTGGATCACCGTCTTGCCGCTGTGCAGGGTGTGCCCGTACGACACGTGGTGGAAGAACAGCAGCAGCTCGTCGGGGCAGGTGTCCGGCGACTCGTACAGCTCGGCCCATGGCTTGGCGTACTGCCCGGCGTACCCGGTCCCGGTCGCCACGCTGCGGTCGACGCCGATCCCGTCCCGGTCGGCGAAGTGGTAGGTCCCCCACGGGCTGTACTCGTATCCGTCCACGCTCGGCCCGTAGTGGTGCCCCGGCTGCACCATGAAGCCCACGCCGAGCGGAGCGGTGTACTTCTCGTACGTCCGCCACGAGCGGTCGAGCACGGCGTGCAGCCCTTCCGCCGGCCCCGGCCCGAAGGTGAGCCCGATCCACTCGTCGAGCACCTCGCCCGGCTCGGCGTCCGGCCCCCAGGCCAGCCGACCGAAGGTGTAGAGGTTGGCCTGGGCGAGGGGATGCCCGGTCCAGAACGGGTCGTCACCGGCGTTGGACACGGCGATCAGCCCGCCCCGCGCCAACTCGCCTACAGAAGCCCCCTGTTCAGCCGTGAACCGCAGCACCTCGCTCCACATCGGCCCCAGCCAGCACACATGCCGCTGCTGCCCGGTGTACTCCTGGGTGACCTGCAGCTCCACCGCCAGCCGGGTGCCGGGCATCGCCCCGATCAGCGGCGAGACCGGCTCGCGCACCTGGAAGTCGATCGGCCCGTGCTTCACCTGGAGCACGGCGTTGTCGGCGAACGCCCCGTCCAGCGGCACGAAGTGGTCGTAGGCGGCCCGGGCCCGGTCCGTACTCCGGTCCCGCCAGTCCTGGCGGTGGTCGTAGACGAACGCCCTCCAGTGCACGGTGCCGCCGTACGGTTCCAGCGCGGCGGCCAGCAGGTTCGCCCCGTCGGCGTGGCTGCGGCCGTAGGCGAACGGGCCCGGCTGGCCCTCCGAGTCGGCCTTCACCACGTACCCGCCGAAGTCGGGAATCGCCTCGTACACCGCTCTCGTGGCCCCGGCCCACCAGCCGCGCACGGCCTCGTCCAGCGGATCGGCCGTGGACAGCCCGCCGAGCACCACCGGCGCGGCGAAGGACACCGACAGGTGTGTGCGGACCCCATAGGGCCGCAGCACATCGGCGATCGCGGCGACCTCGCCGATCCGGTCGGTCAGCAGACGCGCCTCGGTCTCGTGCACGTTGACGTTGTTGACGGCGACCGCGTTGATCCCGCACGCCGCCAGCAGCCTGCCGTACGCCCGCACCCGTTCCAGATCCTCGCGCGCCCGCCCGTCCTCCCAGAACAGCGACCCGCCCGCGTAGCCGCGTTCCACCTGGCCCATGACCGGGTGCACTGCGACGTTGTCCCAGTGGTCGAGCATGCGCAGGGCGAGAGCGGGGCGATGGGTCTCCCGCGCCCGCTCTCCGGCGAACGCCGCCTCCCCGAGCCGTACGACATGGAACAGGCCGTAGAGCAGCCCTCGCCCGCCGGAGGCGGTGACGGTCGTCGTCCCGTTCTCCCGGGCGACCGTGAAGTCCTCGTCACCGAGGTCATGGACGCCGAGATCGAGGACCAGGTCGTACGCGCCGCCCTCCGGCCCGGCGTCGCGCACGACCCGGCCCCCGAACTTCCGGCCGGCCTGAGCCACCTCCCCGTGCACCGTCTCCACCAGCGGACCCGAGCCACGGATCAGCGTTCGCCGGCCGCCGATCGCCCGGAAGGCGGCGGGCGGCAGCCAGGCCGGGTCGACACCTTCCGGCAGGACGGGCACGGGAAGCGGCATGAGACCCCCAACTCGATTGCTCAGGAGAGCAGTTCGACCTCCGCCAGGGTGCCCTCGCCGTCGAGGACCAGGCGGTATTTCTCGTACGTACCCGGTGACCTCACCGTGAACGCGCGGGTCTGCCTGTCCCATGCGAACGACTCGTCGGAGCGCCGGTCCAGCGTCCGCCAGGTCTCACCGTCCGAGGAGCCCTGGAGCGTCCAGCCGGCCGGTGCCTTCGCCCGGTCCGCCGAGGACGTCAGCGTGTACTGGACCGCCTCGGCGCCCTCCGGGACCGGCAGATTTACGGACGTCACCGCCGTGTCCGTCGCCGACGTGTCGTCGAACAGGGCACCCTCGCCCTTCAGCACGTCCGCGCGGGGCGTCGGCACCTCGTCGTTCCGGGTGATCGACACGGGCGCGGCGTGCTCGCCCGTGCCCCACGACGACGGCCGCGGGCCCATGTCGAACTCCAGGACACCGCCCTTGGCGACGACCGAGTGCGGCAGGGAGGTCTTGCTCCAGCTCCGGCCGTTGACCTTCAGCCCCTGCACATACACGTTCCTCGCGCTGTTCCGGGGCGCCTTCACCACCAGCTCGCGCCCGTTCTCCAGGTGCACGGTCGCCTTCGTGAACAGCGGTGAGCCGATCGCGTACTCACCGCTGCCCATCACCAGCGGGTAGAAGCCGAGCGCGGAGAACAGGTACCAGGCCGACTGCTCGCCGTTGTCCTCGTCACCGTGGTAGCCCTGGCCGATCTCGCTGCCCGTGTACAGGCGCGACAGCACCTCGCGGACGTTCTTCTGCGCCTTCCAGGGCTGCCCGGCCGCGTCGTACATGTAGATCGCGTGGTGGGCGACCTGGTTGGAGTGCCCGTACATGCCCATCCGCACGTCCCGCGCCTCGGTCATCTCATGGATGACACCGCCGTAGGAGCCGACGAACTCCGGGGAGGCCGTCTCCGGCGTGGAGAAGTAGTCGTCGAGCTTGTCGGCGAGCCCCTTCCTGCCGCCGTACAGGTTCGCCAGACCCCGGCTGTCCTGTGGGGCGGTAAAGGCGTATCCATACCCATTTGTCTCGGTGTAGTCGTGCCCCCAGACCCGCGGGTCGTACTTCGAGGACTCGACCCGCCAGTCGCCCTCGGCGTCCCGGCCCTGGAAGAAGCCGGCCTTCGTGTCGAAGAGGTTCACATAGTCCTGGGCGCGGTTCCGGAAGTACTCCGACTCCTCCTTGTAGCGCCGCTCGCCGGTCTCCTCGTAGAGCTTTTGGCCCATGCGGGAGATGCCGTAGTCGTTGAGGTAGCCCTCCAGCGCCCACGACAGGCCCTCGTGGGTCTCGGTGCTGGTGTAGCCGAGGAAGGGGGAGGTGGCCATGCCCTTGCGGCCGACGCCCGGGCTCGGGGGCACGACGGTCGCGTTCTTCACGGCCGCGTCGTACGCCGCCTTCGCGTCGAAGTCCACGCCCTTGATGTACGCGTCCGCGAACGCCACGTCCGAGGACGTGCCCGTCATGAGGTCCGCGTAGCCGGGGGAGGACCAGCGCGAGGTCCAGCCGCCGTCCTTGTACTGCTGCACGAACCCGTCCACCAGCTCACCCGCCCGCGACGGCGTCAGGAACGAGTACGCGGGCCAGGTCGTCCGGTAGGTGTCCCAGAAGCCGTTGTTGATGTACACCTCGCCGTCGACGATCTTCGCGCCGGTGTGGGTCGGGGTGTCCGGGTTCGGCATGGGGGAGAAGGGCGAGGCGTACTGGTGCTTCCCGCCGACCTTCTCGAACCCGGAGTTCGGGTACAGGTACAGCCGGTAGAGGCTGGAGTACAGCGTGGTCAGCTGGTCGGGTGTCGCGCCCTCGACCTCCACCTTGCCGAGCAGCCGGTCCCACTGCCGCTGGGCGCTCCTCTTCACGGCCTCGAAGGACATGCCGTCCGGGATCTCCTGGCGGAGGTTGTCCTTCGCCTGGTCGACGCTGATCAGCGAAGTCGCGAGCCGCAGCGTGACGGTCCGGTCGTCGGCCTCGAAGCGCAGATGGCCCTTCACACCGGACGACGACCCCTCGCTCACCGGCTTGTCGAACGTGCCGTAGACGAACAGCCGGGTCGCCCCCGTCGAAAGACCGGACTTTACGTCCGAGTAGCCGGTGACGATCCCGTTCTCCTTGTCGAGGGTCAGACCCGCCTGGTCGGTCACATTGTCGAAGAGGACACTCGCGTCGTCGCCGGGGTACGTGAACCGCAGGGCCGCCGCATGATCCGTCGGCGCCATCTCGGCCTTCAGCCCGTTCTCGAACCGCACCCCGTAGTAGTAGGGCCGCGCCGTCTCGTTCTCGTGCCGGAAGGCCAGCTCCCGGGCCTCCCGGCCGAGGTCAGGGGTACCGCCGGCCGCGGACGGCATCACCTGGAAGGTCTGCCGGTCACCCATCCAGGGGCTCGGCTCATGACTCGCGCTGAACGCCTGGATCGTCGGCAGGTTGTCGGAGTTGTTGGCTCGCGCGTAGTCGTACAGCCAGCTCAGCGAGCCCGCGTTGGTCACCGGCGTCCAGAAGTTGAAGCCGTGCGGCACCGCCGTCGCCGGGAAGTTGTTGCCCCGTGAGAAGCCCCCGCTGGAGTTCGTCCCCCGGGTCGTCACCGCGTAGTCGGACAGATGCGCCTTCGGCCGCTCGGGAGCGACGGACGCGATACTCACATCGTCCAGCCACCCCCGGAACTTCGCCGGGCCCTTCGGGGAGTCGTACGCCACCAGGATGCGGTCCACGGTCTTCCCGGCCGCCACCGACCCGATCCGCGAGGCCACGTTGTTCCACTGGTTGACGTAGAGGATCTTCGCCTCGCCCTGCCCCCGCGGGGTCAGCGGGAAGCCGTGCTGGTCGGTGGCGCGCAGCTCGCTCAGATGCGTGCCGTCGGTGAAGGCGAGGTCGACGGAGACGTGCGTCGCGTCGTAGTCGAGGTCGCCGTCCGCCATCGACGGGAAGATCCGGTAGCCCAGCTCCGTGTTCCGGCCGACGGCCACATTCACGTCGAAGACCTTGTTGTACGAGTAGGCCCGCCCGTCGGCGGTGTGCCGGCCGGCGTAGCGCAGGGCCCGCTTCCCGGTGAACCCGGCGCCCGCCTTGGCGGTGGGGGAGCCGCTCGGACCGCGGTCGACGAGGGAGAGCATGTCCTGCGGGACGGGCCCTTCGCCGCCGCCCGCGGACAGCTGGAGGTCGGCGAGCTGGAGGATGTCGCCGCCGTTGTTGCCGGTGATGTCAAGCCGGAAATGCCGGTACTCGGCGGGCTCGGCGAGGTCGTACGTCTTCGTCTGGAACCGCTCGGAGAAGGTCTCCCCAGACCGTGTGTCGAGCGTCTTCCACTCCTTGCCGTCGGCGGAGCCCTTCAGGGTCCACGCCTTCGGATCGCGCTCGTCGTGATCATTGGCCGACGTCAATGCGTAACGCACCACTTTGACCGATTTACTCAGGTCGAACTCGGCCCAGCCGGTGGGCTCGAAGGTGAGCCACTTGGTGCTCGGCTCGCCGTCGACGAGGTTCTCCTTCACTTCACCCCCGCCCGTGTTCTCGGCACTGGCCCGGACGTCGGTGACCTGGTCGGTCACATTGCCCGGTATGCCGCTGCTGTAACCGCCGTCGACACCCGAGGCCCGCTTGCTGCCGTCGGGAGCCGTGTCGACGGTGTTCAACCAGTCCGGAACCGGGTCGTCCGCCTCGAAGGAGGAGGCGAACCCCCGATCGGGTTTCTCGGGGGCCCCGGGCAGTGCGACCGCGACGCCCTGCGAACCCAGGGCCACGGCGAAGGCGGTCGCCGACACGACCGCCGAACCCCATCTGTGCCGAGCTTTCCGTTGCATCAACGGGTACCCTCCCTGCGCAGTGGACAACGTTGTCAGCTTCGATGCGCAAGGACCAGTAGTTGCCCAAGTGCCGGGGAGTGTCAAGGGTGTTGGTTGTGGCATTCAGGCGCGACGACCGGGATATTTCCACCGAGGAGCGCACGGACCGCTCGGCTTTCCGCGAGGTCTCAACTCGGATAAGACCCACGGCCAACCTTGTGTTCGATCTTGATCCGCTGGCGGGAAGTGGACTATACCTGTCGGGCGATTCACACCATCCGCACACCACCACCCGCGCTACCCGCACCACCCGCACTTTCCTGCACGACCCAGCGTGACCCGATCGCGGTGCCGGGGAGGATCCGGTTCACCGCCTGAGTCCTGGAGAAGGCGAGGACTTGAGCATGGGATCCAACTCCGCCGAGAACCACGGCACCGAGGGTGTCGGCCGCCGTGATCTGATCAGAAGGTCCGCCGCGCTCGGGCTGATCTCCGTCCCCACCATGAGCTTCCTGTCCGCCTGCGCCAGCAGCGGCGGCGACGACAGCGGGGACAAGGCCAAGGCGGGCAAGAAGACCGCGAAGAACCCGCTCGGCGTCAACGACACCGCGGGCATGGAATTCGTCCTGTTCGACGGCGGCTTCGGCAAGGAGTACGCCGAGGACGCGGTGAAGATCTACGAGAAGAACTTCCCCAAGGTGAAGGTGAAGTTCTCCGCCACCCAGAAGATCCAGTCCACGCTCCAGCCCCGCTTCAACCAGGGCACCCCGCCGGACCTCGTCGACAACTCCGGCGCCGAGCAGATGGACATGGGCATCCTCTCCAGCAAGGACCAGCTCACCGACCTCACCCCGCTGCTGGACGCGCCCTCCTACGACGACCCGGACAAGAAGGTCCGCGACACACTGCGCCCCGGCATCGTGGAGATGGGCCAGCTGGACGGCGACCCGGTCTGGATCATGTACTACGCCTACACGGTCTACGGCGTCTGGTACTCGCAGAAGGCCCTGGACTCGCTCGACGCGGAGTACCCGCAGACCTGGGACCAGATGCTCGCGGTCTGCGCGAAGGCCAAGAAGAAGGGCATGGCGGGCTGGACGTACGCGGGCAAGTACCCGTACTACCTCCCCTTCTCCCTCTACCCGATGATCGGCAAGGTCGGCGGCGTCGAAGTCCTCGACGCCATCGACAACCTGGAGCCGAACGCCTGGAAGCACCCGGCCGTCAAGGCCTGCTTCGAGGCCTACTACGAGCTCTACAAGAAGGGCTACGTCCTCAAGGGCACCCCGGGTCTCGACCACATCCAGTCGCAGACCGCGTGGGCCCAGGGCAAGGCGCTGTTCATCCCGAACGGCTCCTGGGTGGAGAACGAGTCCGCCAGCGTCATCCCGAAGGACTTCGACCTGTCCGTCTCCGCGCCCACCGGCCTGGACTCCTCCGACAAGCTGCCCTTCGGCACCATCTGGGCCTCCGGCGGCGAGCCGTTCATCGTCCCGGCCAAGGCGAAGAACGCGGCCGGTGGCATGGAGCAACTGCGCATCATGCTCAGCGAGGCGTCCTCGAAGAACTTCACCAGCAAGGTGAAGTCGCTGACCGCGTACAACGGCGGCACCGACGGCATCACCCTCACCCCCGGTCTGAAGTCGGGCGTCGCGGCGCTGGAACTGGCCGGCGAGAACGTGGTGAACCCCCGTATGCAGGACTGGTACGTGCAGTTGCAGAAGGAGAAGATCGGGGTGTCGGGCCTGGGCGAGATGATGGCCGGCCGCCTCACTCCGGCCGAGGCCATCAAGAAGATCCAGGCCTTCGCCGACGAGACCGCCAAGGACGACTCCGTCAAGCACTACAAGCACCAGTAACAGCACCGGAAACCCATTTTCCGCAACGGCACCGGAGTGGCGATGCAGCACGGCAAGTACCGGTTCATCGTGGGCTTCCTAGCGCTGCCCCTCGGCCTGTACGCGCTTTTCGTGGTCTGGCCGTTCATCCAGTCCATCTACTACTCGTTCACGGACTGGACCGGCCTGAGCCCCGAATTCAAGATGGTCGGTTTCGACAACTACAGCCGGATGCTCGACGACGAGATCTTCTGGAAATCGTTGCAGCACAGCCTGCTGTTCGCCCTCCTGCTGCCGGTGGTGACGATCAGCCTCGCCCTGTTCTTCGCCTTCATGATCAACGTGGGCGGCAGAAAACGGAGAAACGGCCCGGTCGTCACCGGCGTCCGAGGCTCCTCCTTCTACAAGATCGTCTATTTCTTCCCGCAGGTCCTCTCCATCGCCATCGTCGCGCTGCTGTTCGCGTTCGCGTACAACCCGGACAGCGGCGCGATCAACTCGCTCCTGCGCGGCATCGGCCTCGACGACGTCCAGCCCCTGTGGCTGGGCGACCCCGACCTGGCCCTCTGGGCCGTGATGGGGGTCCTCGTCTGGTCCACGGTCGGCTTCTTCGTCGTCCTCTTCTCCGCCGGCATGGCCTCCATCCCGGCGGAGATGTACGAGGCGGCACTGCTGGACGGCGCGAACCGCGTCACCACGTTCTTCCGGGTCACCCTGCCCCTGCTCTGGGACACCGTGCAGTCCGGCTGGGTCTACATGGGCATCCTCGCCCTGGGCGCCGAGTCGTTCGCGGTCGTGCAGATCATGACGACCGGGCCGGGCGGCCCCGACTACTCGACCACCGTCATGGTCCTGTACGTGTACCAGAAGGCGTTCCGTGACGGGCAGGCCGCCTATGCCACCACCATCGGTGTAGCCCTGCTCGTCGTCACGCTGGCCTTCGCCGCCGTGGTGATGCGGCTGGGCCGTCGCGAGCGGCTGGAGTACTGATCAATGAAGACGACCGAAACCCCCGCTCCTCTCCCGGCCGAGTCCGGCGCGCCCGTCACCAAGCAGGACACCCCGCCGGGCCCGCCACCGAAGACGAAAAAGGAGGGCACGGCCCTCAACGTCTTCTCCCACGGCGTCCTGGTCATCTGGGCGTTCATGGTGGTGATGCCGCTGCTGTGGGCGGTGATGACGTCCTTCAAGGACGACCGGTCCATCTTCTCCTCGCCCTGGTCGCTGCCGGACACCCTGCACTTCGACAACTGGTCGCGGGCGTGGACCCAGGCCAACATGAGCGACTACTTCCTCAACACGGTCCTCGTGGTGGGCGGTTCACTCATCGGCACCCTGGTCCTGGGCTCGATGGCGGCCTACGTCCTGGCCCGCTTCGACTTCCCGGGCAACCGCTTCATCTACTTCCTCTTCATCGGCGGCATGAGTTTCCCGATCATGCTCGCGCTGGTCCCGCTGTTCTACGTCGTGAACAACATGGGCCTGCTGAACACCATCCACGGGCTGATCCTGGTCTACATCGCCTACTCGCTGCCGTTCACCGTGTTCTTCCTGACGGCGTTCTTCCGCACGCTCCCGACATCGATCGCCGAGGCGGCCTTCGTCGACGGCGCCTCCCACAGCCGTACGTTCTTCCAGATCATGCTCCCCATGGCCAAGCCGGGCCTGATCAGCGTCGGCATCTTCAACTTCCTGGGCCAGTGGAACCAGTACATGCTCCCCACGGTCCTCAACACGGACCCGGACAAGCGCGTCCTCACCCAGGGCCTCGTGCAGCTGGCGGTCAGCCAGGGCTACAAGGGCGACTGGTCGGGTCTCTTCGCGGGCCTGGTGATGGCGATGCTGCCGGTGCTGGCCGCGTACATCATCTTCCAGCGGCAGGTGGTGCAGGGGTTGACTGCGGGGGCGCTGAAGTAGCACGGGCCAACGTCGGATGAGGCCGGGGGGTGCGCAACTCGGCGCGACGAGGTGCCTCCCCCCACTCTCGGCTTCGCTCGAGCGGGGGGACCCCCACCGCCCACCCGTGCCGCCCATGGGGGCACCTCCCAGGCCCTTGAGGCACTGGGGGAGGCACGCATGCCCGCAGCTAGGGCGGCGCGGGGGCTGGCGGCGTCAGCTGGGGCGGCCCGCACCCGCCGGACGGACGCAAGGGGCCGTGTCGGGGGGTGTTCGCCCGCAGCGGTTGTCGCGTCAACGGACAGTCAGTCGGCGTCCGACCCCATCGCGACGTTCCGAGGACGGACACCCCCCGGCGCGGCCCCGACCCCCCACCCACAGCAAGCGCGTACCCCCACATAGCACTCCGCGACGACCCGTACACACCCCGGAATCGGTTCAACCTCTTGACGGGAGGCGACCCGAACAGCTCAGCTTAGAGTTCACTAGTTGGACATGGACGGGGTCTCATCGAAGCGGCCCCGCGCGCAGGAGGTCGTCGTGGAGACTCCGGGGTCGCAGTCGTCGCTGCACCGAGCCAACCTGGAGCGGGTCGTACGAGCCGTGCGTCTGGCGGGCTCCCTCACCCAGGCCGAGATCGCGCGGACGACAGGCCTGTCCGCGGCGACGGTCTCCAACATCGTCCGGGAACTGAAGGACGGCGGAACCGTCGAGGTCACGCCCACCTCCGCGGGCGGGCGCCGAGCCCGCAGCGTGTCGCTGAGCGGCGACGCCGGGATCGTCATAGGAGTCGACTTCGGGCACACCCACCTGCGCGTCGCGGTCGGGAACCTCGCCCACCAGGTGCTCGCCGAGGAGTCCGAGCCACTGGACGTGGACGCCTCCTCGACCCAGGGCTTCGACCGGGCGGAACAACTGGTCACCCGCCTGATCGAGGCCACCGGCGTCGACCGCTCCAAGATCGCCGGCGTCGGCCTCGGCGTCCCCGGCCCCATCGACGTCGAGTCCGGGACCCTCGGCTCGACCGCCATCCTGCCCGGCTGGACCGGCACCAAGCCCGCCGAGGAACTGCGCGGCCGCCTCGGCGTCCCCGTGCACGTCGACAACGACGCCAACCTCGGCGCCCTCGGCGAGATGGTCTGGGGCAGCGGCCGCGGGGTGCGCGACCTGGCGTACATCAAGGTCGCCAGCGGTGTCGGCGCAGGCCTGGTGATCAACGGCAAGATCTACCGCGGCCCAGGCGGCACCGCCGGAGAAATCGGGCATATCACCCTCGATGAAGCCGGCCCCGTCTGCCGCTGCGGAAACCGCGGCTGCCTGGAGACCTTCGCGGCCGCGCGCTACGTGCTCCCGCTCCTGCAGTCCAGCCACGGCACCGACCTGACGATGGAAGGCGTCGTGCGCCTCGCACGGGACGGAGACCCGGGCTGCCGTCGGGTGGTCGCCGACGTCGGCCGCCACATCGGCAGCGGCGTGGCCAACCTCTGCAATCTGCTGAACCCGAGCCGCGTGGTCCTCGGCGGTGATCTCGCCGAGGCCGGTGAGCTGGTCCTCGGGCCCATCCGGGAGTCGGTCGGGCGCTACGCGATCCCCAGCGCCGCACGCCAGTTGTCCGTCCTCCCGGGCGCCCTCGGAGGCCGTGCGGAGGTCCTCGGAGCGCTCGCTCTCGCCCTCAGCGAGATGGGCGATTCAACGCTTTTGGACGGAACTGCCCCTGGCGTGCTGCAGACAGCCGCACCCGCGTTCACTTAGAGAACGGATGGCACCGTTGCCATCTCGTTAAGGATTTACTTCTTGACGTCGCACGTGTGGCCGAGTTGACTTCCAGCCACCTCGGCCGCAATGTCGCGGCCTCGTCAGGGAGGTTTCTGAAGTGAACACGCGTATGCGTCGCACCGCCGTTGCGATTGCCGCCGGTGCGATGGCCGTTTCGCTTGCTGCCTGTGGCAGCGCCAAGGAGTCCGGCGACAACGCCGACTCCACCGGGTCCGGGTCCGCCAAGAAGGGCGACGACATCAAGGTCGCCCTGCTCCTTCCGGAGAACGCGACCGCGCGCTACGAGAAGTTCGACCGGGTGCTCATCGAGAAGAAGGTCAAGGAACTCACGAGCGACAAGGGCGAGGTCGTCTACGCCAACGCCAACCAGGACGCGGCCAAGCAGAACCAGCAGGTCGACACGATGATCTCCAACAAGGTCGACGTGCTGATCGTGGACGCGGTGGACTCCAAGGCCATCGCCGGCTCGGTGAAGAAGGCCAAGGACGCCGGCATCCCCGTCGTCGCCTACGACCGCCTGGCCGAGGGCCCGATCGACGCCTACACCTCGTTCGACAACGTGACCGTCGGCAAGACCCAGGGCGAGGCCCTGCTGAAGGCCCTGGGCTCCAAGGCCAAGGACGGCCAGATCGTCATGATGAACGGGTCGGCCACCGACCCCAACGCCGCCCTCTTCAAGAAGGGCGCGCACTCCGTCCTCGACGGCAAGGTGAAGGTCGGCCGCGAGTACGACACCAAGGAGTGGAAGCCGGAGAACGCCAACTCCAACATGGAAGGCGCCATCTCCGCCCTCGGCAAGGACAAGATCGTCGGCGTCTACTCCGCCAACGACGGCATGGCGGGCGGCATCATCACGGCCCTGAAGGCCGCCGGCATCGCCGACGTCCCGGTCACCGGCCAGGACGCCGAACTCGCGGGTGTGCAGCGCATCGTGACCGGTGAGCAGTACATGAGCGTCTACAAGCCCTACCCGCAGGAGGCCGACGTCGCCGCGGAGATGGCCGTCGCGCTCGCCCAGGGCAAGTCGCTCGACTCCATCGCCAAGGACAAGGTCGACAGCCCGACCACCAAGGCCGTCCCCTCCGTCCTCGTCCCGGTCGTCTCGCTGACGAAGGACAACATCAAGGACACCGTCATCAAGGACGGCATCTACACCGTGAGCGAGATCTGCACCGGCAAGTACAAGGCCGCGTGCGACAAGATCGGCCTCAAGTAGGCACCCCGAGTTCCTCCGGCGCCCCGCACACCAGCCCCGCAAGCTACGCGGGGCGCCGGAGTGATCACTCCTCCCACACTCTCTGCACAACCTCCCGCCGGTCAGGCGGCGAAGGAGATGGTTCACGTGTCCGCTACGCCCGTGCTGGCGTTGCGCGGGGTCTCCAAGCGGTTCGGTGCCGTACAGGCGCTCACCGACGTAGAGCTTGAGGTCCACGCCGGTGAGGTGGTCGCCCTGGTGGGCGACAACGGAGCCGGAAAGTCCACGCTGGTCAAGACGATCGCCGGCGTGCACCCCATCGATGAGGGCGTCATCGAATGGGACGGCAGGTCCGTCCAGATCAACAAGCCGCACGACGCCCAGAACCTGGGCATCGCGACCGTCTACCAGGACCTCGCGCTGTGCGACAACATCGACGTCGTCGGCAACCTCTACCTGGGCCGGGAGATCCGCAAGCGCGGCGTCCTGGACGAGGTGGAGATGGAGCGCCGCTCCCGCGAGCTCCTCCACACGCTGTCGATCCGCATCCCGAGCGTGCGCATCCCGATCGCCTCGCTCTCCGGCGGCCAGCGCCAGACCGTGGCCATCGCCCGGTCCATGCTCGGCGAGCCGAAGCTGGTCATCCTCGACGAGCCCACCGCCGCCCTCGGCGTCGAGCAGACCGCCCAGGTCCTCGACCTCGTCGAGCGGCTGCGCGAGCGCGGCCACGCCGTCATCCTCATCAGCCACAACATGGCCGACGTCAAGGCCGTCGCGGACAAGGTCGCCGTGCTGCGCCTCGGGCGCAACAACGGCATCTTCGAGGTCAAGTCGACCTCGCAGGAAGAGATCATCTCCGCCATCACCGGCGCCACCGACAACGCCGTGACCCGCCGTGCGGCGCGCACGAACGGGGAGGTTTCCAAGTGAGCATCGACAAGACCTCCGCGGCTCCGGGAGCCCCCGAAGACCACGTCGTGGCGAACCCCGAGGCGGCCAAGGCCGCCGTCACTGTCGTCGACCCCCGGCTGCTGGTGCGCGAGCAGGGCTTCGCGGGCTATGTCACCGAGTTCAAGCGGAAGATGAAGTCCGGTGACCTGGGCTCCATCCCCGTGGTCGTCGGCCTGGCCATCATCTGGATCATCTTCCAGAGTCTGAACTCCAACTTCCTCACCGCGGGCAACCTGTCCGACATGTCCGTCGCGATGGTCGGCACCGGCATGATCGCCGTCGGCATCGTGTTCGTGCTGCTGCTCGGCGAGATCGACCTGTCGGTGGGCTCGGTCAGCGGTGTCGCGGGCGCGAGTTTCGCCGTGCTCAACGTCACCAACGGCATGAACGAGTGGCTGGCCTTCGCGCTGGCCATCGTCACCGGCACGGTCGCCGGCGCGCTGCACGGCTTCTTCTTCGCGAAGGTCGGCGTCCCCGCTTTCGCCGTCACGCTGGCCGGCCTGCTGTTCTGGAACGGCTTCATGCTCCAGATCCTGGGCGACAACGGCACGATCAACCTCGACCCGGACGGGGTCGTGGCCCAGCTGACCAGCTACTACTTCTCCGACGTGGCCGCCGCCTACGGGCTGGCCGCGGTGGTGACCGCCGGGTACTTCCTCAGCTCCTTCCTCGGCAACCGGCGGCGCGAGGCCGCGGGCGTGCCGTCGCAGCCGCTGAGCGAGACGGTGGTGCGGACGGCACTCCTCGCGGTCCTGGCCTTCGCCGTCGCGATCGTCTTCAACCAGTACAAGGGCCTGCCGCTGGCCGTGGTGATCTTCATCGTGGTGCTGCTGGTCACGGACTTCGTGCTGCGTCGTACGGCGTACGGGCGCAAGGTGTTCGCGCTCGGCGGCAGCGTCGAGGCGTCGCGACGGGCCGGCATCAACGTGGAGCTGATCCGGATCTCGGTGTTCGCGATCTCCGGGACGTTCGCCGCGGTGGGCGGTCTGTTCATCGCGTCGAAGATCGCCGCGGCGAACCAGGGCGCGGGCGGCGGTGACCTGCTGATGAACGCGATCGCCGCGGCGGTGATCGGCGGTACGTCGCTGTTCGGTGGTCGCGGCCGGACCTGGAACGCGCTGCTCGGCGTGCTGGTGATCGTGTCGATCCAGTACGGGCTCGCCCTGGAGGGCATCGCCTCTCCGGTGCAGTACATGATCACCGGTGGTGTGCTGTTGGCCACGGTCGTGATCGACGCGGTGACGCGCAAGACGCAGAAGACCGCTGGGCGCGCGTAGCGCCGTGGGTGCTGCGCCGGGCGGGCGGCTGCGGATGCGTCGTGGCTTGCCGCGCAGTTCCCCGCGCCCCTGAGGTACATGTCTGTGCCCGGCACTGTGAGGTGCCGGGCACAGTTGTGTAGTAGGTGTGGCACAAGTTGGGTACAGCCGAATGCGTGATGTATCCCCCACGGCCTCGGCGCGGTCCTCCGGGGCGGAACATTAGACTCGACACGCCCGGCAACTGATCAGCTCTACTGCAAGGAGGCACGGGTGCCGCTGCTGACCCGTATCAGGGGACCGCGCGATCTGGACCGGCTCAGCCTGGAGGAGCTGAACCAGCTGGCGGAGGAGATCCGGAGCTTCCTCGTCGAAGCGGTCTCCAAGACCGGTGGTCACCTCGGCCCCAATCTCGGCGTGGTGGAGCTCACCATCGCCCTGCACCGGGTCTTCGACTCGCCCAGGGACAAGGTGCTCTGGGACACCGGCCACCAGTCCTACGTCCACAAGCTGCTCACCGGCCGTCAGGACTTCTCCAAGCTCAAGATGAAGGGCGGCCTGTCCGGCTACCCCTCGCAGGCCGAGTCCGAGCACGACGTCATCGAGAACTCGCACGCCTCGACCGTCCTCGGCTGGGCCGACGGCATCGCCAAGGCCAACCAGATCAAGGACCGCGACGACCACGTGGTCGCGGTGATCGGTGACGGCGCCCTGACCGGCGGCATGGCCTGGGAGGCGCTGAACAACATCGCCGACGCCAAGGAACGCCCGCTCGTCATCGTCGTCAACGACAACGAGCGGTCCTACGCGCCGACCATCGGCGGCCTCGCCAACCACCTCGCGACGCTGCGGACGACGGACGGCTACGAGCGGTTCCTCGCCCGCACCAAGGAGGTGCTGGAGCGCACCCCCGTCGTCGGCCAGGCGCTCTACGACACCCTGCACGGCGCCAAGAAGGGCCTGAAGGACTTCATCGCCCCGCAGGGCATGTTCGAGGACCTCGGCCTGAAGTACGTCGGCCCGATCGACGGGCACGACGTCGAGGCCCTGGAGTCCGCGCTCGCCAAGGCCAAGCGGTTCGGCGGGCCGGTCATCGTGCACTGCCTCACCGAGAAGGGCCGCGGCTACCAGCCCGCCCTCCAGGACGAGGCCGACCGCTTCCACGCCGTCGGCAAGATCCACCCCGACACCGGCCTGCCGATCAAGAGTTCCGGCGCCGACTGGACCTCCGTCTTCGGCGACGAGATGGTCGAACTCGGCAAGGAGCGCGAGGACATCGTCGCCATCACGGCGGCCATGCTCCAGCCGGTGGGCCTGGAGAAGTTCGCCAAGCGCTTCCCCGACCGGGTCTACGACGTCGGCATCGCCGAGCAGCACGGCGCCGTCTCGGCGGCCGGTCTGGCGACGGGCGGAGTGCACCCCGTGTTCGCGGTGTACGCCACGTTCCTCAACCGTGCCTTCGACCAGGTGCTGATGGATGTGGCCCTGCACAAGTGCGGTGTCACCTTCGTGCTGGACCGGGCCGGTGTCACCGGCACCGACGGGGCCTCCCACAACGGCATGTGGGACATGTCGATCCTGCAGGTCGTGCCCGGGCTGCGGCTCGCCGCGCCGCGGGACGCCGACCAGGTGCGCGCGCAGCTGCGTGAGGCCGTCGCGGTCGACGACGCGCCGACCGTGGTCCGCTTCTCCAAGGGCGCCGTCGGCCCCGCCGTGCCCGCCGTGGGCCGCGTCGGCGGCATGGACGTGCTGCGCGAGCCCGGCACCGACCGGCCGGACGTGCTTCTGGTCTCGGTCGGCGCGCTCGCACCGATGTGCCTGGAGATCGCCGGACTGCTCGACAAGCAGGGCATCTCCGCCACCGTCGTCGACCCGCGCTGGGTCAAGCCCGTCGACGAGGCCATGGCCCCGCTCGCCGAGCGGCACCGCGTGGTCGTCACCGTCGAGGACAACAGCCGGGTCGGGGGCGTGGGGTCGGCGATCGCGCAGGCGCTGCGCGACGCGGGCGTGGACGTGCCGCTGCGTGACTTCGGCATCCCGCCGCGTTTCCTCGACCACGCCACGCGTGCCGAGATCCTCGCCGAGATCGGCCTCACCGCGCCGGACATCGCCCGGCAGGTGACCGGGCTGGTCGCCAAGCTGGACGGGCGCTACGAGGGCGATGCCGTGGAGTCCGTCGACTCCGTGCGCGACTGACACGGCCGAACAGGTTCGGATGGGCCGGTTTCCCCACCATGAGGGTGGTGGAACCGGCCCATTGGCGTGAATGCGTCCGTGCCGGGGCATACGGATGGTGCCACCTCTCGATCATGTCGAGGACGACGAGCGTGGGAGGTACCCCGTGAGCAGCACCCTCTTCCGGACGAAGAAGGTCGAGCAGTCCATCCTCGACACCGAGGAGCCAGAACACGCGCTGAAGAAGTCCTTGTCCGCGCTGGATCTGACCGTCTTCGGCGTCGGCGTGATCATCGGCACCGGCATCTTCGTACTCACCGGCACTGTCGCCAAGGACAACGCGGGGCCCGCGACGGCCCTGGCGTTCGTCGCGGCCGGCGTCGCCTGCGCCCTGGCCGCACTCTGCTACGCCGAGTTCGCGTCCACGGTCCCGGTCGCCGGGTCCGCCTACACGTTCTCGTACGCGTCCCTCGGTGAACTGACCGCCTGGATCATCGGCTGGGACCTGGTTCTGGAGTTCGCGCTGGGGACGGCGGTGGTGGCCGTCGGCTGGTCGGGCTACATCCAGTCGCTCATGGAGAACGCGGGCTGGACGATGCCGGCGGGCCTGGGCAGCCGTGAGGGCGCCGACGCCTTCGGCTTCGACATCCTCGCCGCCGCGCTCGTCCTCGTCCTCACCGGCATCCTCGTGATCGGCATGAAGCTGTCCGCGCGGATCACGTCGGTCGTCGTCGCCATCAAGGTGACGGTCGTCCTCGTGGTGATCATCGCGGGCGCGTTCCTCATCGAGAGCAAGAACTACGACCCGTTCATTCCGAAGGAGAAGCCGGTCGAGGCCGGTTCCAGTCTGGATTCCCCGCTGATCCAGCTCATGTTCGGCTGGGCGCCGTCCAACTTCGGCGTGATGGGCATCTTCACCGCCGCCTCCGTCGTGTTCTTCGCGTTCATCGGCTTCGACGTCGTGGCCACGGCCGCGGAGGAGACCAAGAACCCGCAGCGTGACATGCCGCGCGGCATCCTGGGCTCGCTCGTGATCTGCACGACGTTGTACGTCCTCGTGTCGATCGTCGTCACCGGTATGCAGCACTACAGCGAGCTGTCGGTCGACGCGCCGCTGGCCGACGCGTTCAAGGCGACCGGGCATCCGTGGTTCGCGGGCTTCATCAGCTTCGGGGCCGCGGTCGGTCTGACGACCGTGTGCATGATCCTGCTCCTCGGCCAGACCCGGGTGTTCTTCGCGATGAGCCGTGACGGGTTGCTGCCGCGGTTCTTCTCCCGTGTGCACCCGCGGTTCAAGACCCCGCACCGGCCGACGATCCTGCTCGGCGTGATCATCGCGGTGCTGGCGGGCTTCACACCGCTGACCGAACTCGCCGCGCTGGTGAACATCGGCACGCTGTTCGCCTTCGTGGTCGTCGCGATCGGTGTGATCATCCTCCGCAGGACGCGCCCCGATCTGCCGCGGGCCTTCCGGACCCCGTGGGTGCCGGTCATCCCCATCCTGTCGGTGGGCGCCTCGCTCTGGCTGATGATCAACCTGCCCGCCGAGACGTGGGTCCGGTTCGGGATCTGGATGGCCGCCGGGTTCCTTGTCTACTTCCTGTACGGCCGCACGCACAGCCGCCTCGCGACGGGAGAGGAACCGAAGGCCGGGGACGCGCCGTAGTCGTTGTCGCCGGGTGGGTGGGGGGGTCGGGGCCGCGCCGGGGGGTGTCCGTCCTCGGAACGTCGCGATGGGGTCGGACGCCGACTGACAGTCATGTAACCCCCCCACCCCCGCCGGCCCACACC